>CAVGEN010000119.1:0-10959 GCA_963628185.1 Waltera intestinalis | reverse complement strand
ATAGGATACGTTTACTCTTTTCTTTCATACACATTCATTACTCAAAACTCTATAATTCTACTTTGACATGGTAGTATCTTTCATCTTTGACAAGAAGCAAATCTACCTCTCCATTGATGTCATCAGGAATCAACACACAACCATCTATCCCTATCGTTACCGAATAAAGTAACATTTCTCCATCATACAACATGACTTCGCTCCCAATATAATCAGAAGAAAACACAAGCAAACGCCCTTCTTGCATAAACTTGATAGGTGCTGCAGGTGTACGTTGCTTAGGCGGTAAATACTTTGACGGTTGCTCATAAGTTGCACACACAGGAGCTTGCCCCCCACATTAGCTGCCAACATTATCCCTGTGATAAGGTTAAGGCAAATCATTAACATTATTCTTTTCATCATATCATTTTTGATTGTTCGTTTGCAAAAGTAAAGAAAGATTTTTTGCACGCAAAATTTTTAATTCACTTTTTTGCGGCACATTTTCAGATTTTCCACTCACAAGTCCATAACAGGCTAAAATTCAAGCAGAAAAAAGTTTTCACCACTTTTCACTAAAAACAGATTTTCCACCCAAAAGGACTGTTTTTTAGGAAAAAATGCACTTTTATCCATAGAGCCGTCACCATACATCCAATTGCTTTTGAGATAGCAAGAAATACCTAAAACAAAAACTATTCATGCTATAATTTGGTATTCTTAATTACTTTTTGTACCTTTGCGGCAACATTACAATAAAGAATTATTTTACATGAAAAATGGTTTGTTGATATTCAGTGCTCCATCAGGTAGTGGAAAGAGCACAATAGTGAATTGGTTGATGAAGGAACACCCGGAACTCAAGTTGGCTTTCTCCATCAGTTGTACCTCCCGTGCCCCTCGTGGCACTGAGAAAAACGGTGTGGAATATTTCTTCTTGACTCCCGAGGAGTTCAAGGCTAAGATAGAGAGCAACGAGTTCTTGGAATACGAGGAAGTATATCAAGACCGTTTCTACGGCACATTGAAGTCACAGGTGGAAAACCAGTTGAACGCCGGCGAGTCCGTTATCTTTGATGTCGATGTCAAGGGCGGTGTCAACATCAAGAAGTTCTACGGCGAACGTGCCCTCAGCATCTTCGTACAGCCTCCTTCGGTAGAGGAATTGCGCCGTCGTCTCAACGGCCGTGGCACCGATGCGCCAGAAGTCATCGAGCAGCGACTTGCCAAGGCCAGCTATGAGTTGACTTTCGCCCCTCAGTTCGACCACGTCGTAGTAAACGATGACTTGGAGAAGGCAGAACAAGAGGTATATAAACTCGTAAGCGACTTTTTATCATGAACGTCGGAATCTTCGGGGGAAGCTTCAACCCCATCCATATCGGGCACATCGCCTTGGCAAAGAGCCTTTGCGAGAAAATAGGGTTGGACGAGGTGTGGTTTATGGTCTCTCCCATGAACCCCTTCAAGCAAGCTGCCACCGACTTACTCGACGACAACTTGCGCCTGGAGTTGGTAGAGAAGGCGTTGGAGAACGAACCGCAGTTGCGAGCCTGCGACTATGAGTTTCATCTACCGAAGCCTTCTTACACCTGGCATACTCTACAAGCGATAACCCTGGATTATCCCGACATAGCCTTCACCTTATTGATAGGTGGAGACAACTGGGCAGCCTTCGACAAGTGGTATCACCACGACGACATCCTCGCCCACTACCCCATCGTGGTCTATCCCCGCCAAGGCTCCGACATCAGAAATGTACCAGAGGGAGTGACCATCGTAGAGACACCCTTGCTCAACATCAGCAGCACGGAGATTCGACGCCACATAGCAGAAGGAAAGAGTATCACGGGCATGGTTCCTTTGAGCATCGAGCAAAAAGTCACCAATTATTACGCTCACACCACAAACCAAAAACAATAGAAATGAACGGTCTGAAATACATAACGAAGTGCTTGAACTTGGCTTTCGTTCCTATCCGACATAACGCCAACTTCTTTGCATTCATGTATATCCTCGGAGTGCTCACGGCTTTTGTCACACTTCCCAAACGACACGAGGTGTATGACAACCTATACCTAGAGCTATTCTTCGACCTCTACATCCTGTGTGCCCTCTTGGCATTCATCCCCAAGAAAATACGCTTCTGGCTAAGAGGGGTGCTCTACTTCGCACTGTATGCCACAGCCATCGCCGACATATATTGCTTCGTCAACTTCGGATCGACGCTCAATCCCTCCATGCTGATGCTGGTGGGAGAAACCAACAGCAATGAGGCCAGCAACTTCATTGCCGCCTGTCTGTCGTCGGATGTCATCTTCAGCAGTGTGGGCTGGGTATTGCTGCTCATCATTGTACAAATCATGACAGCATTCCGTCGATTCCGCCATTTCATTTGGAAAGTTTCCGTCTTGCTCACCTCTTTCTGCAAACCATTGTACAGATGGCTTGCAGATCGTATCGAGTTGCTAGGGGAATTAGCTCCACAAGTCCTAGGCATGACTTGCATCGCCCTCTTCATCTGGAGTGCTTGCACCTCATGGCACAACAAGCAGGCCACCCACAAGCTGATGACAGGCAAGACCATCGGAGAGGTGGAACATACTTTGACAGAAAAGGACTGCGCCAAACTCTACATGCCCATCTACCGACTGGCTTTCAGCGTCTATGCCAACAAGTTGGCTGCCCAACAGATTACCCAACTCATCCATGCCGCCGACAAGGTACAGGTGGAAAGTTGCTCTTTCCGTTCCCCCAACATCGTTCTCATCATCGGCGAGAGCTATGGCAGGCACCATTCACAACAGTATGGCTATTTCATGGAGACGACCCCAAGACAAGTGGCATTGGAGAAGAGCAAAAAACTGACCAAGTTCTCCGATGTCATCACCTGCTGGAACCTCACAAGTTTCGTCTTCAAGAATGTTTTCTCCACCCACGTCATCGGCGAAAAGGGAGAATGGTGCGACTATCCCCTCTTTCCAGAGCTATTCCGCAAGGCAGGCTACCACGTCACCTTTATCACCAATGAGTTCCTGCCACAAGCCAAGGAGGCTGTGTATGACTTCAGCGGCGGTTTTTTCCTCAACAACCCACAGTTGAGCGAGTATCAGTTTGACAGCCGCAACACAGAATTGCATCCGTTGGACGATGGTCTTCTTGCCGACTACGACAACGGACTGAAAGCTAAGGAAGATAGCTGCAAGTACAACCTCACCATCTTCCATCTGATGGGCCAACATGTGGACTACAAGACTCGCTACAAGCACAACCAAAGTAAATTCTGGGCAAGCAGCTATGAGGACAAACGCCCGGAGTTGTCCGACAAACAGCGTAAGGTATTGAGTCACTACGACAATGCCACCCTCTACAACGACTCCATCGTGGCGCAAATCGTAAAACGCTATCAGAAAAAGAATGCCATCGTCATCTACATGCCCGACCATGGCGAGGAATGTTACGAGGGCAACCGTGGCTTCATCTGCCGCAACCACTCTTCCGCCATCGACTGGCCTTTGGCTCATTATGAGTTCGAGATACCTTTCTGGATATACTGTTCACAGAAGTATATCCGCACCCATCGTGACATCTACCGACAGATACGCAAGGCAAAGGACAAGCGCTACATGACCGATGCCCTCCCTCACCTATTATTATATCTGGCAGGTATCGAAACGCCTACCTATAATGCGAAGTACAACATCCTCAGCCCTGAGTACGACGAGATGCGCCCTCGCATCTTGAAAAATACCGTTGACTACGACAAGCTGAGAGACGCAGATAGGGAGAAACAGCAAAGACTGAAGGATGCAGAGAAAGCTATCCAAAAGAAGAAAAATACGAAATAAAAAGAGAAAGGAGAAAAGAATATGAGTAGTCCAACATTAAGTCGTTCGGAATGCAACGTATTGCGAGGTCTTGCCATTATCGGCATTTTCCTGCACAACTACTGCCACTGGCTCGGCCCCATCGTCAAAGAGAATGAATATCAGTATTTTCAGCACAACGTGGACTGGCTCAACCAAGTGATGGCCAGCCCTGACCTCAATATGCCAATCCATCTCATTTCCTTCTTCGGACATTATGGCGTGCCAGTATTTCTATTCCTCAGTGCCTACGGACTCGTACTGAAATATGAGGCAAAGCCACATTTGGACTCCGCCACCCGTTTTGTCAACATCAACGGCAAGACGATATGGAATTGGCGGGAGCCGATGCGCTTCATCCGCTACCATTATCTGAAACTTTTCAAGATGATGATAGTCGGTTTCGTCGCCTTCACGATGCTCGATGCCATCACCCCTGGGAGCCACCATTACCATTTCCTCAACATCGTGGCGATGCTCGGCATGTTCAACAACATCCTGCCGGAGCCCGACCATATCATCTGGCCCGGCCCATTCTGGTTCTTCGGTCTGATGTTGCAACTCTACATCGTCTATCGCCTCCTCATCTATCGCCGCCACTGGGGATGGACGGTAGGACTGATGGCTATTTGTCTGGCCATACAGATAGCCTTGGGATTTGACAATCCAGAGAGCGAGGCGATGAACCGTTACCGCTACAATTTCATGGGCGGCATGCTGCCATTCGGCTTGGGCATCCTTTATGCACGATACGGCGAGAAGATACTCATGACATTCCACAGCAATGTCACCAATTTCTTCGGCATCATCTTCTGCTGCACCATCATCTATAGCCTCAGCGGAAGTATGCTGGGGTGGACATTCGTACCACTCTTCATCTGCCTACTAAGTGTATTGACGGCAAAAGTGTTATCGGAAGTCAACTGGCTATCAAGCACCAACAAAGTCTTGGAATGGACGGGCGGCATATCGGCAGCTCTTTTCGTATGCCATCCTATCACCAGAAAAATATTCATCCCCGTCAGCCGCCAAGGCGACATGTACGCAGGCTTGCTCCTCTACATCGTGTCGAGCATCTGTCTCGCCTGCTTGTTCTCCTGGCTGATGAAAAAGATACCAAACCCCAAATATTAACCTATGAAGATAAAAGATATAGAACTGGCGAACATCAGCCGATTTCGTGGTGAGTTGATGGGAGCGGCAATGCTCTTCATCATCCTTTTCCACGTGTCATTGCCTCGTGAAGACGCATTCTACGGACTTCGCCGAATGGGCAATGTGGGAGTCGATATGTTCCTCTTCCTCAGTGGCATCGGCTTGTGGTTCTCATGGGTGAAAAATCCCGATGCCAAACGCTTCTTCATCCGTCGTTACTTGCGTATCTATCCAACCTGGTTCATCATTGCCTGCCTCTTCTATATCCCTCGTTTCCATGGAGGGAGCACTTGGGATTGGGTAAATCTCTTCGGAGAAATCACCATCAACTGGGGTTTTTGGTTGCACGACGAACTGAACTTCTGGTACATCCCAGCCACGATGATGCTCTATCTCTTCGCTCCTGCCTACATGGAACTTATCAAGCGTCACCCAATCTACAAATGGTTGCCAGTGGTCATGATTATGTGGTGTATTCTCGTACAATATGTCACCCCCATCCATCAAGCCGTAGGACATCTGGAGATATTCTGGAGCCGGGTGCCCATCTTCTTCATCGGCATCAACATGGGCGAGATGGTACGGCGCAAGGACACACTAGATGGAGCGAGCATCTGGATGATATGGATGATGTTTTTGATGACTCTCCTGTCGAGCATTTTTCTGGAGCAAGTGAAGCACGGGCTTTTCCCCCTCTTTCTAGAGCGAATGCTCTACATCCCGCTCACGGTGACAACCATCCTGTTGCTCAACCGCATCTTCCGCCGCACCCCGAGATGGGTCAACAAGACATTCATGTTCGTAGGAGCATTGAGTCTGGAAGCATACCTCATCCACATCCACTTTGTACTCGACTATATCGAAAAATGGCATTGGGGCTATTGGCCTACCTTCCTCACATGTATCGCCATTACCCTGCCTGCCTCCTGGATTTTGGCGAAAACTGTCGGATGGATTTCAAAAGAACTCTCTAAAATGCTAAAAGTATGAAAGAAATAGACAACATAGAAAAAGACAGTAGAGGATTTGCTGCTCTCATGCGCCTGATCCGTCCGAAACAATGGATCAAAAACGGTTTTGTGTTCGTACCCCTCTTTTTTGGTGGCGAGTTATTCCATGTCGAAGCCTTGGCAGCAGGCATCATCACCTTCTTCGCCTATAGCTTCGCCGCCTCCAGCATCTATTGCTTCAATGACATCTACGACGTGGAGGCAGACCGCCGTCACCCAGTGAAGTGCCATCGCCCGATAGCTTCAGGAGCTGTAACCATCAAACAAGCCTATGGACTCATGTTCTTGATGTTCCTCCTCTCCATGGGCATCAGTCGTTTGCTCGGCACATGGGAGACCGCAGGCATCATCCTCTTCTATTGGTGCCTGAACCTCAGCTATTGCGCCAAGTTCAAGCAGTACGCCATCATCGACGTGTGCATTGTAGCTTTCGGTTTTGTGCTCCGCCTCTTGGCTGGAGGCACAGCCACGGGAGTAGTACTGAGCAAATGGATAGTACTAATGACCTTCCTCATCACCCTCTTCATGAGCTTTGCCAAACGACGCGACGATGTGTTGAGAATGGAGAAGACCGGCGAGGCCCCTCGCAAAAACACGAGTCGCTACAACCTCACCTTCATCAACCAAGCCATCACCATCACCGCCTCCGTCACCTTGGTTTGTTACATCATGTACACTGTCAGCCCCGAGGTCATCGAACGTTTCCACACCGACAACCTCTACCTTACCACCGTCTTTGTGCTCGTGGGATTACTCCGATACATACAGATAGCGGTGGTTGACCAACAGAGTGGCGACCCGACCAAGGTACTTCTGCGTGACCGCTTCACCCAGTTTATCGTATTGGGATGGATTATCTCCTTCCTGTTTATCATCTACATCGTATAAAGACACCCATCTAACAACATAAAAATGAAGAAAGAAAAAATATACTGTTTCGACTTCGACGGAACGCTGACCAAGAAGGATACCCTGATAGAGTTTATCAAATACACATGGGGAATCCCCCGCTTTCTCATGGGTTTCTTGCTATACAGTCCGATACTGGTATTGATGAAACTCCACCTTTATCCCAACTGGAAGGCAAAGCAACTCATCTTCAAGCATTTCTTCGGTGGAATGACAATAGAGGAATTTGAAGAATGTTGCATGTACTTTGCTTCCAGGAATCTCTACCTTCTTCGTTTCGACGGCATCCACAGAATCCAAGAAGCACAGCGCAACCACGAACGAGTCTTCATCGTCAGTGCCAGCATCGACAACTGGGTCCGCCCCTTCTTTGCCTTTCAGATGCTAGCCAACGTAGAAGTCATCGGAACGCAAATAGAAGTTATAAACGGCAAGGTGACCGGACGGTTCAAGACCAGCAACTGCTATGGCGAAGAAAAAGTGCGACGCATCAAAGAAGCAATGGCTTCCATCTCACAAAAAGAAAGAAAAGAATCTGCATACCTACCATTCGACAGAAGGCGTTATCATATCGAAGCCTTTGGAGATAGCCGTGGCGACAAGGAGATGCTTGCCTTTGCCGACCAAGCACACTACAAACCATTCAGAGACTAGGCTTCTTCACCCAAAGACAACATAAGACATCATGAAGAGAAATACAGACTTAGACTTTATCCGTGCCCTCCTCATCATCCTGATGATACTCATCCATATCGTCAGCTTTGGCAACGCCTACCCTCATCTGAAGGCAGGCATCTTGTCGTTTATGATGCCTACATTCCTTATCATCACAGGTTATCTCGTCAACATAGAGAAGAGCATCCGCGAATATGGCAAATATCTCCTTTGCCTCGCCCTGCCATACGTCATCATGGTAACAGGATTCTGCGTCCTGTCTTATTTCTTGCCCGTAAGAGACGGCATTACCGAACTATCGCTAGCAGCAATAACCCAAAAGATATTCGTCACCTCCATCGGTCCCTACTGGTTTATCCAGACGATGATTATCTGTGGCATACTCTACTATGCCTGTTTCAAGGGATGCGAACATCTTGCCACAAAATATCCAAAAGGCAAGACGTTTTCGTTGACAACACGCCTCTTCCTCCTTGCCCTACTATTCGTTTTGGCAGCCAAGACACCAGCCCTCAATATCACGGCGGCCGCCTATTATTTCGCAGGAATTGTGATTCGTCAGAGCCACATCGACTTCGGCAAACTATTCCACCCTTCTCCATTCGCCATCCCCCTCTGGGCATTCATCCTCTATCGGGAAAACCAGTATGGTTGGGGGAATCTAGCGGTATTGTTCTCTTGCTGGTGCTGCATCTCCACTTTCTTGTGGCTCAGCCAAGTCATAACCAAGATAGCAAACAAAAAATCCTTGGCACATCATGCCAAGAATACCTTATTATATATAGGCAGGAACACACTCCCTATCTACCTCTTCCACCCCATCTTCACGATGCTGGCGAAATTCTACCATTCCCTCCTTACCTTCGACAAGACTGAGATTCTCATGGCTGTCATCACGATCAGCCTAGCCATCATTGGCAGCCTAGCCATTGCCAAGATGATGGAGAAGACCAAGTTGGCTTATATCTTTGGGAAAGGGAAGATGCTGAGGTAAATTTACTTCACCTCATCCTTTTTCTCAAGTTTCCAACCATCTATCGTACCAGTCTTCGAGGAGAAATTGCAGCCTATTTGATAGATAGTCCTAGAATCTGCCATATACTCACGAGCATACCCCTTCGCCTTGATTTGCTCCAAGGCATCAATGGCAGAGCCATCTCGCTTGAACTCGAAGATATAAACAAATCTAGGAGTTTCCACAACACAATCGACTCGCCCCTCACTCTGTTCCTTCTCAACCAATACCGTGAAGCAGCTTATCATACGAATCACCAAATAGAAAGTATATTGGAAATAACGCTCCTTCTCTCGCTCGTCATCCTTGCGGCGTTGGCTATAGGGAATACTAGCAAAAAAAGAGGTAAGCAATTTTTCCAATTTGTCACAATCACCCACTTTTAAAGTATTCACAACTTGCACCACCCAAGCGTCTGTTGGTTCCTTAGGCTTCAGGTAACTTGTCGCCACCAACGTCAAAAATCCATTCTTCACTTCGTCATTAGGAAAATCCAAGAGGTAAGAGTCGGTATCCATATCCCATGCCTTGATAGTAAGATAACCACTCTGATAAATCATCGGCAGTGGAGCCTCCACATCGGCACGATAGTCAATGAAACTACTCGTCGGGTAATACTTTCCTGTTATCTCACAGAGATTCTCATCGGAATGGTTCAACAAATGCACCAAATAAGTAGGAGTGCCAGTACGAAACCAGAAGTCACTCAACATTTTCTTGCTTAACGAATTTAAGATGCTAAACGGATTATAGATGTCAAGCATATTCGGACTGAAGTGATAGCCATCAAACTTGCGCTTAAGCCGATACTTCATCTCTTCTTCCGAAACCTTATATTTCACAGCCATCGCCTTGATTTGTTCATCGAAAATAGTATATAACTCATCTTTGGTGATACCACAAAGAGCCTCATAGCGTTCGTCTAAACTGATGTCATCAGGTTGGTTGAAGCCACTGAATACACTCAACTGAGAAAATTTGGAAACACCAGTCAACAAGACAAATTTCAAATCTTGGTCAGCGACCTTAAAGGTGCCATAAAATCCCTTTAATATCTCACGATGCCTATCTTCCAACTTTCTTTCATATCCATCTACCACAGTATATAACTCCTGGTCTAAGACATCCAGCAAAGGCTTATCATACTCATCAACCAAGACAACAACAGGAAGTCCTGTTTTATCATGAGCAGCTTTCATTACACTGATAAAACGACTGCCCAAAGTCGAAGCTATAGGATCTTTACCATAGATGGACTCTTGCCGCTCAACAAACTCCTCTAATGTCTTTTCCAGCATTCCTTCCTTTGTGAAATCCTTGCCATTGAAATCTATATGAAACACAGGATATTGCTTCCACTCCGTCTCCAAAGCATCAATAGCCAATCCTTGGAACAATTCCTTCTTACCTTGGAAATAACATTCCAAAGTTGACACAAGGAGAGACTTTCCAAATCGCCGAGGGCGACTCAGAAAGTATATGCTACCATTATCAACCAACTCATAAACCAAGGCTGTCTTGTCAACATAAACATAGCCTCCCTTTATGATTTTCTCGAAGTTCTGTATTCCTATAGGATATTTCATTTTGCCTCTATTTTGATATTTTGGGCAAAGTTACAAAAAATAATAAGACCTACAAAAGAAATAAGAGTTTCTTTTTGCCTGCAAGGACAAAATTAGCCACTCTATTATTGCATACTCATCTCACTCCAAGGTATTCCACCTATCGACTTATCCTTCAGTTCCTGCGTCTTATCACGTTGGTCATAGCTATCACGCAATTCCATAAGTATGCCACAAAATTCCTGCGAGGTCAATATAGTCTTGAATGGAGAAGTCTCACCTTCCGAGTGTACAAGCGTCATTCCCCTTGTTTGCATCAACGCAGCACGAAAACGCTCACTTTGGTCAAACATTGCCTGATACGCCTTCCGTACCAAAGTATGAAACTCCTTACCTTGTCGGTCGATGGCATGTCCTTTCCACCACATGATTTGGTCAGTCTGCCAAGATAACACTCATCTTTCGGGCATTGCCTCCCTTCATGCTGCATATCTGGCGTTGTTTGTCAAGGTCTTGCCTCTTCAACGATTGCAAGAATCCCTCCATGCTGCCACATACCATCCCATCGAAACGGAAGCCATTGCTGCACAGATTGCTCAACACATTCGAAGGGTAAAGCCCATTCGAACGTATGTCCAAGTTATTCGTCTCAGGATTGTACATATCCTGAGATTCATGACCATTCCGTGTTGCGACCTTGTAATCTTCATTCATATTCTGTACCAATAGTTATGATTTTTGACTATTCATGTTAGAAGAAAAGAAAAAGTAACCCATTCTAA
>CAVGEN010000118.1:0-11104 GCA_963628185.1 Waltera intestinalis | reverse complement strand
CCGACATCATCACCGTGGCAAAGGGCATCGGCAACGGCTTCCCCATGGGCGGCGTATTGATTTCGCCCGAATTCAAGCCCATATACGGTCAGCTCGGCACTACCTTCGGTGGCAACCATCTCGCCTGCACCGCAGCCCTCGCTGTGCTCGACGTGTTCGAGCAGGAGGACATCGTGGAGAATGTGCATGAAGTGGGCGAATATCTCATCGGGCAGTTGAAGGAGTTGCAGAAGCGCAACAGCCACATCACCGAGGTGCGCGGCCGCGGTCTGATGGTGGGAGCCGTACTCGACATCCCCCACAAGGAAGTTCGTAGCAAACTCATCCACGAGCAGCACTGCTTCACAGGTTGCGCTGGCACGAATATCCTCCGTATTCTCCCCCCATTGGTACTCACCAAGGAGAACGTAGATGACTTCATCGGTCGCTTGGAGACCGTGCTTGGCGAACTATAGTCTGAAATTACAAGGAATAGATTGACATAACAGAAACGCTTCGTCTGATTCTCCCTATGGAAGGATTGGATGGAGCGTTTTTCATAGCACCGCGATGTAACAACGCATAGCATTTTGACCACAAACACCGCAAAGAAACAACAAAATGATGCCATTACACAACTTTTCATGGCAAATGTTTGGTTATACAAAAGAAAAAGCATAACTTTGCAGCCAATAACAGAAAGGTATTAGAGCTAGTGTGCGGATAACATAGCCCCAATAAAAGAAAGTATCGTATAAAGACAAAACAAGAGAGATATGAAATTAAAGGTTTTTATGGCATCCATGATGCTCGCAGCATCAGGACAGATGATGGCACAGTCGCCTACCATTGTTGGCGGACAAGTCATCGATGAAAACGGAGATCCCGTCATCGGAGCCCAAGTACAAATCAAGGGCACCAAGACGGGAACAGTGACCGACACCGACGGCAACTTCACGCTCCCCGCCGCAAAACGAGGCGACATCATCGTCATCAACTACCTGGGCATGGACTCACAGACCATGAAGGCAGCCCCCGGGATGAAGGTGAGCCTCCACTCGCAAGACCGACAGCTTGACGAGGTCATCGTCGTAGCATACGGCGAGCAGAAGAAGTCATCATTCACGGGTTCGGCAGGCGTGGTAGATGCCACCGCCATCTCCAACCGTCAGGTCAACAACGTAGCCGATGCCTTGGAAGGTCAGGTAGCAGGTGTGCAGATGTATAAAAGCTCTGGCGACCCATCCGCATCACCATCATTTCTGATTCGCGGTATCAGTTCCATCAATGCCAGCCAAACACCTCTTATTATAGTCGACGGCGCCCCCTTCGCAGGTTCGTGGAACGACATCAACCCTAGCGACGTAGCAAGCATCACAGTTTTGAAGGATGCAGCCTCCAATGCCCTCTACGGCGCGCGCGGTGCCAACGGTGTCATCATGGTGACCACCAAGAACCCTCAGAAAGGCAAGACCGTCGTGACCCTTGATGCCAAGTGGGGAAGCACAAGCCGTGCCTCACAGACCTACGACATGATCAGCGACCCTGGTCAATACTACGAATTGCAATATGCGGCAATCTACCGCAACAAGATAGCCAACGGAACCTCTCCTTACAACGCACACGTAGCTGCCAACGAGGCTTTGGGTAGTTCCAGCGCCAACAATGGAGGTTTGGGCTACATTTGCTATTCCGTACCCGACGGGCAGTACCTCATCGGCGACAACGGCAAACTGAATCCTAATGCCACACTTGGCAACATAATAGAATACAACGGACAAAAATACACCATTACCCCAGACAACTGGCTCGACGAATCGCTACGCCACACCCTACGCCAAGAATACAACGTCAACATCAATGGCGGCAACGATGTAGCACAGTTGTATGCGTCGTTAGGCTACCTCGACGAACCAGGTATCGCCTATGGGTCTGGCATCAAACGTTACAGTGCACGACTCAAATCGACCCTGAAAGCTAACGAATGGCTGAAGGTGGGCGGTAACGTCAACTATGCCCACACCATCACCGACCAAGCTGGCTCCGGCTCTGGCTACAACATCTTTTATGCCGCCAGCCGTATCGCCCCAATCTATCCTGTCTATATCAGAGACGACAATGGCAACATCATGACCGATAAAAATGGCAAGATGTATGACTATGGTGACGGCACCAACGCCGGTCTCACTCGCCCTGTCGCCGAGAAAAAAACAAATCCTCTGAAGGATGACCAAATACAAACCAACAACACCGTAGCTAACTCATTCCAGCTGACAGGATTTGCCGACATCACCCCAACATTCATCGAGGGATTAAAGGTAACCCTCAACGGTACCGTGAGCGACTATGAGTATCGCTACACCTCCACCACCCAACCATTCTATGGCTGGAGTTCCGCCACCTATCCAGAAGGATACGTTGGCAAGACACATTACCGCTCATACGCTGTCAACTTCCAACAATTGGTCAACTATTCCAAGAGCTTTGGCAACCACAACATGACCTTGCTCCTCGGACACGAGAACAACAAGTCGGTAAGCGAGGACATCAGCGCATCACGCACAGGCATGTTCTCTTACTTCGACAACCAGGAATTGAGTGGTGCCGTGAAGAACGTCTCAGGAACATCCAGCCAAAGCAAATATAACACTGAGGGCTACTTCTTCCGTGGCATGTACGACTACGACGGCAAGTATTTCGGACAGATTTCCTTCCGACGCGATGCTTCCTCTCGCTTCGCACCGTCACATCGTTGGGGCAACTTCTATTCCTTGGGCGGCGCATGGATTATCAGCAAAGAGAAATGGATGGAAAGCTCCAAGTCATGGCTCGACATACTGAAGCTGAAGGCTTCGTTCGGCCAACAAGGCAACGACGGCATCGGTGACTACCGATACCGTGACCTCTACGAGATACGTAACAACAATGGCGAGGTGGCAGTATCCATCTCAACCAAAGGAAATCCAGACATCACTTGGGAAACCAATACCAACGTAAACGTAGGCGCGGAGTTTGCGATGTTCCACAACCGCCTGAATGGTAGCATCGAATATTTCTACCGCAAGACCACCGATATGTTGAGCTATGTGTATTTCCCTAAGTCATACGGCTATGACGGCAGATACGAGAACGTGGGCGACATGGTGAACAAGGGTATCGAGTTGTCACTCGCCTATGACGTGATTCGCAGCAAGGACTTGACCTGGAATATCAACGCCAACGCCACACACTACCGCAACAAGATTGTATCCCTAAACCCAGCCAACAAAAGTGCGACCCTTGACGGACACTCAGGATATGTATCCTCCTACAGTTTCTACGGAGAGGGACTGCCTATCTATACCTGGCGACTCCCCAAGTATGCTGGCGTAGCTAGCGACGGACAGTCCATGTGGTACGTGACCGATGCCGACGGCAACACATCCACAACCACCACTTACACCGAAGCCACCTATTATGCGTGCGGAGACCCGACACCAGACCTCTATGGTGGATTCGGAACAACGCTCAACGTGAAGGGTTTCGACCTGGCAGTCAACTTCTCATACTCCGTCGGTGGCAAGGTGTTCGACTACGGATACCAGAACCTGATGGGATGCCCTAGCAGTTCTTCCGTGGGTTACAATTTCCACAAGGACATACTGAAGGCATGGACAGAAGACAACCAGAGTTCCAACATACCTCGTTTCCAATTTGGTGACACCTACGCTGCCTCTGGCTCCGACCGATTCCTAACCAATGGCAGTTGGCTGAGTCTTCAGAACATCAGTCTAGGCTATACCTTGCCAAAGTCGATCACAGCACGTCTAGGTATGAGTAAAATCCGCATTTATGCCACCGCCGACAACGTGTATCTATGGACCAAGCGTAAAGGTCTTGACCCACGTACCAGCTCCACAGGTTCACCTGGCACAGAGAACTACTCATTCACACGTACCATCTCTGGTGGTATCACACTTCAGTTCTAACCCCCAAAAGGAAAGGAAACGAATATGAACAAGAACATAAAGAAACTGGCAGTATTGCCATTCATGATATTCACAGCCTCGCTGTTGCAAGGCTGTATCGAAGAGGAGATGCCGACAGGCTACGCCACAGAAACCCAGTTGACCAACTCAGACAAACCAGCGCAGAGAATGCTCAATGGTCTGAACGCCATGATGGTGGACCAATTCACCTACAACGGCGACCAAGTGGCATATGACTGGGGCTACCCTTGCCAAATGGTGATGAGAGACGTACTGGGAGGCGACGAGCCCGTGCTGGGAGTAAGCGGCAACGGTACTTCGGGCGACTTTCTGTATTACATCGCCGACAACTCATACCTCACCGTATTTCCTCTCTATACCTATGCCTATTATTACGACTTGATAGCCAATGCCAACCAAGTGGTGAAGACCTACTCTGCCACCGATGACGGCAAGGAATACGCAGGAGTGGCACTGGCATACAGAGCCTTGGCTTACCTCGACCTAGCCCGTATGTTCGAGTACAAGAAAACAGGATTTAGCCTTGACAGTAAGGCAGAGAAGGTATTGGGTCTCACGGTGCCTATCGTAACGGAAAAGACAACCATGGACGAGGCGAAAAACAATCCACGAGCACCGTTCTACACCATGTATCGTTTCATAATGAACGACTTGAACACGGCAGAGACCGCCCTCTTCGACTACGAGCGCGGCACTTCGAAGAACCTACCCGACATCAGCGTCATCTACGGTCTGAAGGCTCGTCTCTGGTTGGAAATGGCATCTCGTTTCGACAAGGCGCCAGAAGACCTCACCGCACAGATTTCCCACGAGGATGACAACGACGGATATGACAAACTCGGAATCTCCACAGCCAACGAATGCTATGCCAAGGCCGACGAGTATGCCAAGAAAGCTATAGCTTGCGATGGCTACTCTCCACTGACGCAAGCGCAATGGCACAACAGCCAGACGGGTTTCAACACCGCCAACCAGGCTTGGATGTGGGCAGCAACCACGGGCAGCAAGGAGATGATTTCATACCAGTGGTACACATGGACTTGCTGGATGGCACCCGAGTCGGAGACATATTCATGGGCACCCTACTTTGACAGTTACCGAGGCATCGACAAGGCTTTATTCGACAAAATCAACCGCAATGACTGGCGCAAGAAGACATGGGTGGCTCCTATTGATGCAGGAGCAGACAAGATTCCAGACGGCTACAGCACCATACTCGACGATAGCCAATGGAAGAATCTCCCAGCATACGCCGGCCTAAAGTTCCGCCTGAAGTACGGCAATGCCGACAACTACGAGATTGGTATGCTCACCGACATACCTTTGATGCGTGTAGAGGAAATGTACTTCATCGCAGCCGAGGCAGAGGCGCACACCGCAGGACTGGAAGCTGGAAAGACAGCCTTGGACAACTTCATGAACAACTACCGCTACACCAGGAAAACCTACCAGTGCAATGCCACCGATATGGACGAATTCATCACCGAGCTGATGACCCAGAAACGTGTCGAGTTCTGGGGAGAGGGACTGGTATATTTCGACAACAAGCGTCTCGCCCTTCAGATTAAGAGATACTATGACAACTCCAACTATCCATCGAGCTACCAGATCAACTCCAAGCAGGGCTACGTGGCACCATGGTTGAACTACTATATCTACGACTACGAGCGCGATAACAACCAGGCAGTCATCCTCAACCCTGACCCAAGTAGCACAGTGACGGCGCAGACTGAATATTAACATGATAAAAGAACAAAAGACATGAAGAAATTTTCATTTCTAAGATACACGGCAGGCATAGTGGGTGTATGCCTTGCCTTCTCCCTCACTTCTTGCAGTGACGATGACAAATACACCCCAGGAACTCCTACTGCAGAAGGTTCCGTGGGAGCCTACTTCGACAACTCCAATAGCAGTAACTTCATACTGACTCCCGAGGAAGAGAGCATCGAGATTTCCATATCACGCAACGACACAACGAAAGCTGCGGTGGTACCTATCACCCTCGTGAGCGAGGACACCACCGCCATCAAGGTGCCAGAAAGCGTTTCCTTCGAGGCTGGAGAGAAGACACAGACGCTGACCATCGAAACCAAGAACTTGACAAAGAAAAGACAATACTGCTTCAAGTTGGCCATCGGAGAGTCCGCCGCCGACCACTACGCCATACAAGACGGAGGAACGACATTTAGCGGCACCGTCGTCGTATCGCAGTGGAAGAAAGTGAAGGAGAACGTCAATTTCTACTATTATGGCAATGACAAACTGCCTTCCACCTATTCTGACATGTACCAGCTGGACGGTGTCAACCAATTTTACTTCACCGACTTTCTGGGCACAGGCGTATCTATGCAATTCACCATCGATGATACCCATTCCACTGCCGGGAAATTCGACCCAGACAACGAATCGACCTGGCAAGGCGAAATCGTACCTGTCAACGGTCAGGGCGTGGCTTCGTTCGACTACTCCACCTACAAAATGCACTATCCATGGCATTCTGCTGAAGACGGCAGCGATGTCTATAATTGGAGCGTAGGAAACGTCACCTTCAATTATCTGTTTTGGTATGGCGGCTACAGTTATTATCCTTATTCATGGATAGACTGCACACAGAACTACATCTACTTGTATGCTTATGTAGATGCCACTGTAGATGCCAAAGCCATCACCGACTATGCCACTATATATGGTGTCTGGTAATACAGTCACCCTATATAGGGATTTAAAGAAATAATAAGAGAGATTCAGATAACAAGATGTTAAACTATTAAATGTTTACGCGTATGAAAAGATTTACATTAGCTTTTATGGCAGTGCTCTGCTGCCTCATGGGTCACGCAACAGTAGAGTCAGTGGATGACTTGGTGGGTGTTTACTCCGTCAAGGCAACTGGCACAGAGTCGGTCACCGATTACACTTCAGCCGCCGACATGTCGAAGAAGTCCTACTATGTAGAAATCGACAAGAACAGCGATGGTACTGTGACTATTACCAACTTACTCAACTTCGGCTCTACCCTGATAGGTACCGTTGACCTTAACGAGAAGACCATCACTATCGCTCCGGGACTTGTGTCATGGGCAACTTTCGCCTCTTCCAAAACACCTGACGGCACAGGCAATGTCGTAGCAGAATTCACCGAAAACGGCGGTATCGAGGTGTATGACTTCGGTGCTTGGTATAGTGAAACCAACTATATTTCAGATGATGCGGAATTGAAGTTGGCAAAGACAGACATCACCAAGGACTGGACTGCGGAAGGTATCATTTCCTATAGTAATGCCATCAACGATGATTGGACAGAATATGAGTATTACCACACAGGCAGCACGACCCTCTCCAAGTATTCTGGGTGCGAGGATTACGACTACATCTTGAAGTGCGACTATGCGTATGCTTCACCTAACTCCATCAAGTTCAAGGTGAAAGACGGCTATATTACCATCACCAATGGTACTCAATATACTGGTTATTCCGGAGCCTACTTCTACAACATTTATCCAAACAACTCTTGTGCATGGCTGGACACAACAAAAGGCTATGCCACATTTTCTGGCGACAAGGATGGTGGCGAAATGTACATTTATTGCAAAGACTATGACACAAACTATTCAGTTATCCACACTGGTTACTTGTCATTCCTTTGGGGTACACTCAATGGCATCGCTGCCCCTACTGCTGCCAAGGCTGCCAAGACCGCTCCTATCTACGACCTCTCCGGGCGCAAGGTAGCACCCCCATCCGCAGGCATCTACATCCAGAACGGCAAGAAGTTCGTCGTGAAGTAATCACACTCCGACGTTAGCATAAGGCTTTTATCCCCTATCATATAACAAAGGCGTTGGAAAGAGGCATTACCCTTTCCAACGCCTTTATTATTCCTGCAAAGAACCTATATGCTGGGGTTCACGAACAACAGAACATATAAGACTTGTTCTATCGTAGAGCAGAAGAAAGCAAGAGGCTATTTCCCCTGCACCTGCTTCTTCTGATAATGCCAAAGTTCGAATGAGTTGATAAGGTTCTGCCAGAGCACGTAGCAACCAGGCCCTACCGTTGACAAAGGATTGAGGTAAGCTGTGGCGGCCCAGATGGCGAAAGGCGTGTTCTTCTGCCCCAGTGCCTGGCCCGACTCCACCGTGGTATCGAAGTAATGACCTATGAAACGACCTGTAGCAAACTGCACGATACAGAGCAGTAGCGACAAAACGGCAATCACGCCGATGAAGGTGAGAGAGGTATCGGCGTGCATGATGTTGCGCATCGTGGTGCCAGCCACCAGGATGAGCGAACCGTCCCAAAGATAGAACCCCAAGTCCTTGATGCTGATGATGCGGCGATGGAGACGATGGAAACAATGTTTCACGATGAAAGCCAAGCCCATCGGCACCACAAGCACGATGCTCACCTGATAGAGGATGCTGATGAAGGCGGAGAAGAAAGTCATGTGACCGCCCTTCTCGATCAAGGGAAAGCAGAGCGGTATCATCACGGCAGTGATGAAGTTGGAGATGAATGTGTAGGTGGTCATCTGCTCCATGCTACCGCCCAACTTCGCCGTGACCACCGAACTGGCTGCGGCACAAGGTCCGATGATGCATACCAACAGAGCCTCCATCAGCATCAACGGTTCACCTTGCAGGCGGAACACAAGTATCAGTCCCAGTACTGCCAACACAAACACTACTTGTTGCACAGCCACCCAGAAGTGCCACTTCACGGGTCTGAGCTTCGTGAAATCCACCTTACAGAACACCACGAAGAGTATCAGGAACATACACGACGGCAGTATCGGTCGGCTCACGGGGGTGAACCAGTCGCTCACAGGCTGCAACACAGGGACGTAAGCAAAAACGAAATAGATGATGGTGCCGAGCGCCATGGACACTGGCAAAGACCAATCCTTCAAGAACTTTACAATCTTCATACCTTAATCATTTGTGTTAAACCGCTGCAAAGATAACACATTCTTTCGTATTAAGGCAAAGGCTAGCACTTTTTTCGTCCAACCTTGCCAAATAATTAACATTCTCACACCTATTCCTGCCATTTACCACCACAATGTTTACTTATACCATAATAAATATGTAAATTTGCAACAGATTTCAGAATGAAAGTAAAGATTTAGAACTATGAGAATTTTTGTCATCGGGGCAGGAGTCATGGACATTGCCACAGCGGAAGGACTTTTGAAGAGCTTAGAAATCTCCGTTCCGTACTACGGAATGCACATTCGCAAGTTTGGAACGGCCGTTCCGTAGTACGGAACACACATTCCTAACAACGGAACGGAGATTTATTATAGAGACAAAAAGATTTTCATGTGGTTTAACTATTTTAGTTGACCACTCTTAGTTCCGAAGGATATAGGTGGGCTCTAAAAAAATACCTTTGATGGATTGCCTTAGAGCGTGCTTGGTACCTTGACGAACTCCACGTTATCTCCATACTTCTTGCCAACCTTCAACAATTGACAAGGCACGGTGGAGTAAGATCTTGGGGAACCAGAAGTAATGACCTTGTAGTTCACCATCATTTTTTCGCCTTGTTTCTTGATGCTCTCGATTTTGATCTCCGTGTCCTTATTAGTTTCAGGCAGGATGATGGCGATGACGTTCTCCTTGTCGAAGTTGACCGGCGTAGGCATTCCTCCCTCGCCCATCACTGTAGCCATACCGAAGTATCGGGTGAACTCCGCCTCGCTGGTGATGATACGAGGGGAATATTCCTTGACATCATTCTTCACGAAATAGCGCAGGGCTTCCTTGTAACTGACAGTCTTCTCCGATATACTGCATGAGGAGAAAACCATTGTACCGAGGCATGCAGCTGCCACAACCATTGACTTCAAAATGTTCTTTGTTCTCATTGTTTTTGTTTATACGTTTTATTATTTGTATGTTATTTAAATGCCGTTCGCAACAAAATCTTGCACGCAATGTATGCAAACAAAAGTTAAAGGGCGGAAACGTCACTCACGCCACCTTCTTATATTTATATCAAGTTTAACCTTTTGTTGTCACATTTCTTGCACATATCAATAAAAAAGCGTACTTTTGTAGCCAAACAACTAAAAACAACTGATTATGGATGAAGCAATCAAGCAAATCGGCGAACGACTGAAAGGGCTTCGCGAGGTTCTCGACATTCCGGCAGAGGAAGTAGCAGAGCTTTGCGACATCAGTCTCGACCATTACCTCAAGATAGAATCGGGCGAGGCAGACCCATCGGTGTATCGCCTCTCCAAGATTTCCAAAAAATATGGCATCGCCCTCGACGTGCTGCTCTTCGGAGAGGAAGCACGCATGAAGGGATATTATGTGACCCGCTCTGGACAAGGTCCGGAGATAGAGCGCAACAACCAGTACAAGTACCAGAGCCTCGCCGTAGGCTTCAAGGACAGAAAGGTGAACCCCTTCATGGTGCAGGTGGACCCGTTGCCCAACGGTGAGAAACCACATAAGAACGGGCACGACGGCCAGGAGTACGACTACGTGTTGGAAGGTTCGCTGGAAGTGACCATCGAGGAAAAAGTAATGGTGCTGAACCCTGGTGACAGCATCTACTTCGACAGCAAGAAGCAGCATTGCTTCCGCTCGCTGAATGGCAAGCCTGCTAAATTCCTGTGTATTATTATATAATAAGGTGGAGACTATGATTGAAAGATTTCTCAAACAGACCAAGTTCACTTCAGAGCAAGACTTCAAGGAGCATCTGGAGTTTATCATACCCGAAGATTTCAACTTCGCCTACGACGTGATGGACGAGTGGGCGAAGATAAAGCCCGACCACGTGGCACTGCTCTGGACCAGCGAGCGAGGCGAGGAGATTCGCTTCACCTACAAGGATTTGAAAGAACAGAGCGACAAGGCTGCCGCCTACTTCCAAAGCCTCGGCATCGGACACGACGACAAGGTGATGCTCATTCTGAAACGCCACTATCAGTGGTGGCTCGCCATGCTCGGCCTGCACAAGCTCGGAGCCGTGGCCATCCCCGCCACCCACATGCTCACCAAGCACGACATCATCTACCGCAACAATGCGGCAAGCGTGAAGGCTATCATCTGCTGCGGCGATGACTATGTGGTGGAGCAAATCAAGGAGGCAATGCCCGAGAGTCCTACCGTCAAGAC
>CAVGEN010000117.1:0-11158 GCA_963628185.1 Waltera intestinalis | reverse complement strand
TTCTGGATACACTGCGAGCTAACCTGGATCGGTGCGTCGGCATGGCAGCAAACATCCGCGAAGGCAAAGTGAGAATGCGGCATGCTTGCATGAACGCATGCGAGCGCGCCCGCGATCGAGTGCGTAAGCACGAGATGGCTCGACACCTGCAAATTGATGTCATAACCGTACATTTTTCGGGTTCGTTCTTGGAAACAATGCGATGAAAAGGGGGAAGGAGAGCAGATAGGACGGTCGTTCTGGGGAACGGAGCAACGGAATCAAATTTTACGAAGGCGATACTACAGTTTGACTTGGCTGCTATTGCTTTCGATAAAAGAAAATGCAGAGGAAACAGCCGTTGTCCAAAGCCTTGTTACATCAAGACTGTGCCGCTCCAGCATAGCACGACAATCTTTGACTTTTAGTTTGCAAAAGTCGGTCTTAAAGTTTCTGATGCTGTTACTCTTGGTAAGTTCTGTAACAGATTTTACATCTGTACAGCGAGTAAGCTCATCTTCTAGATTTAAGACCTGTGGCAAGAAGACGATTCGCAGTTTTCCGCAGTAACGACGAAGTAATTCTAGATCTTTCTGGAGATTGGCTGTGACGGGGACATCCGTATCAAAAACCAATATCACAATGGTCCCAGCTTGGATAGAAAGCATTTGCGATTTTGGAATTAGGTTTTGAACAACATTAAAGACCTTTACCTTTCCGGGAACGAGTTTTGAAGGACTCTCTTTTAACGCAGCAATCAACTGTTGTTCACAAGGGCCCTCAACATAATAGATACACTTACTGTTCATCCGCCCACCCCATTTCCAGCTCATCCAACAGGGAATCTTGAGGCAGGGAAGAGAAAACATCGTTTTCTACTGCATTACGTAGTGAGTCTGTATTACGTTTCAGAACATCAGATGCAGAGATAGCAGAAACTTTATAACTGCCATTCTCTAATTGTTTTCGTAAAAAAATATAGCTATGCTTTGGCAGATTCAGATCAAGCATATCTGTGTTGTGAGTGGTAAAAATTAATTGCTCATCATTAGAAAGTTGATCCAACATGATGCCAAAGATACGCTTTTCGATATCGCTTTGAATATAAGAAAAATGTTCATCACAATAATAGAAGCTGCTTTCCCGTGCAACCATGGAGGCAAGGAACATAGCAACATCAATGCCTTCAGCAGTTCCGCTGGATAGAATGTCGCGGTTCAGCAGTTTTCCCTCCTGAATGATGATTTCGGTATTGTTGCGACGGATAATAAAAGTATCTTTCAAATCCTTAGACAATCGGACATCTTGAAGTGTAGGGTCAAGTGTGCCAATTACAGCTCTGAGCGTTTTTAGAAGAATCTCCTTATTAGCCGTTGTCAGCTTAAGCGACTTTTCAATTTCAGGATAAGCAAAACGATATTGGAAGCTACCAACGCAATTTTTTAAGGATGTGGGTGTTTGAGTGGCTTCGGCAGTATGATCAGCCAGCTTGATAATGCACTTCTCATAAGAGTCCATGATGCCAATGTCAGCGGTTTCATAGCGAATATCCACAGTGGCTTTAGTGGGAACAATAGTGGCATAAATGCGCTGCAGCCGATAATCATCGTTGACAAAATCGATACAGAAGGTTCCGCTTTCACCAGAAACCATGTCATACAAGAGCGAAGGATTTCCAGAGGAGATGTATCCGAAAATGCGGAGGAGAGCTTTACCGAGACTGGTTTTTCCGGTTGCGTTTGCACCCATTAAAATGACGGCTTTTTTATATCGGAAGCGTTCTCTGCCGTTCAAATGTTCATCTTCGATAATAGAATTAACGATTTTCTTTGGATAGGTAAAATTGATATTGAAATCATTGAATCCGTAAATGTGATCTAAAGCAAGGCTTAAAACAATCATTTGAGCACCAACTTTCCATTACATTGAATCTTACGAACTAATGATACCACGGATGCCCTGTGATTGCAACGGATTAATTGTCGAATTTAGTGCCGAAAACAGATTTGTCGGCACCGGAGTGCCGTTAAAAACTCAAACAGTGCCGGAAAAGTTAATTCAAAGAAGATAAAAGATTCTTTTTCAAACACATGTGTTTTATCGGTTGGAAATTCTATAGTTGATGCAGGCTGTGCGATTGCATAGTTGATAAAAGCCCCTTCTTCGATAACCGCATAGGAAACCGAAGAAGGGGCAAAAGGAAAGGAACTGTCAAAACAATTTAGAGCGAACCGCCTTTTTTGAGGAACAGACCCGTAAAATTCTCTCTATGTTTCTGCTCATCATAGATACCGCTTTTCATCAAGTCCATTTCCCGCTGTTCACCGGATAGATTCTGGCGAGCTACTTCCAATAATTCCGGTGCATCACGCCGGGGAATCACGACCAGACCGTCAGCATCACCTACCAAAATGTCGCCGGGCATTACAACTTGTCCGCCGCAAACAACAGGAACATTGATTTCACCCGGTCCTTCACGATATGGACCAAGCGGCGTTGCTGATTTCGCAAAAACAGGCAGCTTACTGGAACGAATATCTTCAAGGTCACGGACTGCACCATTCACAACAAATCCACCAAGTCCACGCATTTCTGCATAAGCCAGCATCATACCACCGACCAACGCACGGTCTGGGTATCCGGCACCGTCAATCACAATGATGTCACCGGGTTTAGCATAATCCAAAGCTGCTTGTGCCGCCAAATTGTCGCCAGATGGAACTTTAACCGTGAAAGCCGTACCCAGTAAACCATTTTCATTGAAAGGATGGATTCCATCAAACATACAGTACATTTTTCGGACGCAATCGCCGATGTTACTGCTGGGTATTCCGCGAAATGATTCAACCAGTTCGTTTGAAGGTCGTTCAAAATCCAGAAAAGCTCGAAATCCGATGGGCATATCAGGCCTCCGCAAACTCAAAAGGCTTGACTTCACGCACGACGTCCATGATGGTGCCGTCACGGGCTTCGATGATGCCGACCACACGGTCGCCAAACTTGACCTTCTCCGGCTCGCCGACGATAGAGTATGCGATGTCGCGCAGCTCTTCGATGGTCTTCAGCGGCACGCAGTCGGCCTTTTGGAGAGCTTCCAGCAGGTCGGGGCGGGTGGGGTTGACGGCGACACCGTAATCGGTGACGACAATATCCACGCTCTCACCCGGAGTGGTGACCGTGGTGACGTCGGTGCAGATTGCCGGAATACGGCCTTGCAGCAGCGGAGCGATGACGATGGTGCACTTTGCGCCCTGTGCTGTATCAGGATGGCCGCCCTGTGCGCCGGTGATGACACCGTCCGAACCAACGACGACGTTGCAGTTAAAATGGGTATCGACTTCCAGAGCTGCCAGAATGACGTAATCCAGCTTATTGACGAACGCGCCCTTATTCATGGGATTGGCATAAGCACCCGCCGAGATGCGGTGATGGTTGGGGTTCTTGACGTTGTTGACAGCGTCAAGGTCAAAGTCCTGCGTATCCAGCAGGATGCGGACCATGCCGTCGTCCAGCAGGTCGCACATAGGCTTGGTCAGGCCGCCGACGCCGAAGCCCATCTTGATGTTCCGTTCCTTCATGATCTTGGTCAGAGAGATGGTGGAAGCGATGGATGCACCGCCAACGCCGGTCTGATAGGAGAAGCCATCCTTGAAGTACGGAGTGTTCACAACGACCTGTGTGCAGTACTCAGCCATCATCAGTTTGCGCTGGTCGGTGGTGGGCTTGGCTGCACCAGTGGCAATTTTCTCCGGAATACCGATCTGGTCCACGACGCAGACGTAATCCACCTTGGTCATGGAGATGTGAGCGGGATAGTTGGGGAACGGAACGAGGCAGTCAGTCACCGCGACTACATAATCGGCCTGATTGCCGTCAACGTAAGAATAGCTCAGAACGCCGCAGTTGGTCTTGCCGCCGATACCACGGCAGTTGCCGTACTCGTCGCAGGTGGGAGCACCGATGAAGGCGATGTCCACATGAGTCTCGCCAGTGACCAGAGCACGGACACGGCCACCGTGACTGCGCATGGTAGCTAGACCCTTCAGCTTGCCGTGGGAGATGGCCTCGCCGATTTTGCCGCGGACACCGGAGGACTCGATGTTGGTGATGGTGCCATCCTCGATCATAGGAACGAGGTCATCGTGTGCCTTACCCAAGGAACTGGCACTGATGGTGATGTTCTTCAGGCCCATCTTCTGGATTTCTTTCATGACCATGCAGACCACGAGGTCGCCGTCACGGAAGTGGTGATGGAACGAAACGGTCATGCCGTCGTGTGCGTTGCACTTGACCAGAGCCTCGTGGATGTCCTTGACCATCTTATCGTGGTCGTGGTTCATCACGGGCGTGACCATGGGGCCAGCCTTCTTGAAGGGCTTGCCGTCTTTATAATAATTGCCCTGGAAGACCTCTTTGCCGGTCTGCTTCAGAATCTCTTCAGGAATATCTCTGCCGACAGCGTTGATCATAATTACAAATCCCCCTTATACATACCGGATGCCTTTGCCAGATCGATGGTACGCTTTGCGCCGTCGTAGAAGGCGATGTCGATCATCTTGCCGTCAACGGTGAAGACGCCGATGCCCAGAGCCTTCTTGGAGTCGATTTCCTTGACGACCTTCTCCGCGAAGATGATGTCCTTCTGGGTCGGGGTGAAGATTTCATGCACGATGGGAATCTGGCGCGGGTTGATAATGGACTTGCCATCAAAACCCATCAGATGGATGGTCTCGACATCCTGACGGAAGCCGTCCATATTCTTCAGGTCGGTATAAACGGTATCAAAGCACTGCACACCAGCGGCACGGGCGGCAATAATCATGTTCTGACGTGCGCCCATCAGCTCAACACCGGTTCCGGTGATATGAGTTTGCAGGTCCTTGGTGTAGTCGCCGCCGGACAGTGCGATACCGAACAGACGCTCGGAAGCTTCGCAAATGTCCAGTGCGCGCATGATGCCGCGAGCAGATTCCAGAGCTGCAATAATCAGAACTTCGCCTTCTGCGCGGCCATAGGTCTTTTCGTCCTCAGCAATGGCATCTGCCACCAGAAGAACGTCCTTGGGGCTTTCGGTCTTGGGAATACGGATAGCATCGCAGCCGCCAGCAACGGCAGCGCGGATGTCCTCACGCCAGTAGGGGGTGTCGAGGCCATTGATGCGGACGACGCGCTCGCAGCCATGGTAGTCGATGGTGCGCAGAGCGTGATATAGGCTGAAACGAGCCACGTCCTTCTGGTTCTCGGCAACAGCGTCTTCGAGATCCAGCATGATGGAGTCGGGCTTGTAGATGTACGGGTCTTTGATGAGACCGGGCTTCTGCGCATTCAGGAACATCATCGTACGGCGCAGACGTTTCTTGTTCGGATTATTCATCGAATGGCACCTCCCCAGGGCAGATTCTCATACTGATCGACGGAGCGGTAAACTGCACCCTCGATGCGGGCCTTGATGGTGCAGTCCAGTGCGCCCTTGTCCACGATGGTGATGCGGACGTCGTTGATGTCCAGATTCTTCAGCGTCTCCAAAGCTACCTTGCGAATCTGGTTGCCATACTGGTTGATGACCGAGCTTTCCAGCGAGAAATCGACCTTGCCCTCACCGGGTTCGACCGTCACCATGCAGTCGCTGGATTCCAGAGTTCCAGCAGTCGCGGCTTTTTTAATTTCCATAATCTTCACCTCAAAAAATCAGCAGAATGCAGTTCCTTCTGCCAGCAAATTAGCCGTACGGAAGCCAAAAGTGTCTTCCACATCCACAGAGCCGTCTTCACTTACCGCGTAATCGACACCAGCTTCCAGAATTCCGCCGGGATGAGCGATGCGGATGAACTGGGTGTCCACATCCGGGCGGAGCACCTGCTGCACGACACTGCCGGGAACAATGGCAGCGGCGGCAGTACACATTGCGCCGGTCATGGCATAGGTTGGATGAGTCTTTTGCATACTCATCATCCGAGAAAGCAAATCGATTTTATCCGCAGAAATTTCCTGCCCTGTGACGGTGATATAGTCTGCGGCAGGGGCAACAAAGGTCATTTTGGGGATGCCGGGAGTTTCCCATGCACTGCGAGTGTAATCATCGCACAGCCCCAATTTGACAGCGGCCATGCCGCGTACTTTTTCCAGAAGCTCCAGCTTTTCGGAGTCGTTATCCAATTCGGACGGCAGCTCTTTTCCTGTTAAGCCAAGGTCGGAAGCCTTTACAAAGACCAGCGGGTTTGCCGCATCTACGATGGACACTTCCACCGGGCCAAAGCCGGGAACATCCAGCGTATCAACGGCATTGCCAGTAGGCAGTAAGTCCGTGCCTTCTGCCGGTCTGGTTTTGAGCGTACCAGCAGGGCGGACAAACTTGAGCTTAATGGGGCTAGCTGTTCCGGGGACGCCTGCGATAGCAAAGTCGCCGTCATATTTGACAGAGCCGTTTTCGCAAGCCACTTCTTCCACGATGAGTTTATTAGTATTGGTGTTGAATACACGAACCTGCGTGATAGGTTCGGTGACTTTTACCAGACCTTTTTCGATGGCAAAAGGACCGACACCGGAAGAAATGTTGCCGCAGTTGCCTTTGGTGCTGACCAGCGGCTTATCTACGCTGACCTGACAGAACGTATAATCAACGTCCGCGTCCGGACGGGAAGAGACACCGACGATAGCAACTTTGGAAGTGACCGAAGCTGCGCCGCCCAGACCATTGATTTGTTTCACGTCCGGACTGCCCATAATGTTCAGCAGCAGTTCATCACGCTGAGCGGCATCAGCGGGCAGGTCGCGTTCCAGAAAGTATAAGCCCTTGGAAGTGCCGCCGCGAATGATCATACAGGGAATGCGATGTGCTTTGTTTATCATAAAAGATACCTCTCAAATCAACCGAAGAGCGCGTAGCCCAGTTTATAAACACCGAGGAAAGAGAAGAGAACATTCAGGGCAACGCAGGCAAGTGCGATGACGAACAGAGTGCCGAACAGCTTGTTTTGTTCTTCTTCTTTGTTTTCGGAATTGGAAGCAGTCATGTAAGCCGCCATGATCAGACCGCCGCCAGTGGATGCAGGGCTGAATGCAGCAGACATTGCACCAGAGACAACGACACCAGCAAGCTCGACAAAACCAGCCGTGCCAGTACCCAGAGAAGTAACGATGCCATCCAGAGTGGGAATCAGAGTCGGCATGACAACGCCCGTGGTAGAAGAGAAGAACGACAGGATCGAAGCAGTCAGGGACATGATGGGAGCAGCCGTGATAGGACTCATGACCTTGAGCAGTGCCGCAGAAATCATATCAATGCCGCCAGCTTTCAGAACAACATTCATCAGGACGCCCATGCCGGTGATCAGGAGCAGTGTGCCCCAAGGCACTTTCGCCAGAGCCTTTTTCTCGTCGGAGGTCTTGAGAGCCATCAGGACAGCCGCCACAGCAAAGGAAGCCAGACCGACACTGATCGAAAAGCCAACGACCATGATGACCATAACGACAATGCCGAGAGCAGTAATCACCTGCTCTTTACTCATCTTCTGCGCAACAGCAGTAGAGGAAGCGGAGGTCTGTACGGCAGGCTTGATTTTCCAGACCTTATAATAGATGCAGAAAATCACCATCAGCAGGCAGGACCAGAGAATCAGGTTCACCATGGAAGGAATCGCAAAGTCCGAAGCAGAATAGCCGGCGTCGGTGCAGAGCTTATCCATCAGAATACCGGCAGGCGTGATGGGAGAAAGGGTGAAACCGTTAGCAGCGACCTTTGCAGCCAATGCGAAAAGGAGAGGATTTGCGCCCATCTCAACAGCCAGTGTGACGGCTACAACGGTCATCAGGTTGCCACTGGGAATGTTGCCGGGGCCGATGGCACAGAGGATGCCAGTGACAAGAAAAAGCAGGATGGGAACCAGATATGTGCGCTTGCCAGCCAGACCAATCGCCTTTTTGCAGATGTATTCCAGCGTACCGTTGACCTGTGCCAGAGAGAACAAGAAAGACACGCCACAGAGATTCAAAAACAGGGATGCGTCAAAACCAGCGAGAATCTCTTTGCCGGACATTCCAGACAACGTGCCAAGGATAAATGCACCGCCGATGGCGAGAATACCAATGTTGCATTTGCGCCAGAACGCAATGGCAACGATGACGGCAAGGAATAATACAGAAAACAATGCAATATTTGATGTCATGACGATTTCTCCTTACTTCTTCAGCATCCGGTTGTAGTTGATCAGCGAACCGGCGCGGATAATGTCTTTTTCTTCCTTCGTCAGAGGGGCAATCGCAAGGGTCAAAGGTTTGATGGTCTCGCCCAGAACATAAGCCGGGATGTTCACCATGCTGCCCTCTAATGCCTCACGGATATTCGGCACAAAGATGTAATCATCGTCTGCAAAGTCCGGTGCGCTGACGGTCACGAAAGGAACCATACCCCAGTTGATAAGGTTGGAACGATAGCGTTTGGTTGCATATTCCTTGGCAATATTTGCACCGCCAAGCAGGACGCGCTGGCAGGATGCAGCCTGTTCACGGGCAGAACCGTCGCCGGGTTTGACGGCGTAAATAGTGCTGGACAGGTCGATTTTTTCTTCCTTGATCTCGGCAAAACCGGGAATCGTGCGAATTTTTGCAATCGCCTCGGCTACTTCTGCCGGGCAAGTGCCGTTCTTCCGGGTCTTTTCATGGTTCATGACTGCCTTTGCCTTGCCGACATATTCCGGAACACGGCGGCTGAGAGTAAATTCTGCCAGACCCATAGGGTTGGAACGGAAAGAACCCGTCTCACCGGAAGGAATCAGCTCGTCGGTGGTGGTAACAGGGTCGGTGATATAAGCGCAGACTTTCAGCAGCATATGCTCGTTCAGAGCAGGCATCTCCGGCCAGTCTTTGATGTTCGGGCCGCAGACCAGCTCGGCATTCGGGTCAACCTTGCCGAAGCCCTGATAGATACGATGCTCGTAAGACGTTGCATCGTAGTCGAACTTGGGACATTCATATTCATAACCCAGCTCATCCGCTGCGGTGATGCGTCCGCCGTTGGCAGCGGTAGCGGCAATGCTGCGTGCATCCATCAGTGCGACACTGGCGATTTGACCGTTGCCGGGTTTGGAACCCTCGCGGTTGGGGAAGTTGCGTGTGGTATGGCGGACAGCCAAACTGCCATGTGCCGGGGTGTCGCCTGCACCGAAGCAAGGACCGCAGAATGCAGTACGGATGGTAGCACCTGCATTGATGAGTTTTTCGATTGCACCCTTGCGGAGAAGGTCTACCATGACGGGCTGGCTGCTGGGATAGACGCCTAAAGCAAATTCTCCTGTTCCGGTGCTCTTGCCATCCAGCAGATAGGCGGCTTCCATGATATTAGAATAAGTACCGCCTGCACAGCCTGCGATGGTTCCCTGATCAGCATAGAGTGCGCCGTCATGAACTTTGCTCATCAGATTCAGACTCAGGTTCGGATTCTTGATGAGCTTCTTGGCATCTTCCTCGACACTGTGCAGAATATCTGCCATATTTGCGTTCAATTCACGAATCTCAAAACCGTTAGAGGGGTGGAACGGAAGCGCGATCATACTGTGGATGGTGGACAGGTCGATGTAAACGCAGCCGTCATAATATGCGACATCAGCGGGGTCGAGCTGCTTGAAATCTCCTCCACGGCCATGCTCCATCAGGAAGGCTTTCGTATCCTCATCGGTGCGCCAGATGGAAGACAGGCAGGTAGTTTCTGTCGTCATCACATCGATGCCGTTGCGGTAGTCGGTGGACATGGAGGAAACGCCGGGTCCGACGAACTCCATGACTTTGTTCTTGACGTAGCCATTGGCAAAGACAGCAGAAACAATGGCGATGGCAATGTCCTGCGGTCCAATGCCGGGATTGGGCTTGCCATCCAGATAGACCGCTACGACCTCAGGATAGGCAGCATCCCATGTCTGCTCCAAAATCTGCTTGACCAGTTCGCCGCCGCCTTCACCAACAGCCATCGTACCCAGCGCACCGTAGCGCGTATGGGAATCCGAGCCGAGGATCATTTTGCCGCCGCCAGCCATCGTTTCACGCATATACTGATGGATAACGCCCATGTGAGGTGGAACGAAGATGCCACCGTATTTCTGACAGGCCGTCAGACCAAATAGATGGTCGTCCTCATTGATGGTGCCGCCCACGGCGCACAGGCTGTTGTGGCAGCAGGTCAGCACATAGGGTAGCGGAAATTTGTCCAGACCAGAAGCCCGTGCAGTCTGGATGATGCCAACATAGGTCAGGTCGTGGCTTGTGATGGCATCAAACTTGATTTTCAGATTTTCCGGATCGCCGCTGGTATTATGTGCCTGCAAAATGTTGTAAGCAATCGTGCCTTTTTTTGCTTCTTCCTTATTAAAAGAGGGTTCTGCGTCCTTTTCCTGTACCAGAGTCTTTCCATTCAGCAGGTAGACACCGGAATCATACAACTTAACCATGTGTGTTACTCCTTTTATCCTGTTTGCGATGGTCTGCGCAGAACCACTCGCCCTGTTCTCGGATATCCGCTTCTGTTGGTTTTATTGTAATACGAACGAGTCGAAAAGTAAAATTCATGGTTAAAATAAAAACTATGGTTTTTGGCTATGGAGGTTGTTTGAATTTTCCAAAAAGAAACGGATTTTTTGTGCAATAGACATAACTTTTCAGGAAAAATAGCTCGATTTAACGGATTCTTTGTTGTATTCAAGATGAAACAAACGATTCTTTTTCTTTCGTAAAAGTATAGCTTGAGTGCATAGTTTGTTGAATTTCCGAGGAATCTCTATTATAATAGGAACATAGAAAGGCGGTGGAACAGATGGATTTCCGGGAGCTGAGTTATATTACAGCTATTGCAAAATATCAAAATATTACGAAAGCCGCAGAGTCGATCTATATCAGTCAACCGACCCTGAGTAAATTTTTGAAAGCACTGGAAGAAGATATTGGATTGAAGCTGTTTCGGCGATTGGGCAATCGATATGTGTTGACTCATGCAGGAGAATGTTATCTGCAAAAAGCGGAGCAGATATTGCAGCTGAAAAATGAGCTTGATTTGGAATTGGCAGACATCATGAAGCGTGATGTGGGTGTTTTGCGTGTAGCCTTTCCTACGATGCGCTGTACCTATATGCTGCCAGCGACACTCCCCGATTTCCAGAAGCTTTATCCAAACGTAAAGGTGGAGATCATCGAG
>CAVGEN010000116.1:0-11248 GCA_963628185.1 Waltera intestinalis | reverse complement strand
AGTCACAATCTGACCTGTCTCTAAAGAACAATGGGGTGGCAACACCCCATTTTTACAAATCTCTAAACAAAATTGCATTATGTTATCAATTGGAAACAAGACACCGGCTATAATAACAATCGGAGGCAAGGATGTAGCAAGCATTGCTATTGCAGGTGAAACTGTCTGGAGCAAAAACTAGCTTTGATTGAATCACCGTTGAAAAAGACGGTGTCTCTACTGGAGAAAAACACTACGCAGCCTATGACTATGGCATTGAAACAATTGGATAAAGACTAACAAAGACAAACCTATGAAGACGACAGACACAATATTGCAATTGCTCCGTGATGACAGCAGAATAAGTACTGTCCTCTATGAATCTCCATATTCGGCCAATCTCCGCATTGACCGCCTTCCGTCCCCGTACGCCATTCTGTATCTAGTCCAGTCTATGGATGTTGACGTACGGGGTTCGCGTTATTTCAAGACACTTGACATTGAGCTGTTCATCTGCAAGCCGACTGACTTGTCTGCAAAAGGCGAAGACGTGCAAGCTGCTTGCGATGCTCTGGTGCCCGTTGCAGAGACTTTCATCTCAAAGTTGTATGACTCGCACCTGTTCGACTTCGGTCCAGTCAAGATAAGGCAAGCGACAGGCAAGTTTGACAAGAACGTGAGCGGACTGAGTCTTGAACTCACTCTGAAAGAGAGACAGCCAGTCTGTTTCGGTGAGGTTGAAGAGGTCCAGCCAACACGACAAGTCCAAAGCATATGATGGAACTGCTGATAACTGAAAAGACAAAGACCAGAGAAATCTTGCCGTTCCTCACCATATCTAACATCAAAGAGTTGATGAAAGATGTTGATACGGTCGAGCTTGATGTCCCAGTCACTGAGATGCGCATTGAAGAGTTTGAAGGACTCATTTCTGCTCCAGAACAGTTTATGTTGAGGCTGGCAAGAAAGAACAAGAGAGCACTGGTCTTCTTGGGCAAGTGCAAAGACTTGCTGGACAGTCTTGAAGGGTTCAACAAGTTCGTGAGCCAGTATGAATCCAAGCAGTCTAGTGAAGAGAGACAGGCTATGAACGGAATAAGCTTCCCTTCTTTCGGGAACAATATGCTGACTACACTCATTGAATTCTACCATCTGCACAGTGTTGAAGAAGCAAGCAATATGAAGGTGAAAGAGTGGATGCTGGTCTTTGAGCACCAGGCTTCTAATGCTCTGTTCAGCAGGAGGTATTCAGAAATAGTCCAGAAAAAATCAAGAATGAAGAAATGAACAGCACAAAGGACTTCAGAGAAGCTATGGACAGGATTGCTGCAAGACTTGCCGAGAAGATTCAAGACGAGATTGAAAGGGCCAGACTTGTCGCGAGCGGGGACCTCAAAGACTCAGTAGAATACAGGCTGGAAGGCAATGACATCCTTGTCCTGGCTAATGCATACCTTCCTTATGCTGAGTTCGGACGCAAACCAGGCAAAGTCCCTTACAACTTTGCTGAAATCATAGCTGACTGGGCATCAAGGAAAGGAATCACACCGAAGAAAGGGACATTGAGAGACCTGGGCTGGGCCGTAGCTATGAAGACAAAGAAATACGGTTCAGCAAGAAAGAGAGGGACAATACCTGTAGAAGATGTCATCAACGGGCCTGTGAACGAGATAATGGATGAGACAGCATATGAAGAGTTTGCAGCTTTGCTGGACGAAAGGCTTGACAACATTTTCAAGTGAAAGCCCGTCCCGAGACTTCAAATCATTTCAATGGCTTCTGAGACATTCAAACCGGTTGGACCATATAAAAATATGTCTTTTTGTTTAAAGTGTCCCAGAAGTCACTATATGTGCTAGAAATACTGTCTTCCAGACATATCCAGACCATCCAGAAAAACACAATCCAGACCAGTGCCCCTTTGTCCCCCAAAAGCCAAATAGAACACAATTATTATTAGACAAACAAAACCAACAAGATTTATGGCATCAGCAGGGAACAGTACAAAGACGGTTGCGGTGAAACTCAGTGTTTTGCCAGAGGACGCAATCAAAGGGATACAACACGCCAGGAAAGAACTAGAATTGCTTGAAAAGAGACAAGCTGCGCTCGAGAAAGCTGGACTCAAGAACTCAGACGTGTGGATTAAGAACGCGGCAGAAATAAGGAACCTCAACCAAGTCATAAAAGCAAACCAGAATGTGCTCAATGACGCCATAAACCAGCAGAAACAGAACGGTGATTCACTGAACGCATTGCGTGCACAGCTCGCAGCTCTGTTGAAACAATATGACGACTTGAGCAAAGCAGAGAGAGAATCAGCTCAAGGTGTTGATATGCTTAACCATATAAAAGAGCTGACCGAAGAGGTGAAAGGCCTTGAAGAAGGCACAAAGCGCTTCGGGCGCAGCACTGGCTCTTATGGAGAAGCAATCAACGCAGCAATAAACGGGACACTGCCTCTGAAGACAGCGATGAAGAGCATCAGGGAAGAGCTCACACTGCTTGAAATCAAATACAGTGAAAGTGCTGGACTCATACAAGGGCAACAACAGGCGATTGACCAGATTGCAGCAACAGAAGGCAAAGAAAGCCAAGCTTACAGAGATGCGGTGTCTGAGATGGACAACCTCATACAGAAGCGCAATGAGATGAAGTCTCAGATTGATGATATGACTAAGAAAGCTGGTGAGCTGTATGATGCCATCGGAAACGTGAACAAATCAATAAAGTCAGCAGGTACTGGCTACGCTCCCCTGGTAGCTGCAAAGCAGTCAGCTGACCTGTTGGTGAACAGCTACACTGCACTGCACGGGACTATGGTCGCGCTTGGCATTGAAGACGAGAACTTGATTGAAATCTATTCAAAGCTGCAGATTGTCCAGCAAGGGCTCAATGCAGTGACACAGATATATAGCCTGTTGCAGAAACAGAGTGTCCTGAGGCAACAATTGAGTGTGTTGTGGACTACTCTGACGACAAAGTCACTGGGCAGTCTCATTGCAGCAAAGAGGAAAGACGCAGCTGCAAGTGTTGCGGCGACAGCAGGCACAAGTGCACTGGCAGCCGGTGAAGGTGTAGCTACAGCGACTTCTTGGACTTTAGTCGGCGCACTGAAAGCAGTGTCTGCAGCTATTATGTCAATCCCGGTAATAGGCTGGATACTGGCAGCTATAGCAGCATTGGGGACATTGATAGGGCTCGTGATTGCTGCAAACAGAGAAGAAGACCTCGGAGGCAAGATTGCCAATGAGATACTCGCGACAGAGAGAGAACGCCTCAACACGCTTGAAGACATTGCAAGGCAAGAGAAACAGATTGCTGAGAACATCAAATTGCAAGCGAAAGAGCTTCAGGCGCTTGACAAGAACACACGCGCATACAGAGACAACTTGAAAGAAGTGGCAAGCTATCTCGGTGTTTCGGAAGAGTACATAGAGAAGCATCCTGAAGAACTGCAGAAAGCGATTGATGCTCAGGAGAGATACAATGAGCTCACCAAGCAACAGCAAGAGAACGAGAAAGCAACCAATGAAGCAATCAAGAACAGAGAAGAACTCCAGAACAACGTGAACGATGCAGTCAATTCGGGTTTTGATTCTTCAAAGCAGTTGTTGCAGAAGATGGTCGATGACGGCAAGATTACCGAAGACCAGATGAAACGAATCCAGAAGGTCCGCAAGCAGCTTGTGAAAGGGAAGATTGACGAGAGCACAGCAAACAAGAGGATAAGCGCGACATTGTCAGAACAGGTCAATGCATACAACCAGTTGATTTCAAAGTCTCAGACGATGAACAACAGCTTGAAGCAGCAGTTGAAGGCTCAGAGAGAGATTGTTGACGAGACTCAGACAAAATCAGACAATGCAGAGAAAGTGAAAGCAGCTGCAAGCGCAGCCAGAGAGAGGAGGAAAGCTGAATTGAATGAGGTGAGGAAGACTCAGGACCTTGAGCTGAAGATGGTGAAAGACGGGCTTGAGAAACAGATACAGCAATACCGCCTTGCACTTGACAGGGAGATTGGAGACCTCAAAGACAGACTGAAGAACGAGACCAGCCTCACTAAGAAAGCCAGAGAGGAAATCAACAGGCAAATCACGTTGCTGGCTGCAAGACAAGCCAAAGACGAATATGAGATTCGCAAGAAATACAACGACACTTACATAAAGGGGCAGCTGAACCTGTGGAAAGCTTACTGGCGTTCTGTCCAAGACGCGATGCCTGAAGACACCGCGCAAGCACTTGAAGCAAGACTGCAAGCACTGGACATCGCATACAAAGAAAGTGTTGAAGGACTCAAGAAGACAATGGAGCCGTTGAACAAGACCTACATTGAATGGGAAGAAATGGCTGCAAAGACAGGCAAAGAAAGGACGGATATGCTGAAACGCCTGGGTATGACTGAAGAAGAGTTCAGCAGAACGCACGCTGGCATAGTCAACAAATGGTATGAGCAGAACCAGACATTCGGAAAGACACTTGAGAATATGGAGAAAGCTCACAACAAAGAAGTCGTGAAGATGCGTGCTCAATTCAATGAAGAAATCCGCAAGACACAGCAAAAGACTGTTGACCTTTCACTCGAGAACTTGAACCAGTCTGCACTCAATGACATTGAAGTCGGGATGTTCAGAGACAAAGAAGTCCGTAAAGCTAAGATTGCAGAGGATTATGCCGCAAGAAGACTCCAGAACGCCAAAGATGAATTAAAGAGGATTTCCGGTCTGAGCCAAGAAGAGATTGAAGCAATCTACGGCACAGATGAAAACTACCAGCTCGCGTTGCAGGAAGCGATGCTGAATGTCACCAAAGCTGAAGGTGACTTGAACAAAGCATTGCAAGACACTGCTCAAGCACTCAGAGCCCAGAAAGACGCAGCAGTGGGCAATGCGATTGCAATCGGACAAGCTATGTCTGACATTGCAAGCACGATGAGCAGCTTGTTCAACACAATGGCAGAAGACAACGAGAAATATTCTGACTTCGCTACAGGTATGGCACTTGCTCAGATTATGATTTCATCAGCAATCTCAATCGCGCAAGCTATACAAGCAGCTGTGCAAGCAGGCGCGTTCACCGGTGTTGCTGCTCCACTCACAATCCCGGTGTTCATAGCTGAGCTGGTCGGAATCGTCGCGAGCGGCATTGCTTCTGCTGTATCTACACTCAGACAAGCGAAGCAAGCAAAGGGCAGTGCTCCGAAGTTCGCAAGTGGCGGTCTGGTAACTGGAGGGAACGACACCACAGGAAAGAAAGACGATGTCCACATAATGGTGTCAAGGGGCGAATATGTCGTGAAGAAGAAAGCAGTCGACACAGTCGGTGTGGAGTTCCTTGACAAGATAAACAACATAGACGGGAAAAGCACGAGAAGGAGCGGCTGTTATGCAGCAGGAGGAGAAGTGGTGACTGGGATACAGACTTCAATGGAAGCGGTTGAATATGACAAGATGAAAGCCACATTTGCTGAAGCGCTCCAAGAGATGCCGAACCCTGTCGTGTCAGTCAAAGAGATAACAAACAAACAGAACAGGGTAAGAGCGAAAGAGAAACTTTCCCGTAGCTGACAGAGAAATAAATACTATCCACAAACAATCCATATGAGAACAAGAAATATCGGAACTGTAACATTGACTTATCCAGACTCTACTGTCTGGCTAGATGACAACATACTCATTGAACTGAAGACATCACTGCCGCAAGGTCCTGTAGGCGGGAACGTGACAATAAGGAATTCTGCAACAGGGATGACACTTGTCCAGAGATACATAAGTGAGATGAAGTCTGTCGTGTTCGACATAAGAGATTCTGTCAACTCACTGTACACTGACAACCTCACTTTCGATGTCAAAGTAGATGCCTATGACAACTTGTACAACGCGTACGCGGGAAGCTACAGCTTCAACCTCACTGCACTTGACGGCAAGTCTATCCCGGGAAGGAGACACGGCTCAGCAAGGACTATATACCTGTACGGGCCGAGTGACCTCGTGAAAACGGGTCTCTATTTCAACAACACAGGTGTGTTGAGAATGAACAACCGTACATTCAATGTCATAACGCCAGGGTTCACGCAGTTTGACCTGTCTGCGGTGCTGGCAGAACCTGGTGTCTACAGAGCCTGTTTTGACGCAGGTGCTAAACCGGGAATCCCGACCATCGCGACGACTGGTGTTGAAGGCATCACTGCGAAATCAGCTGTAGTCAGGATAAGCATCACGACAGGGAAAGAGGATGTCAAGACAGCCGGCAAAGGCGGGCAGCTCTGGAAAAAAGACATTTTCGACTTTGATGACTATTGCATCAACTTCGTGTATGAGCAGCCCTGTGAAGACTTTGACTTCTTGAAGGTGAGGTACAAAGACACAGACGGGATACTGAGGTACCTTGGCGGAAGAGTAATCAGTGACAAGACCTCTGCTGAAGGCGAGAACTACTACAGGCCCAGCACCGGAAACCCGTACCGCAACCTGTCAAGGAAACATCTGAAAGAAGCTTCTGGCACAGTGAAAGTGTTCTATCCGATGCTTCGCAGAGACAGCTACTGGAATGACATCCTTCTTGCAGGGAACATCGAGTTCCTTGGCACGAATGACGAATGGCTCCCTTGCTCACTCGTGACAAAGAGTGTTGAGGTGAACCACAATGAAAGCCAAGACGTCACGCTTGAATACCAATTATACAAATCATAACAATTGACATATGTTAGGAATCTATTTGACAAACGGTGCTCTGGACGTCTATGAGCAAGACGCGTCTTGGGAATGGGCACCGGTACGTTTCAGTGAAGGCTTGCGGGATGCTTACACGACAGACATCGTGATTCCGAAGAACCGCAACAACATCTGGCTTCTTGATGCTGCTGGATTGCTTGACCGGACCAGGCAGCCTTGCGGCGGGAAGATTGCACCCTGCACGCTTTCAATAGGGCACAAGAACATTGATGCTTACGTAGAAGTCGTTTCGCTCAGTGACGATGACATCAACATCTGCGTCTATGAGAAATCTGTCGAGAACACGAGCCTGAAGAAATGGCTTGTTGATGATGACAGCAGCATATGGGTGTGGAACACGAACTCGAGGAATGCTCATCCGTCTGTCTTCAAGCTATACTGGAACGGCATAGGCGCGAACAGCAATTATTCGCAAGTGCACGCAAGTATGCCGCTCAATGACTTGATTGACCGCTGGAGCCAAGCAAGCGGAATCCAGATACCGCACGCTGACCCCAAGCACTGTGTTGTGGCGACCAACAAATATGTCTGTCCGCAGAACAGGACACAATACATTGAAGGCCACTGGACAAAAGATTCAGGTGAATATGCAGTCCTCACAGGCGGGCAGCACGTGACGAACGACTGTTCTTTCAGCTGGTCGCCTTCAGAGACTGAAATCACGTTCAACAGAGCCTGCAGGGTGAAGATGAAATGTCACTTCTCTTGGAAGAAGAAATCAACAGTCACGAACAAGTTCTGGCTCAGTGTGTGCAAGACAACTCCAGGAGAGCCTCTGCAAGCTTTCATTTACTATATGCACTCAGACCTTTATTCGAACAGAGTCGAAACATACGTCAAGGACGATTTGGTGTTCAGAGAAGGCTCGACATTGAGTGTGAAATGTTGGGCTGAACACTTGAAGAAATACGATATGCTGAACTTTGTCCTTGTACTCACCATAGATGACTATGCCATAACAGAAGACGACTACGGCAATGAGCTGCAATATGTGTACCGTTGCCCTAGACTGAAGGTGTATTCGAATGACGGCAAGTTCGCGAGAAGCACAACCGGCCCTTGGACTGAATATCCAGACCCTTACCAATATGTCTATTTTGATTACAGTATGATAGGCTATCACTACAACAAGACAGGGTATCCCCGTGATACTCTTTTCCATTACTTCCAGTCTGAATGGGGTTCATTTGCTTATTTCGGTTTCTGTTGCAACCTCCAAGACATTGAGCTCAAAGATTTCTTGTTCGGGCTGTGCTGGCTTGACAAGAAGAAAGTGGTGAAACACGCTGTCGTTGACAACGGGAGTCTCGTCAACCGGGTCGATTTTGTCAATGCAGACGAATGCCGAGAGATTGAAGGGACCATAAGAGAGACAAGGATATCAGCAGACCAGCTCGGGCAGAACAACTATGTCTTGCAAAAGGGCGAAAGCCAGCAGAACCCTGTGTCGACAATCAGCAACAAATGGCTTGAGGAACACAAGAGCCTTCACGAAAGCCCGTTCACACACACACCGAGAAAATACGGTGTCCTTGGTTGTCTTGAACAATATTCAAGACCAGAGCACGACCCCGAGACCGGCGAATACAAAGCACAGTTTGAAGAAGTCGAGGGGCTTGCCATACTGGACTCGGGACAGTCGGACTGGCTGTTGTACCGTCCAGAGTTGTCAACAATGGACTTCGGCAAGATGACTCAGAGCCTTGGTGTCACTATTGAGACAATGAGCAACATTCCTGACTTGGTTGACTATGTCTTTCTTGACGGCCACAAATATATGGTTGTCAATGTCAACACTGACTTGAACACGAACTTCAGTGAGATAGACGCGATACTTGTCCCGAATGAGAACAGCAACATCGCGACAGGGAACACAGCAAATGAATACTGGCAAGACCAGACCGATTCGCCTGAAGAGCATTCATAGCCTGACTAGCATTGAAACCCGATGCAACGATTATTATTAGAACAAACCAAATCCAGAACAGACAAAAACAAAACTAAACTATGGCAACTATAACATACACACGTGCTAAAGTCTACAGCGACACCACAGGCACGACACAAGTAGGGAATACCATTGAAGTCGATGGTTCACCGTCTACAATCACTATGGACTCTTCGACTCTGGGTGTCAAACTGAATCCCGGAAGCCAGTACAGCGTGAGTGTGCAGTGCACGAATGATGAGGGCTACACGACTGCTTGGACAAGCCCGTATCCGTACAAGACACTCATCCTTGCTAGTTGGCAATCATTCACAGGAGGTAAGGGCGCAGTCAGTCCGAGCATCCTTTGCACTTACACCGCTGGTGTGTTGAGCGTGAATGAGGTCGGTGTATATCTTTCTACAAATGCAAGCGGTGCAAATGCTGTGAAATACCCTGCAGACGATGAACAGACTGCAGAAAAAGGCTGGGTCGTCAGAGGCTTGACCGAAAACACCACTTATTATGCGGTCCCTTATGTTGTCGATGACCTTGGAAGAGAATACACCGGCGACTGGTCTGAGGCAAAACAAGCAAACACAGGCTATGCTGTTCCGGTTGTCACAATCAGCGATGTCGCTACAACTTACAAGAGCATCAGCGGAAATGTGCTGGTCACGACAAACGACACACTGCAAAGCGTCAGACTCTCAATCATCCCGACAGGCGGTGGTGCAAACTACCAGTACAAGACTTTGACTGCACAGACAGGGACACAGTCTTGGAGCATCGCCAATGGAGACTTGGATGACACAGGCACAGCAATCACCGTCAATCCTTCAACTGAATACAAAATCGCGGTTGAAGCTGTCGACGCCCACGGCGGAAGCACTACTGCACAAGTCACAGCTACTACAGCGGCTCAGACAACAGTGACAATCGCCATCACTGGAGTCACGAAAGTCACTCCGGTCTCAGCAGTTGTCAACCTCAGCTACGGGGCTGGAGGCTCGACTGATGCTGATGACGGCGACGGTTCTGGAAGTTGACCAGACTGAGAACAAGATTCAAAGAGGAGTCAAGACGGCTCCTCTTTTTTGTTTCAAGCTCAAATGGATTATTATTAGACAAACAGCAAAAAAAAGAACTTCATATGTCTTACACCACAAAAGTCATTTACAGCACTGATTCTCAGTTCGCAGACACGAAGGATGTGACTGAACAGGGCAAACCAGATTCAGTGAAGCTTGACAACCTCGCTTCAAACCAGAACTACTACACCAAAGCAGAGCTGAGGGATGACAGCGGGACACTGCTTGACACGAGCGACGTTTCGACATTCCAGACACTGGCAGCAGGGACTATCAGCATTGCTTATGTTTCGACAACAAGAAGCGGGAACGACTACATAGCCAGTTATTCCTGCACGAGCACGTATGCTCTTTCAAGTGCTATAATGTCAATCAACTCGACACAGGTCCAAGGCGTGATTGCCGGAAACGAAATCACGTTCACCATAAGCGGCTTGACACACGGAAACACTTATCCGTACACCATAACAGCCATTGACATCTATGCAGAGACCGAAACACTGGACGGGAGCATCACGACAAAACACGACTATTCAAGAGACTATTTCACCATAAAGAATGAAAGCTCCAGCAACAACACCATTCGTATGGGTCCTGGTTCATCATCGCCTTATAAAAGCATAACAGTGTATGTATCTACAGACAATGGAACAACTTGGAATGAAAAACTCATTGAAGGCAGTAATGTCAGTCTTGCAACACTTGAACCAGGTAAATCTTTATTGGTGAAGCACACTGGAGCTTTGTCTGAATCTGGAAAATACAACGTTTTTAGGTCTGATGGAAACTTCAGCGTTTCCGGAAACATAGCTTCACTTTGTTTCGGAGATAACTTCAACACAGGTTCAGCTTTGACAATACCAGATTATGCTTATGTGTATTTGTTTTCATCCGATAGTGCTCAAGCAGCAAGACTTGTTTCTGTTGAAAATCTAGATTTCAGTTCATATGCTGCTGTATCAAAGTATGGAATGGGCGGTATGTTCAGTGGTTGCACTTCATTGACAACTCCTCCAGATTTGAGCAGCATAACATCTGTTGGATTCGCTGGAATGGAAAATATGTTCAGGGATTGCACTTCATTGACAACTGCACCAGATTTGAGCAACATACCTTCTGTTGGAGACTATGGAATGAACAGTATGTTCAATGGTTGCACTTCTTTGAAAACTGCACCAGATTTGAGCAGCATAACATCTGTTGGAGACTATGGAATGCAATATATGTTCGAGGGTTGCACTTCTTTGAAAACTGCACCAGATTTGAGCAGCATAACTTCTGTTGGAGGCTATGGAATGTTCAATATGTTCAATGGTTGCACTTCATTGACAACTCCTCCAGTTTTTAGCAACATAACATCTGTTGGATACGATGGAATGCAAAGTATGTTTAACGGTTGCACTTCTTTGGCAACTGCACCAGATTTGAGCAGCATAACTTCTGTTGGAGACAGTGGATTGATCAGTATGTTTTACAATTGCACTTCTTTGAAAACTGCACCAGATTTGCGCAACATA
>CAVGEN010000115.1:0-11375 GCA_963628185.1 Waltera intestinalis | reverse complement strand
GAAAGGAAAGTTGTAAACCTCTGCGTCAAAATTCGTAAGGCTATCCTTTTCTCCTGTGATAACCACAATCATTTTGTACCGCTTCGGCTTCTCGCTTGCATCATGCCACAAGCCCTTCAAGAACTCGTTGCTTGCCCAGTGAGCACCTGCCTTGAAGTCTCTCCATGCAAATGACAATATTTGTTGTTTATCAAGAGCATTACTATAATTTCTAGTAGCTTCCTCTATCTGTTTGTCTGTTATCATAATCTTACTTTTTTTTGGTTTTCAACTCTTCCAAGTCAGCTTTCAGCCGCTCATGGAAACTGTCCTCACCATCATCACCGCTCAGCAGCCAGTCTATCCGTTGGGCATAAACTTCGGCTTGTTTCAGCAACTTGATAGCTTTCTTGAACTCCCGGATGGTCTCCTTGGAGTAGCCCGACTGGTTGGGGATGGTGTGATGATGCTTGCGGATGCATTCCTTCTCCTCATCATCAAGCCATCGGTCTTTGATGTAGCTCTCCACCTCCCATTCATCATCAAGCGGATGCCCGTAGATTTCATCTTCTATCTCCAGGTATATGTCAGCGATTCTGCGCTGGGCATAGTTGAATGCACCTCCGCTCATGTCTTGCCTCCTTCCTTCGCTATCGGCAACAGTGCCGCATACAATTCGAGCATCTCCTGCCTGTTGAGCCAGAAGTCGCTGTCGCCGCCCACATAGACGTGGAACAACTCGCCGTCCTCAACAATTCTTACTTTTGTCATATCTTTTAATCATTAATTCGTTCGTAATCACTTATCTCTCCATTCTCTCTGATGACGGGGCGAAGACCAACAAGTTCCATGAGCAAGTCCTTGGAAACACGGTCTTTATTGTTTACTACGTCCTGCTCGGTAGCGTTATTACCCTCGCCGCTCACGTAATAGCGGAGCACGTCTCCATAGAAGCTCTTTATCTTCTTGGGGGCTATATCCTCGTAAGGAATGAAATCGAGAACATGGACGTAATCATCTGCGGCAATCCTCGCTAACACCAGCCCTCCGGCAACGCACGAAATGGTGTAATTGCCATAGACGCTCATGCTGTACCAAAACGGCATTTGAAACATCACGATTTCCTCGACCACGCCAACCTCGCTCACGCTCCTCATTCCGCACACCGACTTGAGGTAACTTCGGACGAACTCCCTTGCGAAACTGATTCTCGAATTGTCCATCACCCATTTCCTATACTTGTACTCGTAATAAATAGTATCGACTTGGGGCGAACGACCAGGCTTCCGATACGCAACGGCAAACAACGAGGCTCGCCTGTTGGAAGCCACGTGGCTTACCTTAACTCCCGGGGTTGCTGTCACTTCGTCCAGCAATTTGCGCAGGAGGTTATTGTGCTTCATCGCAACCTTATTGTCGAAGACTCCCGTGCAGTCCGAGCCGGGGAAAAACGTGGTAGTTCCGCCGATCTTGATAACTTCGTCGCTCATAAGCCACCTCCTATCTGTTGTAGTCCACCACGATGTTGTACTTGGCAAGCACTGGCACAAGCCCCGTCATTACTCCCTTGCCAAGCAGGGGAACGTCATCCAATGCGCTGAAAGGTATCACCTTCTTCTTGGGGAGCACCTCCTTCTGGGCTTCCTCCTCCAGAAGTTTCTTGCAGGCGGCAAGCTCTCTGTCGGCTGCATCCCTCTCGTCGAGGGCTTTCTTGTACTTGCCGTTCAGAATGTCGTAGTCGCCCTCCATTTCCGTGATTTTCTCCTTCTGCCTGGCGATGTAGTCGGAGGCTTTGAGCATGGTCTTGTTGGCTTCATCGACCTTGTTCTGCTGCTCGGCAAGAAGTCCTCGCATTTCCTCCATCCGCTTTTGCTGCTCGGCTATCTTCGCACGAAGTCCGTCGGTGTCGGCAGCCGTGCGCACATACTCCGTCATCTTGTGTACGTTGTCGATGAGCGTCTCGATGGCGATGTCGGCACTGTTGGCGCATCTCACGGCTTCCTCTGCGCTTGCGATAGGCTCTGCGGTCAGTTGGGAAGCCTCATCCTTCGCCACCTCTTCCGTCTCCTCTTCCTCCTTGGCTTCCGAGGCGAGTTCCTTCACCTTGGCGATGGCGGCTGGCATATCCTGCAACTTGTAGTAATCGTCGCCACGGTCATCGAGGGCAAGTCTTCCCTCGTACGTCTCCCAGAGGTCGTTGTCGATGAGGTAGTAGATGGCTTGCGTCACCGCGCGCTCTCCGTGCTCATCGGAGTAAGCGTTGACGGCTTCCACCCACCGCTTCTCCACCACATCCTTGAGCCATTCCTTATAGACCGCATCCGTCAGGTTTCTTTTCTCCACTCCCTCGGTGTAGCATGACGCGATGCGAGGGAATACGTACAGCGGCTCTGCCTTTTGCAGGAAGTTCTCGAAGTTGATGCCCATGCCCTGCCTTACGAGATTGCTTGTGTTCTTGTACTTGTACTTCTTTAGTAGCGAGCGGAGTACGTTCTGTTGTTTGGTGTTCATGATTCTTGCTGGTTTTTAATGTTTGCTTTAAAAACTTACTTTTCTACTCTAACGAATATAATATTCTTCCTGTCCTTTCTTTGGGAAGCACCGCATTTGATGCGCTTGCAGGGGTCTTCGTATGTGTAGTTTGCAAGGTCGCTAAAGAAGCAACCGTTGCATTCTCCTTTTTCGTCCTCAATCACCTTCAAGGTAATCTCATCACCAATATTCAACTCTTCCATAATCAGTTTCTCATTAATTTCATTTTAACTACTTTGTGAATGGATCTTGGCTGGCTCTCGTTCCACTCCTTCACCATCCTGTTCTCTAACTCTCGCTGGGTCTCACGCTCTCTACGATGTGGGGGGGGTGAGGAAATCGACAACTAACCTGCTGCCTTCGTCGAAGTACAAGATTGCTTTCATACTCTATTTAATTTAGCCTCACCTTTCGGTGGGGCTTTTTCTTAAACTACCAGTTGGGCAAGTTCATCTTCGCTGAAATCATTTTCGGTTTCATCACCTTCTTCGTCCCAACTCTCGACGTTCTCGATATAAAACTCCTTCGAAGTTTCGATAAAAGCACCAGTACCGTTGTAGTAATCATCCTCGGTATAGCCGTCATATTCAAGTTTGCACTCGATGGCAATTGTTTCATACCCTTTAGAGTATTCAACATAATTAGAACCTTCTGAAATTTTTTCAGCGATTGCTCTATAATCTTTGCTATTTAACTCCATAGCTTTAGCACAGTTTTTACGGTGTGTCTCACCATTCTAATTAATAACCTTTGTTTCTTAATCACATTGCAAAGGTACGAATAATATTTTAAACTTGCAAACGTTTTAATGTTTTTCTTTGTGTTATTTAGCTTTATTAACCTTTCACTCATAACGCAACACGCATTTACATATTTATATTACAAAAACAAATCTCTCTTATACTTGCTTGCAAACCTTTCATGCACAAAGATTGTCTCGCACCTGACCTCTTTGTTGCCATAGGCACACATCGAGCCAATTCTTTGCTTTATTGCAATTGGAGCGAAATCATCAGGCATTTGATACTCGCTTACAAAAACAGGATACTCCCGTGTCCTGCACCATTCGTAAAACCTTTCATGGTCAAACTCCCCTTGACTGTTCTTATACTTGTGCGTGCCTTTATAAGGACAATCGGCGTATACAATCGAATTAGGCAATATCTCCACTTCTTGGTAATCCAACTTTGTTGATGATACCCCCCCCCGAATCTGGACATTCCACAACATTCTTTCGAGATGCTGGAGACGTGCATAACCGACCTCGGAGCTTCGATGCTTCGCAAATCCGGGCGATTGCTCTTGCCCTTGTGATGTTCTCCACGAATTGAGGTTGCCCCCCCATTAACTGGTTTTTCCATTCTTTCTTGTACTTGGCATATCTGGCATCCATACCGACGACACCTTCAAGATAATGAAGGTTCATTCCCATTTCATCTGCAAGCGAATAATCTTCAAAAACGACCGCCATGTGCGCAGCTTTCTTTATTGGTTCAAGTTCCCTTGAATATAGATAATCCATACCATTATTGCCAAAACTCCAACACATTGCCATCAACAAGTCCTTCCGCTTGTTTGTCTCAAACTTCTCACGGCTCACCCAGTGATAATCAGGCTTGTAATCTCCATCTATTACCTTCTTGAACACCATTCCCATGTCCGTTATGTCATTTACATGGTAATGCTTGTACTTGTGCTTCAACATAGCAGCATGGGTAACGGCGCACCCACCGCAGAACAAGTCATAGAAATGTTCCGCAGGAGGCAAGCAGTCAATCACCCAGTCTGCTATCTTGTTCTTGCTTCCCATATACGGAAGCCCATATCTTTTCTGCACCATGATTATAATCTTTTTAGAAATTTAAGTTGGAATCCATCGGCTTTCTTTATGCCGGGATACAATTCCTTCAATGTTTTCCACACCCTTGTCTTGTGCCTGTGCCACATGGTCACGGGATGCACTCGCTCGCCACTTGGAAGCAAATAGAAATCCGCCTTCAACCTGCCTGTCAGTTCGTAATTAGCCGCCTTATATATCGTTCCCGTGTTCCCAATGGATGTATCGGCATACGATATAAGGTACTTAATTTCCTTGTGGGTCGCTCTTAGATAATGATGCAGCAAGGAAAGGCAGATACTTTCGCTGTACTTTGGCATATCATCGGATAACCACATTCTGTCAAACTCACGAACATTGTGCCAGTCCAACACCCCATCCCTTTCTGTCTTGATGTGAGGGCGTATTCCGTAACCTATTTGCATCGCCCCCTTAATTTTGCCTTCATACAACACCAAGAGGTTGATGCAGCTATTCTTCGTGACCTTATGCGAGAAATGATGCGGAACGATAATTGCATCAGCCTGCGCCTTATCGCACTCCACAATCTTTATTTCCTTTTCCTTGCACTCGTAGCCAACTACAAAGCCGCACAACCCCAACACTGGTGACTTATTCAGTTTTCTTCTTCTCATGCTCATAAATCCAAATTTACGTTGAAATACTCTTCAAGTTTCTTCTTGTGCCATCCGTCTTCAAGCTGGAACAATCCGTTTTTATATTGTTCCATGTATTTCTTATGGCTCGGACACATTATCTCGGCAAACACCCACTCGTATATGTCAGCCGCCCATTCATGAACCTTACTGTTCGGATGCTCATCGAAATAGACCTTGGCGTTCCTTATGTATTGCCTCAGCATCTTAGGGTATCGTCTAAAATCTTCAAGCCGCTTCTTGTATGATTTCAAGGGGCAGCAGAGGCAACCAAGTCTCCTTGTTATCTCCACTCCCAGATTCGTTGTAATACAAAGGATGTAGCTTGATTTTTCTTTCGTTGATGAGCTCCAATTCTTCCTCATCAGTCCAATCAAGCAAAGGAAGTATCTGTTGGACTCTTCCGCCTTCCTTCTTGCTGAACACCCTGCACACAATCGGCTCATGGTATCTTTCGTTACGCTTTCTACTTTCAGCCTTCCTTACGCCAATCACGCAATTATAAAGCACAGGGTATTCCTTTAGGTGTTTACAACAAAAGCGCATAAATTGATTTGGCATACCATTCTCCTGCAATAGATGGAAGAAGCTCTTTTGCGGTCTTCTTATCTCGCATCCGTTCTCCATTGCGTGCTTGATAGCCCCTGGAGGGTCTATCGTGGTGCATTTGTAGATAGCCTTATAATTGATTCCAGCCATCCTTGTCAACTCCAAGATAACATCGCTGTCCTTACCGCCGCTATACGCTATCTCTATCGGCTCGTCATTATGATAGGGAACGCTCTGCAACAAGCGGATTGCCCTATCTACTTTCTTTTGTAATTTGTCACTCATCATTCCAAATCCCTTTCCTTAATCACTATTCCACATTCCTCTTTTACGACCAGACATCCTTGCGTATTAATCGACTCAAAGATGCCGCACACGGATATTCTCAACTCGTTGTCAAGTACCAGCAAAGGCTCGCTAAGGATTTGCCTCTTTGTCAGCACCTTTCCTTCCTCTTTAAGGAACACCGTCTTCCTTTCATCTAAAAATTGAGCAAAGCCGCCAAGCCTCACATACCCAAGGCTACCATCCGCATACAATACTGGAGTGTCATTCGCAGCCTTGTCGAACGCCTCGCTATACACCAAGTCCCATACCCTCATATCAATACCCAAATAAATCAGTTTGCTTATCAATTAATTCCTTATCTATTCGCTCGCAAGCCTTATTGTAGTATTCCTTGTTTAACTCAAATCCCACGAACTGCCTGTTTGTTCTTATTGCGGCAACCGCCGTAGTTCCGCTGCCCATGCAACAATCCAACACTCCCCCCCACATTCGTATAGGTCTTGATCAGATAAGATACCAAGGCGACAGGCTTTTGTGTTGGATGGAAGCTATCCTTGTCACGTCCATATTCCAAGCACATACGAGGGTAATTTTCTTCCTTTACCTCGTACGAGCTTTTGTGCGATGGACGTTTTCCTGCAATGCTACCAAACTTGCTCTGTCCTGCGTGAATAGTTCTATTCACATTCCTAACACCTTGTGGATTGTAAACCATTCTATTATCTCCCAACAAGGAACGGTGCCCCATCTTCCCCTTTGAGAATACACTAATTATCTCGTAGTCCTTCAACGGCATATTCTTTGCATGAACAAAACCAGTAGTGTACGGCTTCTTCCAAATCCAATCATACTTGAACTTATCCAAAGCCGACATCCTCAATTTTGTAGAGAAAGGTTCAGAGCCAAACAACAGCACCGTCCCATTATCAACCAACACCCTGTTCCACTGCTCCCAAAGTGCATCCATCGGTATCAAACTGTCCCATGAATTAGCCGTAGTCGCATAGGGCAAGTCCGTCAGCACCAAGTCGACACTCTTATCGGGAATGTCCTTCATTCCCAACAAACAGTCAACGTTGTATATCTTATTCATTTCCATCATATCCAAACATATCTAATCCTTTGAAACCTTCTTCTCTAATCCTCCTTTGCGCAATCTTAAAGTAGCCCTTATCAAGCTCGAAACCAAGGAATCTCCTGTTTGTCCGCATACAGGCCAAAGCGGTAGATGCGCTGCCCATGAATCCGTCAAAGACCAAGTCATTCTCGTCTGAAGACTTCAAGATGCATTGCATGAGCAAAGGAACTGGCTTTTCGTTTTGGTGTACCAGCTTGTCCGCTGACACCCTGTCGAAATCCCACACATCCTCCAAACGTTTGCCCTTGATAAGCCTTCTGCCCTTATTGAGGTACAAGATAGGCTCATAGCATTGTCCATACTGAGCTTCCAAGTCTCCTGCCGTATGATTGTTCTTTCGCCATATCAGCACATTCTTGATGTTAAAGCCAGCTTCCCTTGCTTGCCGCATGAAGAAATCCAAGGTCTTTGCACTACAGAAGACATAAGCCGCACTGTCATCTTTCAAAATACGGTAGCATTCCCTCAGATAATCCACAATGAGCTGTTCGTTGTCATCATTCAATATCTCATTACAGAACCTGTGTTCCTTTCTCCAAGACGAGCAGTAGCTTATAAGATATGGCGGGTCGGTCAGTACCATAGCTGCCCCCCCGATTCAATCTTGCTCATCCCCTTGATGCAATCTTCGTTGTATATCTTGTTTACTTCCAACATTTCAAATCTCTTTTATTGCGTTTATATATGCCTCATGCGCCTCTTCCTGCGTGGAGAAACGTCCAAGAAAAACTTTCTTTTTCCCAATTTGGTATTGAGCCTTCCATTTGCGCCTTCTCTTATCCCAAGTAACACCAAGATAGCTTGAAGAATGCCTACCAGCCATAGAGGAATAAGCCATATTATACCTTGCCGTGCAATACTCCAAGTTTCCAGCCTCGTTGTTCTCCTTATTGAAATCCTTGTGGTTCACCATCGGAAAAGCATTAGGGTTATCCAAGAATGACATTGCCACCAAACGATGAACGTAAAACATCTTGCGCTTCCCGTTCTTATAAAGGCTCACTTTCAAGTAACCATTATTGTTCTTTGTTGGCGAAATCTCCTTCAATTCTTCGTTGTTCCCTTTCGAGAACACATAGCCTTGCTTGCTGACGCAGTAACGCTCATAATCCTTGACGGGTCTTATTTCTCCCAATTCCTTTCTTAGACACCTGCCTCTCATCTGCCACATCCTTTCTCGAAGAAACTTGCATAAATAGCCTTTGCCTCGCTCGTGTCAAGCAACTCAGCATCCTTATAGGCGGTTATGTAAGCCGCCTCCAACAAGTCGTCATTCCCCGTGTTTCGAGCCTCAATGATTTTGCTACATGAGCCAAGCAAGAAATCTCTAATCTTCTCGTAGCTCTCTAACTGGGTATCTTTCAACATATCAACACTGACGAACGTCCTGTAATGGATGATATGTTTGCCGATTTCGTATGTCGCCAATATCAACCCTTCGGGAACGGCGAACACCGCCCTGTTTCTTTTCTCATCGAGATGTATTCTGACCGCACCAACGAAAGACGTAAGAAACTTTGCCAATATCTTTTTGGGCGGCAGCTGCTTTTTCAGATGCCGCTCGGCATATCTCTTTATGAAATGAACGCTCATGGCAAAGCAATCCTCATGCAATGCCGATGTCCGAGACATTGGAACATACTCGTTCGTTTCCTTGACATAGACAAACACACCCGACGCAAATACATCTCCATGCTTAACGTTTATGGATATACAATATTCAGCATTCGGAGTAACAAAGTCATAAGTCTTGGAAATTCCTTTGACCTTCTGCCGCTTCATCTCACGTTTCAACTCATCAGCCTTCCGCATTTGAAAGCTGTTAATACGAGACTCATCCATATTGCGAACCATTCTTATCTCGCTCGCCGTCATACCTGTCGTTATCATGCGCAATTGATTTTAGAAAGCCAATAATCCCATATCCTTGTAGCCACGTTTGCCATCATCACAGGAGGCACACACATTCCACAAGCAAACCAAGGCTTCATGCCGTCAAAGTCATAGTCCAAGGGGAATGATGAAGCCAATATGGTGTCATGCGCAGACATATACCTCGGATAATCGTAGTAAATAAGCCTATCCTCCATTGCAGAAATGGTGTTGCACACTTTGTTCTTTCTTAAAAGCATATTATTGAACATCGAAAGCCTGCCATCAAGCCTCTTTACTACATCGCCAATAGAATTGTCCTTCTCCGTTCTTTGCTCCCAATACTTCAATACCCCTTGTGGCACTTGCCTGCCCTCGAAATCTGCAAATTCGCCAAGTACGATGTCTTTCTCGTCAAACTCCATATTGATGAACGGCACTTGCTCAAACAAGTCCTTCTGCACCATGAATGGGTCGCACAAGTCTTTTCTCAACCCAAGGAAGAATACCCTCGGGCGGTTCTGCGGAACACCCATATTCCTTGCGTTCAAAAGCCAATGCTGCAAGACATATCCTGCATCATCCATCTGTTTGTAGATTTCCTTCACATACTCAATCGCTTCACCTTGAAGCAATCCCTGTACGTTCTCGAAGACTACAACTTTCGGCTGGAGTTCCTTTGCAAGGGCAATGGAATAAAAGGCAAGGTCATCAAGCCTCTGCGCTTTCTGCCCCTCACGGAACACCTTCTCCTTGCCCCATGCCTTCTCTCGGTCTCCTGCAATCGAGAACGTTGAACAAGGAAACGAGGCATCAAGTATATCCAAGTTATGCAACTCGTCTTTCATATCCTGCCCCCCATATTGATGTTGGCTACCAGTTCACGAATATCACAATTGAAGGAGTACTTTACATCGTGATTCTTCAAGTACATTTTCATTACCCTTGGGTCTATCTCATTGGAGGCTATCACATCATAGCCAGCAAGCTTGTAGCCAAAGGAACTGCCACCGCCACAACAGAAGCAAGACATCACCTTGCCTTTGTCCTTTGCGAAGTGGGCATCTTTCTTAGTCCATCTGTAAGGGAACTTGTGTCCGTATTTATACATATTTTCTCACAATAAAAGTTGGATAGGCACTAATCCTATGTATAAAAACGCACAACTGATATGTGTATAATAATTATGGGCACTCCGCCCAAATGAAGGCTCATTCCTAAAGCAAGCCATGCTGTCTTAAAAATGCACCTGTTTATGTAAAATGTTATGAGCCTTATCGTCTCTTTACAACAGCCCTACGTTGCCTAACAATTCCTCGAACTTGTCATCATACCATTTTGGCTGCGTCTCGCTCTGGTTCTTTGGGGACACTTGGTTTTCTCCATAGGAGATTCCTTTGGGTGTTATCACCTTGAACTTGTGAACCCTGGTCGTTCCTTGACGTATTTCCTCCTTCAAGAAGCCGACCTCCACCAGTCTTTGATTGAACTTCACTACCGACAACTTAGAGCCAAAACGTTTAAGAAGTTCAGAGGCGGAATGCAGGACACCATTACTTGAAACGTATTCGGGAGCTGGCAGACCAAGAGGCTCTGCAACTTTCTGCATCAAGAAGAGCGTGGATGCGTCACTAAGGTTAAGAATCCTCTTACACCATTCCACCCACATCATTCCAACCTCAACCATGTCTTTAATCTGGTTGTTGGCGGAATAAGCACCAGTCTTGCGGATGGACTTCAAAATCTCCTTCACGCCTTTCTTGAACTGTTTGGCGATTGGCTTGCGGCTCTGCATCAAGACCTCATACAAGCCATCCTCTGTCAAGAACCAAGCATTCTGACCACCACAAGCATTGTTTGGATTGGTATCAGACAACTTTTCATCTTCATCTACATTTTTAATCATCATAGACGCATCCGAATGCTCAATCCAATCCGCTACATCCTTTGCTAAGAACAAAGGCTCATCAATGCTACCATAAACGTCAATCTCCTTGCCAAGGAGCATCGACTTGTTAATCACTCCTATCTTACCCATGTACAAAAACAGCAAAAAACACAAGCGACCACTTTGCAAAGCCAAGAAGTGCTCGGAAGACGTTTCCGTTCATCCAGTGGGTCTCGTGTTTTTTGTATATCTTGTTTCTAACAATTTCCTAATTGCGTTTCTTCTTGATTTGCGTTTGCAAAGGTAAGAAGAAAATCACAAACTTGCAAGCGGTTTAATACTTTTATTTCCTGCAAAAACAAACTTTAACTTTTAGGGAATATACACCACTAATCTCTTTTATTTACAATTTTTGTTTATCCGCCCTACTGCGTAACCAATACTTAAATATTGTTTATAAGCCACTTGTATTTTCTTTACAAAAGTAAGTTATTTGAACAAAAGCAAGCAAAGCCGATTTTATGGCAGTTGTTCAGGATGTGCCTCTCACCCATTCGGCTCGCTTGCTCTCGCTATACCGTCAGTTTACTTGTGTGCCTCACCGCTTGCAAACATATCCGTCTGCTTGGATGGCTT
>CAVGEN010000114.1:0-11381 GCA_963628185.1 Waltera intestinalis | reverse complement strand
CTAAAATGTGCTTATAAAGTTAATAAATATTAAACACAAAAAGAAAAACATTAAAACACTTGCAAGTTTAAAATAATATTCGTACCTTTGCATCGTCAATCAAGATAAGTTGGTTGATTTGCCAAGTGACAAGTTTCACTTAAAGAGGTGAGAGCGACACCCTGGGCAAAGCCCGAACAACTCGCACGGTTAGTTATGAAGCAGAATGGTTTTACATTTGCAAGTTCAAAGAAGTCGTTAATCGAGTCAATTAACGAGATTAAGAAGTCAGCAATGCCTCGCAACGAGAAAATAATCGCATTGAAGGCTTGTGGTCTTCGTGAGAAAGAAATCTCCGATATGCTCAATGTCTTCGTGCCAAAGACTTCGACATCGACAAGATTCGTTTACACATTTGGCGTTGAGATTGAATGTGTTCACGCAGAGCGCAACGCCTTGGTCGAGGCAGGACGTGCAAATGGTGTTGATATTCATTCTGAGGGGTATAATCATGCCGACAACAAAAAGTATTTCAAGATTGTGAGCGATTCTTCTGTAGGTGGAGACGTTGACCCTAACGAGGTTGTTTCTCCAGTCTTGAATGGCAACACAAGAGGTTTGGCTACTTTGAAGAAAGCCATCAACTCCTTGGATGCCGTAGGTGCAAGAGTTAACTCTACATGTGGCCTTCATGTTCACATTGGGGCGGACAAGCTAAATGGCGAGCAATACGTCAACGTCTTCAAGAATTACCAAAAACTTGAAGCCTTGGTCGACAGCTTCATGGCACCGTCCAGAAGAGGCGAGTGCCGTTGGGCGCATAGCTTGCTAGGCATGAATTTTTCTTATTGCCACAATAATGCGGATGTAAGACGTAAGATGCGCTTTAACCGTTATTACAAGGTTAATGCCGAAAGCTACCTTCGTCACAAGACGATTGAGTTTCGCCAGCATCAAGGTTCTACCAATTATGAGAAAATCTCCATGTGGGTTAAGTTCTGTGCAAAGTTGGTAGGTTGGTCAAGAAACAATGTCTTCACCAGCGAGGTGACAAGCATCAAGGACATACCTTTCTTGAATGAAGAAGAAAAGGCTTTCTTTGAGGGCAGAAAGGCTGAATTTGCGAGCCGTGGATAAATCCCAAAGCCTTGCGCCAAAAAAGCGCAGGGCGCAAAATAAACCAAGTTAAATCGAATGTAAAGAAAGGGTAAAGATATGTGTGTTATTATAGTTTGCAAAAGAGGGGTCGCATTGCCATCCGTTGATGAGTTAAAGGCGGCTTATTTGAGAAACCATGACGGTTGCGGATTCGTGAGTGAGTCAAGTCATTACAAGAGTTTGCATTTTTCGACGTTTCTCAGAAAGTTGATGAAACGAGACATCAACGAGAATGTAATCATACATTTTCGGTTGGCTACACATGGCTCGGTAAGCGTGAAGAATTGTCACCCGTTCTATAAGGGTGGTTATTGGTTCGCACATAATGGCATCCTCCCGATTTGCTCCGAGCATGACAAGACAGATAGCCAAATATGCTTCGAGAGGTTCATTTATCCTACTATAAAGAAGAACGGATGGGGTTCTTTGCAGCATCAGGATACCATGGGCGATTGGACAGCAAAAGGCTCTAAGTTTGCAATGATGCATAATGGCGAGATATTGACCTCCGGGCAATTTATAGAGCATGAAGGGCGATTGTACTCCAATCTGGTGCATTTGGATTGGATGAGTACCCGCAAAAGGATAGTGAATTTTTAATGTGTTTGTTTGCTCGTATCGTGATGTACTTTGCGCCAGCCGCCAGTGAATGGTGGTTGGCGCATTTCTTCGTCTAGAGGGTGTTGTAAGCATTATTATAGCATAAATTCTTTCACTTTTTATGAAAAGTGAGTTGCTTGTAAGTGATTTAATATCTTTATCTTAAATAATGTATTACCTTTGCAAAAGATTTAATCAAATAAAGCATATAGATGAAAGACAAAATTTTCCAATTACTAAAACAAGCATACAAGCCGCTTGGGTTAGGTGACGAGGTTCTTCAGGCACACGCCGAAATGCTTAATGGTATGGGGCTTGTTACTGAAGATAATGTTGATACGATTGTCGCAGGTCAGAAGGGTTATCTGGAGTCTTTGCAGAAGGAAAACGACAAACGGGTTACGGACGCAAAGAAGAAATTTGAGGATGCTCAGAAAGCCAAGGAGGAGGAAGCCAAGAGGGTTGCCGAGGAAGAGGCTAAGAAGAAGCAGGAAGAGGAGGCAAAGCGTGCTGCCGAGGAAGCCGAGAAGAAACGCTTGGAAGAATTGACAAAGCAACAGCAGATGCCCGAATACCTCAAGAAGTATCTAGAGGAGCAAGCTGCCGAAAAGAAAGCATCCGAGGAGGCCAGAGCCAAGGAACAAGCCGATTTCAAGAAGCTTGTCGAGACGCTGACCCAGAAGAACGCCGAGCAAGCCAGCTCCTACAAGGAGCAGATGGACAAGCAGAGCGAGACCATCAAGACTTTGCAGGACACAATCCTGAAGCAACAGGAGGAGGCAAAGGCGAAGGAAGAGGCAGCAGCCAAGGCAAAGGCTATCGCAGACCACAAGGAGAAGATTTTGTCAAAGGCGAAGGAGTTGGGCATTCCACAGAGCCGTATCAACGAGGGCTTCAATCTCGCAGACGATGCGGATGACGAGACCATCGACAAGTACTTAAGTGTGGTATCGAACAACTGCAAGGCATTCCAGCAGCCTGCTTTTGGGGGTGGTTACCGAACAAGTAACGATGAACCAACAAAGGAAGATGTGGAGAAGGTCGCAGCCAACTTAGTTTCTAATTTGTAAAAAGTAGAAAAGTATGAACCAGGAAATTACGACTACAAAGAAGCAGATTGTCTTTGGTGTTGATTCCGTAATCATCCCTAAGTGGGAGGGTGACATCAAGGGTGGTCGTGCTTTGGATTACACTGGCATTGATGATGAAGTTCTTTACGCAGGCCGTGTAATCATTACAGATGGCAAGGGTACTTATAAGCCCTTGAAGATTGCGAGCGGTGCATACGAGGCTCTTTCCGCAGAGGAAGGCTTTAAGTATGCTGGCGTTCTCTATCGTTCCATCTCCAACGGTGACCCTGCGGCAATCATGACCGCTGGCCAAGTGAACAGTATCGCAGCCAAGGAGGCTAACGGCGTGGAGTTGCCAAGCGACTTCGCAGCGGCATTCCCCAAGATTGCCATCGTTACCGACGAGGATGCCAACAAGTTTGACGAGTCCGATTCCACTATGGACAAGGACTAAGAGAAAGGAGGTAAAAAAATGGAGAAATCACTTTACTTTGAGTTTACAAAAAAGTACTTCCCCCAGCTTGTAGCACAGGTGGTGGAGAAGTTGAACGGCAAGCGTCAGGATACGCTCTCCTATATGTATCGTGACCACTTGACAAACACATTCTCAGCTGATGGCCGTTGGGCGTCAATCACTGCGGAATACACCCGAGTTGCCGCCGATGTCGTTTCGATGGATTCCGAGCTTCCATTGAAGAGCCGCGACAAGGTATCAACCGCCGAGGGTCAGATTCCTAAGATTGGGGCAAAGCTCTATATCTCAGAGAAGGAGTTGTCTGACTTGGATGCAATGCTTGCACAGCGTTTGCCAGCGCCTCAGATTTTGCAGAAGATGTTTGCAGACCTTCCACGATGCATTCAGGCGGTTTACGAGCGCATCGAGGATATGTTCCTCAGCGAGCTTTCTACTGGTGTCGCATTGGCTTCACGTTCCGGCGGTTCGGGTCTCCGTCTCAACATCGGTTTCTATGAAGACCACCAGTTTGGACATGGCACTAAGGAATGGAGCGAGGATGATGCTACGCCATTGGATGACATCCAGCTTGTCTATGACAAGGCGTTGGACGACCAGAATACCATCACCACCGCTTACCTTGATGACTACACCATCAAGTTGCTTGGCAAGAGCAAGCAGGTTCGTGAGCAGTACGCTTTCAACCAAGGTGTCGCTCTCGATGGCACAAGCAAGATTCCTGTGCTGAGCTTCGACCAGATTGCGTCAATCTTCATGACCAAGTGGCAGACCAAGCTTGTTCGTGTGGCTCGTACCATCAAGACCGAGTTGAACGGCAAGAAGGGAACACACAATCCTTGGGCGAAGGGACACATTACCTTCACTTGCTATGACAACCTTGGCGAGTTGTACTGGACTAACACCGCAGAGGCTACACGCCCAGTGAACGGTGTGACTTACGAGACCGCCGATGAGTTTATTTTGGCAAGCCGTTATTCAACCACAGACCCACTCCGTGAGTTCACAAGCTCACAGGCACGTGTCGTTCCTATCTTGAATAACGTCGATACCATCTATTCGTTGGATTCAACAACCACAGTAGGTTAGGCTTATGAAGGGTGAGGTTATATGTCCGTTCCGTGACAAGTTCCACTATAATACTCTCTATGAGATTGGTACGGTAGTGGACTTCGATGAGAAGAGAATGGCAGACCTTTTCGCTCGCAAGCTTTGCAAGAAGATAGAGGGGGAGGAGGAAACTTCTTCCCCTGCTAAGAAGAGCGACAAGGCAGACAAGAAGAAATCGAAGGTCAAGAAGGATGAGCCAAGCGTGGAGGAAACCGCTGAGGCAGCTGAAAGCGAGGCAATCGAGGAACAGGTAAGCGAAGAGCTGGATGAGAAGACCAAAAGCGAGCAGGAAGCTGCAAAGAAAATCGCTGAGGCTACCCAGAAGGCTAACGAGAAATAATGTTACATGACGGTAGGAGAATACATATCACAGAAGTTCCGAGCATGGAATATCACGGATGCCCAGTTGGTGGACGTTTTGGCAAGTGTAAACCCCGAAGAACAGTATTCGGAGGATAATGAGCAGGAAGTTGGCAAGGCGATGGTTGGCATCCTAGAGGAACTTGCCTTGTCTCCCTATATGGACAACGTGAATGAGAATGGATTCTCTGTTTCATGGGACTACTCTAAGGTAGGGCAATACTATATGTGGCTATGCCGCAAGTATGGTGTTGACCCGAATACGGATGTAGTGGCAGCATTGGGTCTTTCCACCATCATAGATAAATCCGACATTTGGTAAACAAGGCAGGTATGATGTATGCACCCCACATATTGAAAAAAAAGATTGTCGAAGCCGTGCGGAACAGTTATGGCGAGATAGTTGATTCCAAGGTTGAGTGGAAGGATATGGGAGGTTGCCGTTGTGACGACAACACCACCGAGCATTTCACCACCGACAATGGCAGTGTTTACATCCCAAAATACCATATAGTCTGTGACAAGTGTGAGATTTCGGAGGGTGATGAAGTACAAGTCTATGACAAGGAAGGGAACTACCGAGGTGGAGGAAAGGTCTATAATGCCCCTAAGTGCAATTATCTTGGTTATATGAGTATCTATGTCTGATGTCATCAAGGATGAGATAGAGGCGTTCTTTGCGCAAGGCGAGAGGGAGGTGGATGCCTTTCTTGACAGGATAGGTTCGGAAGCCGTGGAACTGAATAAGGTAAATGGCAATTACAAGAACCATACTTACAACTTGCGAAGGTCGAACTACCACAAGGTACAAGACCATACGCTTATGCTTGGCAACAAGGCTGACTATGCGTCCGATGTCTCTGCAAGGGGGTATGATGTGATAGACTCTGGTATTCATCATATCAAGAGGGAATTGGAGAATATGCTATGATAACGGAGATTGATGCTGGCCATGTAATCTATGACGACTTGGATTTCATGGGTTTGGAGCGCAGGCTGAAAGGGCATCTTCCTAAAGAAAGTCTTGCTGGTGAGCAGCCGATGGTGGGAGAGAATATTCCAGATGATGGAATGATAGTCATCCTTCCCAAGCGCATGAGTGCCGACAAGACCTATTTCAATGAATGCACCATTGAGGTGAACATCTTGATGAAGGACATACAAGGCGAGACCAATCCAAGGCTGAACGACTTGATGAAGAATGCCATAAGTGCATTGTCGGACTTCAAGACGGGCAAGGCTGGCGAAGACTGGTATCGCTATTCCGTCCGTTCGCATGGCATAGAGGAAGAGGCAAAGAGGAAATGTCACTATGCAAACATTACTATTGATTTCGAAACTTTAAATGTAAGATAACGATGGCAAATACAAAACCATTTATAGGTATTAAGAGAATTTGGTATGCAGAGCCTTTATCAGAGGCGTTGACTCCTACTAAGTTGAAGACTCTCTTAGCTGATACCAATACGACCGAGGTAAAGAACAGCCATGATGGAACGTGGGGCTATTCGCAGGATGACCCAAGCGTTACCGAGTACAAGAACGAGCTTAACGGACAGGTTTACTACCGTGACAAGACCGATGAGGGTGCGAAGACCATTACGTTCTCTATGGGTGTTTACTCTTGGAAGAACAAGAAGGACTTGCAGGGCGGTGTAATGCTTGACGCATCAGGCGCGGAGGTCACGGAAGAGGCAAAGGCAGTTGGTTGGGCTTCCAGTCAGGACTTGCTGAACGTCAGCAAGGCTATTATTGCGCAGACCAAGACAGGTAACTACATCGTGTTCTCCAATGGTGCTGTTGTCGCAAAGGGCGACCAGCAGGACAAGAATATCACTCTTGGTGTTTCTGTTGTAGCAATGGAGAGTGAGACAGAAGGTGTCAAAGGCGAGTATATGTTCGACGGAAGTGCCGTTGATGCCGCTACCGGATAAGCAAGATGTCGGACTCTATACAGAAGGGGGGATGGCTTTAGCCGTTCCCCTTTTAATTTAAAGGAAAAATGAGCAAGGCAAGTAAACTGGTGACGGATGCCATACTTGGGGAGGATGCCGTCACAATATTGGTAAATGGGAAATCGTACTACGTTCCGTCGCCCACAATAATAAGGCTTGTGAAGGCAGCAAAGTACCTTAATGCGGTCGAGGGCGGCAATACCTTCGGGGAGGTGTTGGATATGATGAGGAATCTGGAGGATGCTTGCAGGGCATTGTCGGTGTTCATCCAAGGTGACGAAAATCTTTGCGACGAGCTTTCACAAGGGAAGCCGAACGAGATAGCCATGGGCTTGCAGTCTGCGTATTCCCTAATATCCATCAAGGATTTTCAGACGCTATCAACTTTGGCGAGGAGCGTAGCAAGGATGATAGCAAATCCACGACCATAGGCAATGACACGCTTTTCGGGCAGATTGCGTCCTTCATGGATAGTCTGCACCTGTCATACCATGAGGTTGTGAATGTCGTTCCCTATCGTAATCTCCTTCTGATGGCCAAGGACAAGCAGAGGGTTGCCTACGGAGAGGTGTACCATGAGGTCACGGAGGCAGAGATGGGACTAGTATTCAAGAAGGAGTGAAAGGAATAGTGTTTCCTTTCACTTTTGGCTATTTGTGAGGTATCGCATCCTTGGTTCTTTGCTCAAATGCCAGTGATTGTGTACCTTTGTACCAAGTAAAATTTAGAGCGTGAGACACACGTTAAAAACTGATTTAGCAATGGAAGAGATAATCAAGATTACAGAAAAGGATGGTCGCCGGGCTGTCAATGCAAGGGAACTTCATGCTTTCTTGGAAAGCAAACAGGAGTTCGCCAATTGGATTAAGGGGCGTATTGAGAAGTACGGCTTTGCTGAAGGTTTGGACTATTCCTCGTTTGATAATATTGTCAAACGAGAAAATGGTGCTACTGTCCGAAAGGAATATGCTCTTTCTATCGACATGGCAAAAGAGTTGTCAATGGTTGAGAACAACGACAGGGGAAGACAAGCGAGAAAGTACTTCATCGAGTGTGAGAAAATCGCAAGAAGCAAGGTTCTGCCGTCTTACCAGATTGAAGACCCGATAGAAAGGGCGAAACGATGGATAACGGAACAGGAGGAGAAGAAGGCTCTTGAAGCGAGAAATGCCGCAATGCAGCCAAAGGCGGACTACTTCGACAACCTTGTGGAGAAAGGTCTGCTTACCAACTTCCGTGATACGGCGAAGGAGATAGGCCTGAAGCAAAATCAGTTTATCAAAGTTTTGCTGGAGAAAAAGTATATCTACCGAGACGTAAAAGGTCGCATCAAGCCATATTCGGAATACTGCGATGATTTGTTCAAGATGAAGGACTGGGGAACGGACAGTGCGGCAGGGCAGAGAACCCTTATTACCCCAAAGGGAAAGGAAACGTTCAGGTTGCTTTTTGGAAAAAAGAAACCTTTGTGCTTGGGATTTTGACATCAAAGGGGAGTTATTGCCAAACCTTTGTTTTTCAATGAAAAATTGAATTAATAGAAAAACAAGAAAATATGAAGACAAATCAGATAATGAAACGTCCAATGGGCGAGTTTGTGGTGGAGCAAAGAACCATCGATGCAATGTTCAATGCAACATCGTTGTTGGAACAATGGAATAAAGTGCATCCAAATGAAAAGAGGAGATTAGATAATTTTTGGCAATCTACTAATCTCGTAGAATTGATGTCAGAAATAGCCAAGAATGAGTTGAATCTAAATTCCCTAAATTTTAGGGAGTTAAAAAGCATGTTGTCAAAAACAACGAAAGGGAAGAACGGGGGGGTACGTATATGCAACCTCTCTTGTTCATCAAGTTCGCTATGTATCTGAATCCTCGTTTCGAGTATCATGTACTAAAATTTGTTTCAGACCAAATGCTTAATTACCGTAATGAGGCAGGTGATGCTTACAAAACATTGTCTTCCGCTGTGACGAAAATTGTTTCGGAAAGCAAAATGCGTAAGCTGATGCCAAATGTGGCTAAGGCTATGAATTGGATTGTGTTTAACGAACACGAAACACAGGTAAGGAACAAGTATGGCATTGAGGATAAACAAAAGGAATTTTTCTCCTTGGAGCGACAGGTTGCGATGCTCATCAACGATGGCTTCATCCGTGATTACGAGTACCTGATGGGCTACCTCAGAAGGAAGTTTTGCGAGAGATGGCGACCAGAGCTGCTTGGGTAGCATGAACAAAGGAGAGGAATCACATTCCTCTCCTTTAATGTATGCTTATTTTGTTTTTGATGTGTGAAAATCATCCGTTATTGGATTTCTTGTCACTCCATCCCTTCCTCGTTACAATCAAGTGCTATGCCCTCTTTTTCGTCAAGGTACGTTACCGCAGCCTTAACCAGCAGCGCAAATCCCTCCAAGAAGAACGAGCCAAAGAAGCTGTAAACGGAATATGCCAGACCTGCCCATCCGAATGGCCGTACATCTTTGAACATCAGCATGACCAATGAGAACACAAAGGCGAGGATGCTTATCCCCAACACAATCTTTGCCACCAGCGAGAGCATGCCGTATATGGCATTCCGTCTCATGTTAAATACATCATCCCAATTCATAATTCAAATTATTAGTTGTTAATACTTGCGAGGAATACCCTTACGTTACTTGTTCTCCAGTTTGTCCAGCACCCCCCGAGCCTCGGCGATGGAGGATGCGGAATACATGGCACCGCCCTGCTTGATGAGGGCGATGAAGTCCGACTTGCCATCATAGAACGCAGGCTTGTCGTACTTTTCGATAACATCCTCCTCCGAAACAAATAGTTGCCAGATGGGGACGTTCAGGGCGTTGGCGATGCGTTCAGCCGTTTCTATAAGCATCTTGCCTTGGATTTGTCGGCTTAATGCTTGTCGGCTAATGTTAAGCCTTTCGGCTAATTCGTTAACCGTCATGCCCTTATTCTTCAATATGTCCTTTATTCTCATTATATATAAAGTAGGTATTGTTTTTAATTTCGGTGCAAAGATAAATAAAAAATCAATATGTAAATAGTATTATTTGCAAAACTTTGTTAAATGCAACAAAATTGTTTGCAAATAATTTGGTAGTGCAAATAAAATTATTTACCTTTGCAAGCGTAAACAAGAAACAATTACTTTAATAGCTGTTACGCAGCCGAGTGGCACTCGTAAAACCGTTTAGTTGATTATGGCTAATTCATTCAAGAACATGATGAGAGAGGTGATGAACATGGCACACAGAGCCTACCAGTTGAAATCCGCTTACATGAGCTGGGCAGAGTGCTTGAAGCAGGCATGGCAGGTAGCCAAGTTGAAGGCTCGCATGAAGAAGCAGGTGGTCGAGTTCTACTTTCAGAAGATGAACGGCGAAATCCGCCAGGCGTTCGGCACATTGATGGAGAGCCACATTGATTATACCCCCAATGGCAAGGGTTATGCTTGCAAGGACTGCACCAAGTATTGGGATGAGGTCAAGGGCGAGTGGAGACAATTCAAGAACTACAACTTGATTAGGGTTGCATAAGAAATAAGCACAATATAAGGTGTTTGGCGAGGCTTGTAGGGGGTGAGCCTATAATCATCCCCTAACTTAAAAGAAATGACGTATGAGCGCAAAAATAATAGCAATGCAGGGCAATATGGTAGCAACCATCGAAGAGACAAACAAGGACACGTTTATCAAGCGTGGCGAGTACAAGGAGACCGAGCTGGACAAGCACAAGCGTGAGGTTGACTTCTTGATAACGGGCATCGGCAACCGCTATGAGGTCAGGTTTAATCACCCCGTGAGCCTGAAGGAGAACCGTAGCGTGAAGAAAAGCGAGTGGGTAGAAGGTGTGTACCACGTTACCGAGAAAGCCTTGGAGGAGCTAAAGGCGCAATATTCATGCGAGTGTGACTTCTAACAAGATATTGAAACTTAAAATAACGAATGATATGGGCGTAAGGACAAACTTTCAGATGGAGGTAGGCGAAGAGGCTTACACTTCCATGTATGAGTTCGAGCAATTCATCGGATTTGGTGATGGACTCAGTAAGAAAGAAATCAGCAAGGACTTCTTTGAGTACCGTAATGGTAGCCGCTTAATTGGCTATTACGATGCAGCAGAGGGTTGTGCAAACTTGGTGTCAAACAATTAAAACAAGCAAAGATATGAGCAAAGAAATGATGGATGCTCTTTATATGGAGCATAGTGAGAAAGTTGGTGTGTTGACTTCTAACGAGCGTGAGGTGGTGTCGCAAATCATTGGCACGGACTTGACTTTGGTGTATGACAGGCAAGAGTGCAAGACCTACCTCCTTGTTCCCCTGACCAAGAACCACACGTTCAAGTGCAGGGGTAACCGCATCGAGGTTGACGGCAAGCGCATCGACAGCGAGATGTTCTTTCGCAAGGATGCCTGCCAGTGGATTGAGATGAACGAGAAAACGTTATCCAAGGTAGCGTAAGGTATAGGGTGAAAGGTGGTAGTGTGAGGCACACACGTTAAACGCAACTGCAACTGGTAGCCACCAATTACCCATTATTGTTTAACCATTTAATATTTGTATTATGGCAGAGAATGAAAGCCGAGTGGTGGTGAACCCGCCAGTGTTCCCATCGGGCAGTGTTAAATCTGGTATGGCAGGTGATGGAGAAGAAAGAATCACCTCGCT
>CAVGEN010000113.1:0-11416 GCA_963628185.1 Waltera intestinalis | reverse complement strand
GCCCCGAAATGCACTTGGAAGATGAAGGGAGATGCTGCGATATAGGAGAACATGACACTCATGGCGAAAGCCTGTACCATGACATAGCGCATGAACTGGCCGTTTCTCATCACTGGCAGGTAATGGGCAAAGGTGGATAGTATGCCACACTTCAGCCGTTTGTCATCATCCAATGACTCAACGAAAAACGACACGAGGATTATCAGCAAGACACCTATCAAGAACAAGGTCCAGAAAATGCCTTTCCAATCTGTCCAACCCATCATGAAGCCTCCAAGTACCGGGGCGCAAATCGGAGCAAGTCCCTGTACCGAACTGAGCATGGAATAGAACTTTGCCAACTCTCGGTCCTTGTACAGGTCGGTGGCGATGCTCTTGGAGATAACCACTCCCCCTGCTCCCGACAAGCCTTGCCACAAGCGGAAGACGATGAACGCATAAATGCTTGTCGCAAATAGGCATCCCAATGTTGATAGGCAGAACACAACGAGCGAAGTTATCAATGGCATCTTTCTGCCGTATTTATCACTGAGCGGTCCGATGAACAGTTGCCCTACAGCCAAGCCCACCATGCTGAACGTAAGGCTCAACTGCACTCTCGAAGCCGTAGTGCCGAAATATTCCATCAGCGAAGGGAACGAGGGTAGATAGAAATCCGTGACAAACGGACCGAATGCCGAGACGATGCCCACCATCAGTAAAATATACAACTTAGAGTTTGTTTTCTCTTTCATACAATACATCTTAATCGTTTGCAAAATTAACAATATTCTTCCCTGCCAGCGAATCCTTTAAGAACCCTTGGATAGGTTTCACAAAAGTTTTCAAAGATAGGGGCATATTGAACAGAGAATCCATGCAGCTTGATGTCCAAATGCGGTGCAAAGGTAGTAAGATTTTATGAGTGGAATTTGCCCGATAAAGCCAATGGCGTTTGCCTCAGAATGTCATTTGAGATAATTTCCAACATCACAACTTACACCTATTTTATATATATGGCAATTATTTGATTTTTAGAGATAATGATGTAATTTCCGAAAATAAAATACGATTGACTTTTACAGGCTAATGGCATTGGCTTTAAAAAGCAATTCAATATGCTGAAAAACCCCGACCTTTGCAGCGGTTTTAAAAAGTACATTCAACTATGCAGAAAAGAAAGAGACATTTTAAATTTGGTGCTATTGCACTATTAGCTCTTGCCACGTTTCTGATGAGTTCGTGTAGCAAGAAGCAGGAGACGACTGCGGTCAACAACAAGTATGAAATGATGACCGTCAGCCGTAAGTCGATAAAACTCAGCCAGCGTTATTCCGCCTCACTCAAAGGTGTGCAAGACGTGGAGATTCGTCCGCAAGTGTCGGGCACGATTACCAAGATTTGCGTCAAGGAGGGTGCCATCGTCAAGAAGGGACAACCGCTCTTCGTTATCGACCAAGTGCCTTACCAGGCTGCCCTTGAGACAGCCGAGGCTAACGTGCGTGTGGCAGAGGCAAATGTAGCGACAGCCAAGGCTACATCAAAAAGTAAGGACAACCTCTACGACAAGAAAATCATCTCCAACCTCGACCGTCAGACTGCCGCTAACTCATTGAGCGGAAGTGTGGCTCAGCTTGCCTTGGCTCGTGCCGAACTGAAGAACGCACGCAACAACCTCTCTTATACCGTTGTGAAAAGTCCTGTGGATGGCAAGATTGGCATGTTGCCTTACAAGGTGGGTGCCTTGGTGAGTCCACAGATTGAGACAGCCCTAACCACCGTTTCCAACAATTCTAATATCTATGCCTACTTCTCCATGACCGAGAACGAAATCCTGTCGCTCGTCAAGAAGTCGGGGTCGCTGGAGAGAGCAACCGAGGATATGCCGCTTGTCGAACTTGCCCTAAGTGACGGAACCACCTATAAGCACAAAGGCAAGATAGATGCTGTGAGCAACATCGTGGATAACTCCACGGGTGCAGTCAGTCTGCGAGCCACCTTCCCCAACACCGAGCATATCTTGGCAAGCGGTGGAAGTGCATCGGTGGTGTTCCCATACGAAATGGCAGGGTGCATCGTGATACCTCAAACCGCCACCTACGAGGTGCAAGACAAGGTGTATGTATATAAGGTGGTGAATGGCAAGGCAACCGCTACCATGATTTCCATACTCTCGATAGACAATGGACAGCAATATGTGGTGAAGAACGGCTTGAAGCCTGGCGATGTCATCGTGGAGGAAGGTGTCGCCAATATCAAGGATGGTCAGGTGATAACCAAGAAATAGAGGGAGGACACAGCTTATGAACATCAAGAGATTTATCGACCGTCCTATCCTCTCCATCATGATTTCGGCGGCAATCCTGCTCGTGGGAATCATCGGACTGGCAACTTTGCCTATTGAGCAATACCCAGACATCGCACCTCCTACGGTAATGGTGTCTGCCACTTATACAGGTGCCAGTGCAGAGAGCGTGCTGAAGAGCGTCATCGTGCCTTTGGAGGAAAGCATCAACGGTGTGGAGAACATGACCTATATGACCTCCACTGCCACCAACACGGGCGATGCCACCATCAACGTGTACTTCAAGCAAGGCACAGACCCAGACATGGCGGCTGTGAATGTGCAGAACAAGGTGAGCAAGGCGCAAGGTCAGTTGCCTGCCGAGGTCACCAAGGTGGGAGTCACCACCATCAAGCGGCAAAACAGTCTGTTGAAGATATTCGGTCTCTACAGCGAGGACAACAAGTATGACGAGACCTTTCTCAACAACTACATGAAAATCAACATCCAGCCAGCCTTGCTCCGTATAGCAGGCGTGAGCGAGATTGTGGCAATGGGTTCCAACTATTCCATGCGCATCTGGCTGAAGCCAGAGGTGATGGCGCAATACAAGCTTGTGCCAGCCGATGTGGAGAAAGTGCTGGGTGAGCAAAACCTGGAGGCAGCCACTGGCTCACTGGGTGAGAACTCCAAGAACGTTCACAAGTATGTGATGAAGTATCGTGGACGCTTGGAGAAACCTGAGCAGTTTGGCAATATCGTGGTCAAGGCTCTGCCTAATGGCGAGGTGTTGAGACTCAAGGACATTGCCAAGATAGAACTCGGTGCGCTCGACTATACAAAGGAGGCGCAGATAGACGGACACCCTGCCGCCACGGCAATGGTGTTCCAGACGGCAGGTTCCAACGCCAACGAGGTGGTGGGAGAAATCGACAACTATCTCAAGAGCATAGAGAAAGACTTGCCAAAGGGAGTGAAAGTGGCTCACCTGATGAGTACCAAGGACTTCCTCGATGCCAGCATCCATGAGATTTTCAAGACCTTGATAGAGGCCATCGTCCTCGTGGTACTCATCACCTTCGTGTTCTTGCAGAACTTGCGCAGCACCTTGATTTCTGCCATCGCCATCATCGTGTCGCTGGTCGGAACATTTGCAGCGTTATCAGTTGCTGGCTTCAGCATCAACCTGCTCACCCTTTTCGCCCTTGTGCTTGCCATCGGTATCGTGGTGGATGATGCCATCATCGTGGTGGAGGCGGTACAGGCGAACTTCGACCAAGGCTATCGGTCGCCCTATACCGCCACGGTGGATGCCATGAGCAGCATCACCTCTGCCATCCTTACCTGTACGTTTGTCTTCATGGCTGTGTTCGTGCCAGTGGCATTCATGGGAGGTACAAGCGGAACCTTCTACACCCAGTTTGGTGTGACGATGGCTGTGGCTGTCGGCATATCCGCCATCAATGCCCTTACGCTAAGCCCAGCCCTGTGTTCGCTCATCCTTCGCCCATCGGCATCGGGTTCGGGCAAGAAAGGATTCATGGCTCGGTTCCATACGGCATTCGAGGCTTCCTATACCCATCTGAGGGATAGATATGCCAAGGGGATACTCTTCTTTATGAAACACAAGTGGATAGCTTGGGGCGCATTGGGTTGCTTCACCGTCTTGCTCGTCGTACTGATGACCACAACCAAGACTGGACTTGTGCCGCAGGAGGATGTGGGTACGGCTTACATAGATGTTGTGACCGCACCAGGCAACTCCGTGGAGGAAACAGAGAAAATTCTGACCAAGATAGAGCAAAGAATCAAGGACTTGCCTCAGATAGAGCACTACTCGAAGATTGCCGGCTCAGGTATGACATCGGGCGACGGCTCTTCTTATGGTTTGTTCATCATCAAGCTGAAGCATTGGGACGAGCGCAAAGGCAAGGAGAACAGTGTGGAAACATTGTCAGAGAACATCTACAAGCGCACTGCCGACGTAAAAGATGCCCAAGTGTTTGTCTTCACCCCACCTATGATTCCTGGTTATGGACAGAGCAGCGGCTTTGAATGCTATATACAGGACAAGAAGGGTGGTTCAGAAAAAGACTTGTACGAGACTTGCCAGAAGTTCCTCGCCGAGTTGAAAAAACGCCCAGAGATAGGTGCGGCGCAGACCTCCTTCAACATCAACTTCCCTCAATACATGGTGGATGTGGATGCCGTGAAGTGCAAGAAGATGAATGTGTCGCCAAACGATGTGCTGGATGCTCTGTCGGGATATTACGGTGGCGTGTATGCTTCCAACTTCAATCGATTCACCAAGCTCTATCGTGTCATGATTCAAGCCTCGCCGGAGTATCGACTCGACAAGGAATCGCTGAAGAACATCTTCGTGCGTACGGAGCAGGGCGACATGGCACCGCTCAATCAGTTTGTCACCCTGACCAAGGTGTATGGTTCGGAAAGTATGACTCGATTCAACCTCTTCTCCAGCATAGCTGTGAACGGAACAGCCGCCGATGGTTATTCTTCTGGCGATGCCATCAAAGCCATCAAGGAGGTGGCAGACCAAGTATTGCCTAAGGGGTACGGCTATGACTTCGGTGGCATCACTCGTGAGGAGGCGCAGTCGTCGGGCAACACCGCCATCATCTTTGGCATTTGCATCCTTCTCATCTATATGATATTATGTGGATTGTACGAGAGTTTGTTCGTTCCTTTTGCCGTCATTCTGTCTGTGCCATTCGGATTGGCGGGTAGCTTCATCTTTGCCAAGATGATGGGATTGGAGAACAACATCTATCTGCAGACAGGTCTTATCATGCTCATCGGCTTGCTTTCCAAGACGGCAATCTTGATGACAGAGTATGCCTCGGAGCGGCGCAAGTACGGCATGAGTCTCGGTTGGTCGGCAATGACAGCGGCAATGGTACGTTTCCGCCCTATCCTCATGACGGTGTTGGCCATGATATTCGGCTTGTTGCCGTTGATGTTTGCCAGTGGCGTTGGAGCCAAGGGTAACAGTTCGCTCGGTACAGGCGTTGTCGGTGGCATGATATTCGGAACCATCGCCCTGCTGTTTGTGGTACCGATATTCTTCATCGTGTTCAAGTGGATAGACGAAAAAGTAATGGGTAAGAATAGATTAGAAAAAGTATATGACAATGAGAAATAGATATATTATTGGTATGGGAGTTTGCCTTATGCTGCTGTGCATGAGTAGTTGCCAAGTGTATAAGGCATACGAGCGACCAGAGTTGAAGACGGATAGTCTTTACAGAAGCAATCAGGCTATGAGTCAGACCGTGGCGCAAGCAGACTCAGCCTCCTGTTTTGGCAATCTGTCATGGAGAGAGGTGTTTACCGACACCTCCCTTCAAAAGCTCATAGAGCAAGGACTTGCCAACAACACGGATTTGAAGACGGCTCGACTTCGCATCACGGAGGCGGAGGCAAGTCTGAAAGCAGCCAAGCTCGCTTATTATCCGAGCATTAGTTTCTCGCCACAAGGAGGTATTTCAAGTTTCAATGGCAATGCGGCGGTCAAAACCTATTCCATACCAGTGACGGCAAGTTGGGAGGTCGGCGTGTTTGGCTCTCTGCTCAACGCCAAGCGCAAGGCAAAGGCGGCAGTGGAGCAAAGTGAGGCTTATCGGCAAGCCGTGCAAACGCAGTTGATAGCCACCATTGCCAACGACTACTATACGCTCTTGATGCTCGACCGTCAGTTGGAAATCAGCAAGGAGACCGCTGATTCGTGGAAGGCGAGCGTACAGACCATGCGTGATATGAAAGAGGATGGCATGACCAACGAGGCAGCCGTTGCCCAAAGCGAGGCAAACTATCGTTCCATTCTCGCCAACATACCCGACTTGAAGCGCAGCATCCATGAGATGGAGAACAGTCTGTGCATGGTGCTTGGGTGCAGTCCGCAGGCCATCGAGCGAAGTTCTATGAAAGACATTACTTGTCCCAAGGACTTCAAGACAGGTGTTCCCTTGCTACTCCTCTCCAACCGTCCCGATGTGATGCAAGCGGAATCGAACCTGAAGATGGCTTACTATGCTACCAATATAGCTCGCTCCGCCTTTTATCCAGGCATTACGATTGATGCCTCGGCAGGATGGACCAACAGTGCTGGCGAGGCTATCACCAATCCTGCCAAGTTTCTTATTTCGGCAGTAGGTTCCATCGTGCAGCCGATTTTCAACCGTGGCAAGAATGCTGCCAACTTGAAGATTGCCAAGGCACAACAGGAGGAGGCCTTGCTGGCATTCCAGCAGAGTCTGCTCAATGCAGGTTCTGAGGTAAGCGATGCCTTGTATATGTACGAGAGTGCCAAGGATAAGAGTCTGCATCGCGCAGAGCAGATTGTAGCCTTGGAGAGTTCGGTGTCATCAACAAAAGCCCTCTTCCATGACGGCACATCCACCTATTTGGAGGTACTGACGGCAATGCAAGACTTGTTCTCTGCCCAGTTGTCACAGGTGAACGACCGCTTCGAGCAATTGCAAGCTACTATCAACCTCTACCATGCGCTTGGCGGTGGAAGATAAACAACAATATAACATGAATAATTAAAAATTCGTATATGAAGATTGAAAAGATTTTATTTGGAGCAATTGCCTTTTTGTTCTTTCCATTGACCATAACTGCTCAAAAAATACCACAACTCATGACTTCATCACTCGATGATGTGATCAAGGTGATGACGTTGGATGAGAAGATTTCCATTGTCACTGGTGCGGGTGATGATGATGTACCAAATCATGCTGCCAATTTACTGGAAATGGTTGGTAGCACACGTAAGATAGTGCCTGGAGCGGCAGGGACAACCCATGCCATTCCCCGGCTTGGAATCCCTGCCATCGTAATGGCTGATGGTCCTGCAGGAATACGAATTGCCTCAAAGCGGATTGGAACAGACAGCACTTTCTATTGCACTCACTTTCCTGTGGAAACTCTACTCGCATCCACTTGGAATCAATCTATGGTCGAAGCTGTCGGCAATGCAATGGGAAATGAGGCCTTGGAATATGGGGTGGACATACTGCTTGCTCCTGCCGTGAACATAATGCGCAATCCATTGTGTGGCCGTAATTTTGAATATTATTCCGAAGACCCTCTTTTGGCAGGAAAAATGGCCACAGCCATGATTAAAGGTGTTCAGCGAAACGGAGTGGGTACATCGCTCAAACACTTCGCAGCCAACAATCAAGAAACCAATCGTACGGGAAACAATGCCATCATCTCACAACGCACATTGCAAGAACTTTATCTCAGACCTTTTGAAATTGCTATCAAAGAGTCAAATCCTTGGACAGTGATGACCTCATACAATAAACTAAATGGTGTATATACATCTGAAAGTGGAATGTTGCTTGACTCTATACTTCGTAAGACTTGGAATTACCGAGGCATGGTGATGAGTGACTGGCTTGGAGGAGATAATGCCATACTCCAAATGAAGGCAGGAAACGATTTACTAATGCCAGGATTAGCAAAACAGCGTAAAATCATAAAGGATGCCATTATGAGCGGAGCACTGTCGGAAAATGTTCTTGATGAGAATGTAAAGAAAGTATTGGAGATTGTAAAGAAAACTCCGCGGTTTCTGCAATATAAATATGGTAATCAGCCCGATTTGCAAGCACATGGAAAAATCGCCCTACAGTCTGCTACTGAAGGAATGGTCCTGTTGAAGAACAACAACCATACCCTTCCGCTCCATACAGAAGCAACGAAGCACGTAGCTCTATTTGGGGTGTCATCGTATGATTATATATCAGGCGGTAAGGGTAGTGGTGATGTAAACAGCGCATACGTTGTTTCGTTGGCGGATGGATTGCGAAACGACGGCATTCTCGTGGATAGTGCATTATGCAATGCTTACCTTTCCTATATTAGAGAAGAAAAAGGCAAATTACCTGCTGCGTCCATGGAGCAGCCCTTAGTACGTATTCCTGAAATGACAATAGCTGAATCGCAAATAGATACCCTTGCTAAAATGCAAGATGCAGCAATCATTACCATTGGGCGACAATCGAGTGAGGGGCAAGATCGTCAGATACAAAATGATTTTCTATTGTCTGATACAGAGAAGAACTTGATAACGAATGTTTGTTCATCGTTTTATGCACAAGGAAAGAAAGTCATTGTGGTACTGAATGTTTGTGGTGTCATCGAAACCGCATCCTGGAAAGAACAGCCTGATGCCATTCTTGTTTCATGGCTTGCAGGACAAGAAGGTGGAAATGCCGTCGGTGACATCTTGACCGGAATTAGCAATCCTTCAGGCAAATTGCCTATGACATGGCCTCTAACATATCAAGACGTGCCTTCATCCGCAAACTTTCCTCATGTTGGAAGCTATGAAAACATTGAGAGTACAGAATATAAAGAAAACCTGATGGTGGGGTATCGCTATTTTGCCACAAAACATAAGGCTGTGTCTTATCCTTTCGGATATGGTTTGTCATACACTACTTTTGAGTACAATAATCCCAAAGTGTCCATCGTCGGGGACAGCCTTATAGTTCAAGTCGGAATTAAAAATGTTGGAGAAATGGCAGGTAAGGACGTGATACAAGTTTATGCGTCTGCCCCTGGCAAGGATATGCCTAAGCCTGCAAAAGAGCTGAAAGGTTTTACCAAAACAGACCTTTTAAACAAAGGAGATATTGAGAATGTGACTATCAGTATTCCTTTAAAATCCTTGGCTTCGTATGACGAGACTGCTGGGTGGAAATTGGAAAATGGAACCTATCAAATACATATTGGTTCGAATGTTGAAAACGACCATTATTGCATTCCTGTTGAAATTTCTTCAAAATCACTCTGAACAACTTACAATCTCTCTCAATAATGTTCATACCTGTTTTCCTGCGTCGTGTGGTGACATACGGCGCAGGATTTTTAATTTGTGAATTGTAAACGTGAGCATACTCGTTCTTGTCACGTCCCCAATCCTTGGTGTCATTAATTCCGCCTATGTGTAGACTTAATCACTTGTTGTTCTTTATACTCTTATCGAGCCGCACTCTTTCCTTTCTTTTGCGGAATGCTCCCCAGCCCAATTTTTTGTGTTCCATCCCAGTCCGTCAGTTGATCAGCACATCCATTGGAGCCACCGAGCGAAACGTATGTGTCTGCGTTGCATGACATATGGTCTACAAATGTGAGAAAGTTGTCAATGACGTTGTCTGTAAATTGAACTTCATTCGTGGCAAATAGCTTAGTCCAACTGGTGACACATTCCTGTTGAAAGTCTGTAAAGCCTTTCCATGACATTTCAGACAAGAACCTCTTGGTTGCCAATTCAATGGTTCCTTGTGAGTCCAAGCCAATATCATGTCTTGCTGCTGATGCCATAATACCGTAGTATATGGAAGCTGCTTCCTTCTCGTTGAAATTCACCCTATCTGTCTTGGCAAAGGATGATAATGCCTCATGCCCCTCATGGATGAACTTGTCAAGCACCCCCATGTATCGGCTCTGCCGAGCCTGTCTTTTACGTTCAGCTTCGGCTTTCAGCGTTGCTCTTTCTTTCGCTTCTTGCTCCTTACGTGCCTTTACTTGTTTCCAAGCATCCGCCATTTCTGGCTCTTGCCAAATGGCATACCAACGCTCTTTCAGGTCATTGTACTTTTCCACAAGTGCGGCATTATAACTTTTGGCTATGGCAAGTTCTTCCTTTGCATAGCCAAGTTGAATACTCACTCGCTCCACTGCTTTCTCGTCAAGTTGGGAGATGCGTTGCTTAACTTCGGCATTTTCTGCTTTTAACGTATCGTTCTCAGCACGAAGTGACTTGTTTTCCTCTATCTGCTTGTTGAGGTTCTGCATATAGTAGGTGTACGTCTTGTTGACAGAAGCACGCACACCTTCATTTTGCTTGTCACGTTCAGTGTTGATAGCTGCGACAAGAGCCTTGATTGCAGCATTGATATTGGTCACACGCTCCTCACGCCACGCCTTTTGTCCGATAATAGTAGGAATCGGGATGGCAAGTTCTTTCTTTACGGCATTCATCGCTTCTTGAACTGGAGCCTTGATGTTGAGAAAAGGAATGGTCAGCTCCTTCTTGTCAATCAGGGCAAGTACAGCATACTTCTCCACTTTGTCAAGAGCGACTTTCGCCTGACGTTCAGCTTCAAGCACCACCTTGTTCTTATGCTTGCGTCCTCGCTTCTCTTCCTCTGAAAGTTCATCATAGGAAAAGCCTCTTGCCAAGCCATACTTATGCCCCACCTTGTTATAATAGTCCGTATGGAGTTGAGATAGGTATTGCGACTTGTCCTTGGCTCGCTCACCCCACACTTTGGCATAAGAAACCCTTTCAACAACACCCTTTGCCGCTTCCGATTTCGTGTAGTTGTCACGTTCTTCTTTTGGAAGTGCTCTCCATTCCTTTGTAGAGAGAACCTTTTCTGAATTATCCTTGTGAATGTACTTGCTTCCGATGCGCCCACGTTTCTTTACTTGTTCAACAGGCACTGTCTGCACATGGGCATGGATACTCGTCTCGTCACAATGCACATCAAAGCCGATAACATTCTCTTCTCCCCATTTCTCACATGCAAAGCGGTAGGTGTCCAATGCCCAGTCATAAATGCCTTTTTGCAATACAACCTTGCTATGGTCAGCATTTGGATCTGATGTGTTGAGTTTCTGTTCACCAAAGGCAAGCCTGTTAAGCACATCATGGTCACCACTGAAGATGATGCCGACAGTGCAATTCGGACTGTTCCTTGAAACTTGGTCGGAATGCTTGGCATCCATGTATGGCTTAAAGCCAAGTTCGTCAAGTCTGTGCTGCAAGCGTTCATGTAACGGCACGGATTGGGAGCCAAGAGGAATAATCTTTCCGCCTTTGACAATCTCAAAGTTGAGCCTCTTGCGTGAGTAGTTATAATGGTTGTTCTTGTCTATGTCCGCATTTTTGAGTTGGTAACGCTTCTCGTCCCAACCTCTGCGCTCCGCCTCGTTGCCCACTTGGGACGAGAACGATTTCTTGTCTGTGCCTACATGAATGGCGGCACGTGGTATGTTTCTTTCCATAAGAATTTCATTTGAGCTTGTAACGTAGTTATTGTATAATTGGAGACAGGTCTCGGGCGGAGCCTGAGCATAATAGAAGGACTTTTTAAGTGAACAGCGTCAGCA
>CAVGEN010000112.1:0-12289 GCA_963628185.1 Waltera intestinalis | reverse complement strand
ATGCGTGGCAATCTGAAAATCGTCAAGACCTCCTCTGACGGCAAGGTCAAAGGCTTTGCGTTCCGCATTACAGGCGCAAACGGTTATGACATCACACTTGAAACCAATGATAAGGGAGAGATCGTCATCGAAGGGCTTCGCATCGGAGATTACACCGTTTCCGAGGTAAGCAATTCCGCTTCTTCGATGTATGACCGTCCTGCCGATAAGAAGGCAACGGTCGAGACCGGCTCTACCACTATCGTGGAGATGCACAATGTCCTGCGTGATACGCCCAAGACCGGCGACACCACCAATCTGCCGCTGCTTTACTCCCTTGCAGGACTGTCCGCAGTAGGCATTGCTGTGTGCGGCATTATCAGCTTCAAGAAAAAGAAGAAGGAGGAGAACAAGTAATGGAACCTAAAACCATCGTGGCTATCGTGTTGGTAGCCTTTATTATCGGCGGCTTTATCTTCTTGCAAATCAGAAACAAGAACAAGAAGTGAGCCAATCACCCAAGGGGCGGAGCGAAAACTCCGCCCCTTTTCTACAATCCGAAGGAGGGAGTTTATGACTCAACAGAAAACCGTGGAAAGCCGTGTGCTTTCCGTTTTGAAGGACTGTCCGAGAGCAAGATTCGACGATATGATCCTCTTTATGCACTACTACAACCGCTACGCAAACTATCTTCGAGCCGGTGAGCTGCCCCTTGACGACCTCGCCTTTAACTACAAAGCCTACGGACTTCCGTGCTTTGAAACCATCCGCAGGGCAAGACAGCGTGTGCAATCGCTTTTCCCTGAATATTCCCGCAACACTGAAAACAATGACATAGTTGTCATTATCAATATCCTGTGAGGTGGCGGCTATGGAAAAGGAGAAGAGAATGGTCGGTGATTATACTGTCCTCTGTGCAGTGAATGTCGGTCGCCGTGAAATCATTCTTGCCGAAAATAGCAAGGATACTAATGGCGAACGCTTCCTTTGCTGTTACGGAGAGAGTAGCGACATATTTGAGAAATTCTCTGAGTGCGCTGTTGGCGACGATTATATTGAGGCTGTAATGTTCTTTGCAGAGCGTATCAGACAGGATGCCGAGCAGTTCCGTGAGGAGGTCAAAAAGCTGGATGTCCCTGTGACAGTTATTACCCAAGCGGACTGTGTTCCTGACCATTATAAGAACGACATCAACGGCAAGATCATTGCCATCAACCCGTCTGTCCTTAAACCGGAGTATCAGAGAGCAGACCGACAGCTTTTTCTTGTGACAGGCGGTTTCGGTGCGTCAGCAAATGCCCGTGGTAGTGCCGTGTTTTGCAAAAATCTTTATGACGGCAAGAACACCCGCTATGAGCGTATGGATGTGATGGGCGAAGTAAAGCCGGAGTGTATGCCCGATTGGGCAAAGGAAAAAGCGGATGCTATCAGCCACAAGCACAAAATCAAAGAACACGAACGATAAGGAGGTAAACATCTATGCCAACAAAGAAAACCGCAGCCGAGCAGGGCTTGCAGCAGAAAGTGAAGGTGCTGGCAAAGCTCTTTGAGGCTGGCTGCAAAACCGAAAAAGACTTAAAGGCGTTGACTTTGCAAAGCATCCTGAAGATACCAGGTGTGACCGTGCCGGATATGACGATTATCACAGAGCTTCAGGAGCAGGTCGCAAAGAACCGCCTTTTCTCTTACTTGGGAGGTGGAACAGATGAGCCAAGCGACACGACAGACTGACCGCCACATCATTTGGAGCAATCAGAGCCTTGATGTGGACGACTGGCGAAAGGACTACAAGGAATACCTTGAAGCCAACGAATTGGACGGTGATCCTAACGATGAGCAGGCAATCTATGAATGGATGGTGGAAACCAATGATGACTATCTCTCCGATGAACGGGCGAACCTGAATGTGCAGCTCTCTCAGCCTATCATCGTTATCGGTGACATCGGCAGATGGGATGGCAGAGTGAGGGGTTACAAGGACATACCCTCCGGCAACATCCGAGATTGCCTGTACTCCGATACCGACTATACCGAATGGTATGTGGATAAGTACGGCGACCTTCGTGCCGATGCCAGCCATCACGACGGTACGAACCACTATCTCTATCGTGTGTTCAAGGAAAATGTGACCGAAACGCAGATGGAGAACCTGAAAGACAAAATCTATTACGGCAAGGCAACCCGTGCGGATATTACACGGGTGACAAGACGACTTGGGGATGAGATCGCCGCCGTTTATGGCTTTGACATCCCGAAACAAAGAATATCGCAAGAAAGGGGCGCAAGATAATGACAGATTTCACACTACGACCACTGACCGTTCCCGAACGCAAATATACCTACACTCAAAGCTCGCAGCTTCAAGGGCAGACAGGCAATATCGGTTATCTGCGTGGGGACTTCGGTTCAAGCGGCGATCAGTTTTACACCACTTGGTTTGATACCCGACCGCAATGGAAAAGCGATGAGTTCAAGCGGGACTTGGATGATGTAATCAATGCCCTTCGCTCCGAGGAGTACGGACTGCTTCAAAGCCGTTCTCAGATGGTGCGTTATGGGCGTGAGAATAAGGCAAGCGAAATGCGGGGTGCTTATACCACTGAGTTTGGCTTCCGAGCAGATACCGAGAAATATGCGTTCGTGCTTCGCTGTAATCCAACGAGGGGTGACTATAACTTCTACTGCCTCTGCTATGTAAAGGAATGGCTTGATAAGCATATCGGAGAAGCCAATCGGGATATTCGTTTTATTGACAGCCATTATAAAGAGTTGTTCCGTATTCCCGATGGCGAGAGCATCATCGTAACCGACCGTAACGGGAAGCCCGAAAGCTATTATTGCCGCTATATCGACGAATACCACTTGGAGGTCGGTCGTAATCTCTTTCATATTTGCGAGTTTGCCGAGCGTATGGAGCAAAGCGGCTGCACCTATGCCCCGAAAGAACCGCCTTTGCCGCCGATGTGCTATTCCACATTGCCGTCTACCGGCGAGGTCATCAAAATCGACCGCTGGCAAAAGGGATATACCGCCACAAGGTTTAATGACGGGAACCGTGCGGAGAACGAGGCTATTAAAGATAAGTTCAACGAAAAGCTCGGTGTAAGCAAGGCGCAGGAGCAAGCTATGCTTGCCGGGTCTATGGGACGATGGGACTCCATTGCGGCAAAGCCCAAGAGTTATGACGAAAACGGAAAAGCCATCAAGCCGAAAGACTATGAACGATAAGGAGGTGTCCGACGATGGCACGAAAATACGACTTCATATCGGAGCTGTATAACCGCACCTGTAAAACGGTTGTGGGAAACCCTGAAAGCTGGGAAGCGTTTTTACGCTCCGCCTGCTACAACTACCGTCTGCGTTTCGATGAGCAGCTTTTAGTTCACGCACAGCGACCGGACGCTACCGCCGTTCTTGAAATCGAGGACTGGAATCAGAAGTTCGGGCGGTGGGTCAACCGTGGAGCGCACGGCATTGCCGTTTTTGAGGATGCAGACCGCAGCCGCCAGCGGCTTAAACATTACTTTGATATTTCCGACACCCACGAAAGCCGATTTTCCCGCAGAGTTCCTATTTGGACAATGCGGGACGAATACACCGATGATGTTATTGACACGCTGGAAAGCACCTTCGGAGAATTGGAGAATAAGGAGAGCCTTGCCGCCGCCATTGATTCTGCGGCAAGAAACGCCGTGGAGGATAATATTCCCGACTACCTCTCTGACCTCATTTACAGCGTGAAGGACAGCTTTTTGGACGGCGTATCCGAAGAAGAGATCACCCATATTTTCAAAACGGCGGTCAGAAACAGCGTGGCATATATGACAATGACTCGCCTCGGCATTGATACGGAGGACTTTTTTGAACCCGATGACCTTCGGGGCGTGGTGAACTTTACAACACCTGCCACACTGAACGCCCTCGGTTATGCCACCAGCGATATTGCGGAAATGGGGCTTGCGGAGATCTCACGCACCATTCTTGCCCTTGACCGTCAAAATCGCATAATTGCGGAGAAATCCAAAGCCGACTACAATGTAGACAAAGAAAAAAACGAAAGGAGTCTTAACGATGAACGAGATCACTTACACGAGGCAGGGGGATTATCTGCTTCCCGACCTGACGATGCCGGAGCAGCCGGAACTGACCATGGGCAAATACGCACGGATGCGGAAGAAATTTCTGAAGGAGCATCACAAGGTGCGCTACTACAATCTGCTGACGAGCTGCACTTTGAACGAGCATCTGAACGACACGGAGCAGAGAGCGACCGAACTGGAGAAAATGCTGACAAAGCAGATGGCGGAGTCGGAGGGCGTGACGGAGAGCCTGAAAGCGACGGATATGATGAGCTGGGTTCGGAAGATGAACAATATCAGGAGCCGAGTTCAGGAGATCGTGCTGACGGAGATCGTGTACGCTTAGACTATTACGACCGAAGCCACGAGGACAAGAGTCTGCCGTTCTTCGGACACGACGACACCATCCGTGAACTTCTCCGAACAACGCCGCACCTGAAAGCAAGCAAAGACGAAATACGGGCATTCTATGAAGCGACTGCTGATAGAGATGCCCGTATTTCTTATATCAAGAGCATTTTTAACAACGACTACACCGAGGTCATTCTGAGCGACGGGCGTCGTGCAGGCTACAAGACCTATCAGAATGTATTGCAGCTTTGGGAGGGCAGTTATCTCTCCCGCACGGCGCAGAGCTTTTACGATTGGGCTGTCATTGCCCAATACTTTGAAGCAATGCGTCTGCTCGGAGAGTTGCAGGATACGGCGAAGCCGCTGCCGTCAATTGACGGGCAGATGAGCTTGATGGTTGAAGGAGCAGAGAAACGAAAGCCCTCTGCTTTCACTTTTTCGCAGGAGATTATCGACACTATTCTCACCCGTGGCAGCGGCATTTCCGAGGGGAAAATGCGAATCTATGAGCAGTTCCAAAAGAGCCTGTCCGCAAAGGAGAATGCCGATTTCCTGAAAAACGAATACGGCTGGGGCGGAGTCTATCCGGCTATTGTCGGAGCCGATATTGATGAGCAACACGACGGTAAGGGCATCCGCATCTCCAAAGGCATCGGTAACGACAAGCCTCATATTGATTTGAAATGGAATCAGGTTGAAAAGCGCATTGCCGAGTTGATAAAGCTCGACCGCTACCTGAACGCCAAAGAGATGGCGTATTATCCCGAATGGTTGCAAAAGCAGGAGGAACGCCGTGCAGAGCTTGCCGAGCAGCGCAGAAACAGAGAAATCCTATCCACTGCACCAACCGAAAAGCAAGAGCCGAAAGCCGAACAGTATGAATACCATCTCGGAAGCAAGGTTTATCTCGGTGCAAGCGAGTATGAAATCCTGTCCTTTGATGATGAGCGTGTAATGCTCTATGATACGCAGTTCCCACTTTTCAACAAGGAAATGCCGAGAGCAGAGTTCGATCAAAAGGTGCGGGAAAATCCAATGAATGACCACTTAAAGGTCACGGAAAAACAGCCCGAAGAAAAAGCAGTCGAGTATGACATCGGTATGGGTTATCTCGGCAACGGACTGACCGTTTGGAACCGTGCCGTGGAGGTCAATGGGGATTATCAGAACCTTGCCCATATCTCATCCGAAGGCGAGATCACCTACTATGTGCAGAACTTGCCGCAGAGCGTTGTGGAGCGCATTGAGCAGGCTGCGGAAAGGGAGAAATCTCATACCGAGCCGAACACAACACCTATCGGTGATGATGACTACTATTTCCATCGTCCCGATGTCGGTGAATTTGAAGCGGTCTATTACAACCCCGACGCAACGGCGGGCGGTCAGTTTGTATTTGCACATCTGCCCTATGACCTTATAACCGAGGCAAAGGCGAATACGGACAAGACGGACGGCTTCTTTGAATACCTTGACGAACACGCCAAGACGGAGTTTATTGACCTCGGTACACCCGAATACGACACCGTGCTGAAAGAATATGCCGATCCGCACCCCGAACGCATCGGCAGAAGCGAGGATACGATGAATACTCTCGTATCTCAGGCGGAAAGCGGAATTGAGCAAGTTTCCGTGTATGACCGAGAAATCGGAATATTGAACAATGTGCTTTATCGGCTGAGAATTGACGATATTGACCTTGATTATGATGAAAAGGGTCTTGTCGCAAAAGACGATAACAATGTGTGGCACGGGGCTGCGTTCTACCGCTTCTTAATTGACGAAGTGTTTGTGTTCCGGGATGACGGGAGCATTGCAAAGATTGACGGAGGGCTGTATCAGGATTTTAAGACTCTTGCCGAACACAACGGCGTTTCCTTAAATGACAACCGACTGAAAGAGCCGTACAGAAGTTATCTTGCTGTAAAAGCCGAAAACCCGGACAGTCTTGTTCTCTATCAGATGGGTGATTTTTTTGAAGCCTATGCTGATGATGCAGAGGTCGTCGGGACAGCTCTTGACTTGACGCAGACGACCCGTGTCATCAATCACAACACCCGTGTCCCAATGGTAGGATTTCCGCAGCACCGCTTGGAAACCTACCTTACAATGCTGACCGACAGAGGGTACGATGTAGCGGTCAACGCTTTGGAGGACGGTAAACGCATTACCCGCACCGTGGTTTCCACCACGAAGGAAGCACCCATCGAGTCCAAACCTATCGGCAGGATCGACTATCTCGGCACGGACGGCAAGGTCGGTGAAAGCATCGAGTACACCAGTCCTTATCAGTTCGAGAAGGACATCAAGGAGGAAAACTACTACGGTGTGCCGATGAGCATTGTTCTGTATAAGGACAAGGACGGCAGTACCATTCCGCACGGTTTTATCGCACAGCTTGACCCGCCTGTGCAGGGGCTTGAGATTATCGACAGCCCGTATCTGCCGGAAAATGCTCTGGATAAAGCGAAGCATCTCATTGATGATTTTTGCCGTGAGGAATATCAGCAAGAGGGCAGTGCGGATTACACCGACCTTACCAATGTGGGCATTGCCTACACCACGACTGAGGACGACAAGTACGAAATACAGGCAAGGGTCAACCTTGTGGATTTCCGCATCGAAACTCTTGCAGACGGCAAGGTCGTCCGCAGTGAGCAGTATGCGTCCCTTGAAGAACTGACCGAAAAGGCATTACAAAACCTGTCCTTTGATGACCTTGTGTATGTGTCGGATGAAGAATTGGCACAGCTGGAAGCACCCATTATTCCCGCTTGGGAGCAGCCAAAGAAAAGCCGAGTGCAGTCCTATGATGTTCACCCTGAGATCCCGATGGCAGACCGCCATACCTTCGACCTTGCTTCTCACGAGGTCGAGGAGGTCAATAAAAAAGAGCGTTTCCACCGCAATTATGCGGCAATCACTGTTCTGAAAAAGTGTCAGGAAGAAAACCGTTTCGCCACACCCGATGAGCAGATTATTCTCTCTAAGTATGTGGGATGGGGCGGTATTCCCGAAGCCTTTGATGAACGGGCAGGCTCTTGGCAGACTGAGTACGCAATGCTCAAAAACATTTTAACGCCGGAGGAATACGCTTCCGCAAGAGAAAGCACACTGACCGCCTTTTACACGCCGCCTACGGTTATCAATGCCGTATATAAGGCGATTGGACAGCTTGGCTTCCGTGCGGGCAACATCTTGGAGCCGTCCTGCGGCATCGGGCATTTTATCGGTATGCTGCCCGAAGCAATGCGAGAAAGCAAGGTCTACGGCGTAGAACTGGACACGATCTCTGCCGGTATCGCACAGCAGCTTTATCAAAAGTCCTCTATCGCCGCACAGGGCTTTGAGGAAACCAATCTCCCCGACAGCTTCTTTGATGCCGTTGTGGGTAATGTGCCGTTTGGGGATTTCAAAGTCCCCGACAAGCGATACGACAAGCACAAGTTCCTTATCCACGACTACTTCTTTGCAAAATCGCTGGATAAGCTCCGACCGGGCGGCGTGATGGCTCTTATTACGAGCAAAGGCACAATGGACAAGGAAAACTCGGCGGTGCGAAAGTATATCGCACAGAGAGCCGACCTGCTCGGTGCTATCCGTTTACCGAACAATACCTTTAAGGGCAACGCCGGAACGGAGGTTGTTTCGGATATTCTCATTCTGCAAAAGCGTGACCGCATTGTGGATATAGAGCCGGATTGGGTGCAGCTCGGCACAGACGAAAACGGTATCACAATGAATAGCTACTTTGTCGAGCATCCCGAAATGGTACTCGGTGAGATGAAGATGGTGTCGGGGCGTTTCGGTCCCGAAGCCACCTGTGAACCTTACGAGAGTGCAGACCTTGCCGAGCAGCTTGACGAAGCCGTTTCCAATATTCACGGCGAGCTGGCGGCGTATGAAGTGGAGGACGAGCTGGACGAAGAAGATAATTCCATCCCTGCCGATCCGACAGTCAGAAACTTTTCCTATACGGTTTTAGACGATAAAATCTACTTCCGTGAAAACAGTCGTATGGCTCCCGTGGAGGTGTCGGCAACTGCCGAGAACCGCATTAAGGGTATGATCCGCATCCGTGATGCCGTCAGACGATTGATCGAATTGCAGACAGAGGATTACCCCGACTCGGAGATCAAAGCCGAGCAGGAGCGATTAAACTCGCTATATGATACCTTTACAAGGCAATACGGACTCATCAACAGCCGTGCCAATATTTCCGCTTTTTCGCAGGACAGTTCTTTCTCGCTGCTCTCGGCTCTTGAAGTCTTGGGCGACGACGGACAGCTTGAACGCAAGGCGGATATGTTCTTTAAGAGAACCATAAAGCCGCATACGCCGGTCACATCGGTGGATACCGCCAGCGAAGCACTTGCCGTATCTATGGGAGAAAAAGCCCGTGTGGATATGGACTATATGTGTGAGCTGACCGGCAAGACCGAGGAGGAAATCTTTGCGGATTTGAAGGGCGTTATCTTCTTAAATCCGATGTACGGCTACGGTGATTCCACAGAGGCGAAATACCTGATGGCGGATGAATACCTCTCCGGCAATGTCCGTGAGAAGCTGGCGATTGCGAAAAAGTCCGCAGAGCTTTATCCCGATGACTATACCGTGAATGTAGAAGCACTGGAACGGGTGCAGCCCAAAGATCTGACTGCCGGTGAGATCGCCGTGCGGCTGGGTGCTACTTGGCTGCCGCCTGAAATAGTAGAACGGTTTATGTTTGAGTTTTTGGGAACGCCGAGGTACGCACAGTGGAATATCAAGGTACACTTCTCCGAGTACACAGGAGAGTGGAACATCGAGGGCAAATCCTATGACCGTGGAAATGTCAAGGCATACAGCACCTACGGCACAGACCGCATCAACGCATACAAGATCATTGAGGAAACCCTGAACCTGAAGGATGTCCGTATTTTTGATTATGTGGAGGATGCAGAAGGCAAAAAGAAAGCCGTACTTAATAAGACAGACACAGCAATCGCACAGGCAAAGCAGGAGCTTATCAAGCAGGGCTTTCAAGACTGGATTTGGTCTGAGCCTGAGCGCAGAGAACGACTCTGCCGCCTTTACAACGATAAATTCAACAGCTTACGACCCCGTGAGTACGACGGAAGTCATATCGTTTTCAGCGGAATGAATCCCGAAATTGAGCTTCGTGAACACCAAAGAAATGCCGTGGCGCACATCCTATACGGCGGCAATACGTTGCTCGCACACGCCGTAGGCGCAGGCAAGACCTTTGAAATGGTGTCGGCGGCGATGGAGTCCAAAAGGCTCGGCTTGTGCAGTAAATCCCTGTTTGTCGTACCCAATCACTTAACCGAACAGTGGGCGGCGGAGTTCTTGCAACTCTATCCGTCCGCTAATATTTTGGTGGCTACCAAGAAAGATTTTGAAACCAAGAACCGTAAAAAGTTCTGCGGTCGCATTGCCACCGGCGACTACGACGCCATCATTATAGGGCATACGCAGTTTGAGAAGATACCGATGTCCATTGAACGACAACGGGCGATCCTTGAACAGCAGCTTGATGAGGTAACGGACGGCATTGCTGAACTGAAAAAGAACCGTGGCGATAACTTCTCTGTTAAGCAGCTGGAGCGCACCAAGAAAGCCGTTAAGCAGAAGCTCGAAAAGCTCAACGACCAGTCCCGAAAGGACGATGTTGTGACCTTTGAGGAGCTGGGTGTGGACAGGCTCTTTATTGATGAGAGCCATTACTACAAGAACCTTTTCCTCTACACAAAAATGCGGAATGTAGGCGGTATTGCTCAGACAGAGGCACAGAAAAGCTCTGATCTCTTTATGAAGTGCCGCTATCTTGATGAGCTGACCGGAGGGCGTGGTACGGTGTTTGCCACCGGCACACCCATCTCCAACAGTATGGTGGAACTCTACACCATTCAGAGATACTTACAGTACAACACGCTGGTGAAAAACAATCTCCAGCACTTTGATGCGTGGGCATCAACCTTCGGTGAAACCGTGACCGCCGTGGAACTTACCCCCGAAGGCACAGGCTACCGAGCCAAAACACGCTTTGCCCGCTTCTATAACCTGCCCGAACTGATGGCAATGTTCAAGGAAGTGGCGGACATCAAGACTGCGGATATGCTCGACCTGCCCGTGCCGAAAGCAATCTTTCACAATGTATCGGTGAAGCCCTCCGAAATCCAAAAGGATATGGTTGCTGGGCTTGCGGAGAGAGCCGAAAGAGTGCGTAACGGTATGGTCGATGCAAGAGTAGATAATATGCTCAAGATAACGAATGACGGCAGAAAGCTCGCCCTTGACCAGCGGCTTATCAATCCGCTGCTACCCGATTTTGAGGACAGTAAGCTCAATGCCTGCGTAAACGCAATGTATGAAACTTGGGAGCGTGGCAAGGGAAAACGGCTGACCCAGCTATTCTTCTGTGACCTGTCCACACCGAAAAACGACGGCTCTTTCAATGTCTATGACGACATCCGGCAGAAGCTGATCGCCCGTGGAATACCCGCCGATGAGATAAGGTTCATTCACGAGGCGGACACCGAAGCAAAGAAGCTGGAGCTGTTCAAAAAAGTGCGGCGAGGTGATGTCCGCATCCTGATGGGCAGTACACAGAAGATGGGTGCCGGTACGAATGTGCAGAACAAACTTGCCGCATCCACCGACCTCGACTGCCCGTGGCGTCCGTCAGACTTGGAACAAAGGCTTGGCAGAAGCATTAGGCAAGGCAACGAAAACGCAGAGGTTCACATCTACCGTTTCGTAACGGAGGAAACCTTTGACGCTTATCTTTATCAGCTTGTGGAGGGCAAGCAGAAGTTCGCCTCACAGATAATGACCAGCAAATCGCCGGTGCGTTCCTGCGAGGACATAGATGAAACCGCACTGTCCTATGCCGAGATCAAAATGCTGGCGACCGGCAATCCGTATATCAAGGAAAAGATGGACTTGGATATTCAGGTGCAGAAGCTAAGGCTCTTAAAGTCCAGCTTTCTATCCGAGAAGTATGCTTTGGAGGACAAGATCATCAAGTTCTATCCGCAGGAGATCGCACGGAGGGCGGACATAGTGGCAGGCTTAAAATCCGATATAGAAAGAGTGGCAAAGCATCCAAAACCGTTGGACGACACCTTCGTGGGTATGACGGTCAAGGGTGTTTTCTATTCTGAAAAAGCGGACGCAGGCAACGCTATTTTGGAGGCGTGTAAGGCAATGACCAACCCTGATCCAATCCCCCTCGGTGAGTACCGTGGATTTCAAACAGAGCTTTCCTTCGATACCTTTTCAAAGGAATACAAGGTGAAGCTAAAGGGCGAACTCGGTCATCCGGTCGTTCTCGGCACAGATACCTACGGCAACATTACCCGTCTTGACAACACGCTTGACGGTCTGCCAAAGCGTTTGGAAATGAACGAGCAGGAGCTTGAGAACACCAAGAAGCAATTTGAAACGGCGAAGGTCGATGTGGAAAGATCGTTCCCGCAGGAGGAAGAACTGACGACTAAAACCGCCCGACTGAACGAACTCAACGCCCTGCTCAATGTGGATAAGCGTGAGAATGAGATCGTCGGCGGTGAACCTGATGAGGGTGAAGAACCACCCGAAAAGAAGCCGAGGGATTTGGAAAGATAGTCGAAGCCCTTGACAATCGTTATCATATATGATAACATTATAGCGGACTGGAAGGGAGGGTTTTGTATGACCGAAAAGGAACTGCTGGCGGCAAGGCAAAGCATCGTGCAGAAGCTGACGCAGGCAAGACTGGAAAAAGGATTGTCGCAGGAACAGCTTGCAAAGCGTATCGGAACCCAGCGTTCCAACATCTGCCGCATCGAAAAAGGAACGCAAAACCTCTCCCTTGACCTGATGCTCAAGATCGCAGAGGC
>CAVGEN010000111.1:0-12486 GCA_963628185.1 Waltera intestinalis | reverse complement strand
ACCCACGACCTCCGGATTATGAATCCGACGCTCTAACCAGCTGAGCTATCCCGCCATACAGCAAAGTGATTTCTCATTTGCGGGTGCAAAGGTAACACAATTATTCGGATTAAACAAATTTTTCCGAAAGTTTTTTCAAAAAAACTGCATTTTTCGTATTTCAAGCTCTCTTTTTCTCCATTATACACCTATAATTTATATAAAAACTGCAAAAATGAAGGCTAATTTATTTTTTTATGTTACCTTTGCAAACGATAAAGAACTAGGATGCCCAACAACCATAGTTCACCATAAAGAAATAAAATGCTTCGAATTAAGAAATTAGACATATTTATAGCCAAACAATTCGGCTTGCTCTTCCTTGGAACTTTCTTCATCTGCCAGTTTGTGCTGATGATGCAATTCTTATGGAGATACATTGACGAACTCATCGGAAAAGGACTTTCCATGGAAGTCTTGGCACAATTTTTCTGGTACATGGGACTCTTTCTGGTTCCTCAGGCCTTGCCTTTGGCGATTTTACTATCCTCACTCATCACATTCGGAAACCTCGGCGAGAGTTCTGAGCTGACAGCCATCAAAGCCGCTGGCATCTCATTGATGCAATCTTTCCGTTCGCTCATCGTCATTACCATCATCATCATGTTTGGTTCGTTCTACTTCCAAAACAACATCGGACCAAGTGCCAACATGAAACTCACACAACTGCTCATCTCCATGAAGCAAAAGAGTCCGGAGTTAGAGATTCCAGAAGGTATTTTTTATGACGGCATCCCTAACTGCAACCTCTACGTACAAAAGAAGGACATCAATACGGGCAAACTATATGGTGTTATGATTTATCGAATGACAAACAGCTACGAGGATGCGGCTATTATCCTTGCCGACTCTGCCATGCTGCAAAGTACAGCAGAGAAGAAGCACTTGTTGCTGACATTGTGGAGCGGCGAATGGTTTGAGAATATGCAAAGCAGCGAGATTGGCAACAGTGCCGCCGTGCCTTACAGAAGGGAAACTTTTATCACGAAACGTATCGTATTAGACTTTGACGCCGACTTCAACATGGCAGATGCCACATCTTTGTCAAACAACGCCAAGGCAAAGAGTTTGACGCAAATCACCTTCGCCATCGACTCTCTCAACCAAGCATACGACTCTGTTGGCAGAAACTTCCTTGCGGAAGCCAACACTAGATACTACAGAATCCCCAAGCTCAACAAAAAGGATTCCATCGCTGCCATCAAGAAAGGCTTGTCAAAGACGTTTAACATCGACACTTTATTTAATAAATACACGCAAGATGAAAAAATGAGGACGGTCAACAACGCCTTGGCAGACGTACAGCAAGAGACCAACGACCTCGACTTCAAAGGAATGATAACCAATGACGCCGACTATATCATCAGACAACACCAGATAGAAGCCGTTAGTAAGTTTATGCTAGCTCTTTCCTGCCTGATATTTTTCTTTATCGGGGCTCCACTGGGAGCCATCATCCGAAAAGGAGGATTGGGATTCCCTGTTGTAATCTCCGTGCTCGTATTCATTGTTTATTTTATATTAGACAACATGGGATATCGCATGTCAAGAAGTGGCATGTGGGCTATATGGTTTGGAAAAGGCTTGGCTACAGCCGTAATGGCACCTTTGGCCATGTTTGTCACATGGAAAGCCACCAACGACTCTTCCGTATTCAACATAGACGCCTACAAGGAGCTCTTCATGAAACTCCTAGGGCTGCGTCTGAAGAGGCACGTATTTGGCAAGGAAGTCATCATCAACGACCCAGACTACCAAAAAGACTCTGAAAGATTGGCAAAGATTACAGAAGATATTACTATATATAATAATGTATATCATCTGAAGCGATTACCAAACTTCGTCAATGTGTTCTTTAAATATCAGCCCGACCATGAAATCGAGCGAATCTACACCGAGTTGGAAGAAACCATAGAAGACTTGACCAACACCAAGAACAAGTACATCTTGCATGGCATCAACCAGTATCCGATACTCTCCACCAAAGCGCACACCCGCCCATTCGAGAGGAAATGGCTTAACATTACAGCTGCCATCATCTTCCCTGTGGGCATCATGCTGTACTTAAGGATGTGGAGATTCCGCATGAGACTGTTGCGCGACCTAAAAGTCATCGCACAGACCAACAGCGAGATAATCAACAGAATAAAAGATATGTAACTATTATAATAAGGTATCAAAGATATGGCAGATTTAAAACTCAGCAGCATCGAAGAAGCTGTAAAAGACTTTAAAGAAGGAAAGTTTGTCATCGTAGTAGATGATGAAGACCGCGAAAATGAGGGTGACCTCATCATCGCAGCAGAAAAAATAGATGCAGAGAAAGTCAACTTCATGCTCAAGCATGCTCGTGGCGTACTCTGCGCCCCAATTACCATCAGCAGATGTGACGAACTAGACTTGCCACATCAGGTGTCAGAAAACACATCTGTGCTGGGCACGCCGTTCACCATAACAATCGACAAACTTGAAGGTTGCACAACTGGTGTCTCGGCGCACGACCGCGCAGAAACCATCAAAGCCCTGGCTGACCCTAGCTCTACGGCACAGACATTTGGCCGTCCTGGACACATCAACCCACTCTATGCCCAAGACAACGGAGTACTTCGCCGCAGTGGGCACACAGAAGCAGCCATAGACCTTTGCAACATGGCAGGTTTGTATCCGGCAGGCGCCCTGATGGAAATCATGAACGAAGACGGAACAATGGCAAGACTTCCACAACTATTGGAATTTGCACAAGTATGGGGTTTGAAAATCATATCCATCAAGGACATGATAGAATACCGTCTGAAGAAAGAATCGCTTATCGAAGTAGGCGAAGAGGTTGACATGCCTACCGACGATGGTCACTTCCGCCTGATTCCATTCCGACAATCCAGCAACGGTCTTGAGCATATGGCCCTCATCAAGGGAGAATGGAAAGAAGACGAACCAATCCTGGTAAGAGTACACTCTTCTTGCGCTACCGGCGACATCCTTGGCAGCAAGAGGTGCGACTGCGGCCAACAATTACACAAGGCAATGCAGATGATTGAGAAAGAAGGCAAAGGCGTGGTTGTATATATGCAGCAAGAAGGAAGAGGTATCGGACTGATGAACAAGATTGCCGCCTACAAACTACAGGAAGAGGGCTACGATACCGTAGATGCCAACACCCACCTCGGATTCAAGCCCGACGAGAGGGACTACGGTTGCGGCGCACAAATGCTTCGCCACCTAGGAGTACACAAGATGAGACTCCTTACCAACAACCCTGTCAAACGAGTTGGACTAGAAGCGTACGGACTGGAAATCATTGAAAATGTGCCTATCGAAATTGTACCAAACGAATACAACGAGCGTTATCTCAAGACCAAGAGAGACCGCATGGGGCACACCCTTCACCTCAAATAGATAAAAAAGATGTTATTATTTCATGTCAAAACACGAAATAATGATATGTTTTCTTCGCTAGAAGAAATAATTTGTTTAATTTTGCACGCAAATACATTAACAAAAGATTTGAATTATGGCACAATTATCTGATCGTCTAAACAGATTGGCACCATCAGCAACGCTGGCGATGTCACAGAAGAGTAGTGAAATGAAAGCTCAAGGCATTGATGTAATCAACATGAGCGTGGGAGAACCAGACTTCAACACACCAGAGAACATCAAAGAGGCTGCAAAGAAAGCCATCGATGAAAATTTCTCGAGATACTCACCAGTCCCAGGTTATCCTGATTTGCGAAAAGCAATTGTTGCCAAACTTAAAAACGAGAACAACCTTGACTACACTGTCAATGAAGTCATTGTTGGAACTGGCGGAAAACAAGGTATCTGCAATGTCATTCTCGCTCTCGTCAACCCAGGCGACGAAGTAATCATACCAGCCCCATATTGGGTAAGTTACCCACAGATGGTAAAATTGGCTGGCGGCACACCAGTCATCGTCAACGCCGGCTTCGACCAAGACTTCAAGATGACAGCAGAGCAGCTTGAGAATGCCATCACTAACAAGACCAAGATGCTCATTCTCTGTTCGCCTAGCAATCCAACAGGCAGCGTATATTCCAAAGAGGAATTGGCCAATCTAGCAGAAGTACTCAAAAAGCACCCAGAGGTGTTCGTGCTTTCCGATGAGATCTACGAGCACATCAACTACATAGGCAAGCACCATAGCATTGCTTCTGTACCAGACATGCAAGATCAGGTCATCATTGCCAACGGTGTTTCCAAAGCGTATGCAATGACAGGATGGCGCATCGGTTTTTTGGCAGGTCCAGAATGGATTATCAAGGGCTGCAACAAACTACAAGGCCAATATACCAGTGGCACTTGTTCCGTAAGCCAAAAAGCAGCAGAGGCAGCCTACACACTCGACCAAAGTGCAGTAGAAGAAATGCGTCAAGCTTTTGAGCGTCGCCGCGACCTTATCGTGAAATTAGCAAAAGAAGTACCCGGCTTAGAGGTCAACATGCCACAAGGTGCCTTCTACCTCTTCCCAAAATGCAACAGCTACTTCGGAAAGAGCTACGGCGAATACACCATCAACAACTCGACCGACTTCGCCATGTATCTTTTGGAGGAAGCCCATGTGGCAACCGTAGGTGGCGATGCCTTTGGCGACCCAGACTGCTTCCGTATAAGCTATGCCACAAGCGACGAGAACATCGTAGAAGCCATCCGCAGAATCAAGGAGGCATTAAGCAAGTTAAAGTAGGCAAATAAAACGTCAAAATAGCACTTTTTGGAAGGAAAACATAAGAATTAGCGAGATATTTGAATATTTTTTGAAGAATATCTCGTTAAAACTTCTTAATTATGAGCGTAGTTCTTATTAAATTATTATCTTTGCCAAAGAATGACTAAGAATGATAACCCAAAAGTGTTAAAACACCCAAGGTAAACTAAAGCAAACATAGATTATAAATAAATTTATTAACTAATAATTTAAAAAAGTAAAATTATGGCAACTACAAAACAAGCAGCCCCAGCTAAGAAGTCTGAGGGCTTTCAGGGAGTAAGAGGCGCATTCTGGATTATCGTGGTATGTGCTATCATCGCATTCATTCTGTTCTTCACATGGTTCGGAAACGACATGCACTTCCAGGATCCAGGAACCAACGAGCACCCAGCCGACATTTGGGGTACAATCTTCAAGGGTGGTGTCATCGTGCCTGTAATCCACACTTTGTTGCTCTCTGTATTGGCTATGACTATCGAGCGCTGGATGGCACTCAAGACCGCTACTGGTACAGGCGCACTTCCTAAGTTCGTAGCAAACATCAAGGCAGCCTTGAACGCTAACGATTTCGCTAAGGCAAACCAGCTCTGCGACAAGCAGAAGGGTTCTGTAGCAAACGTAGTACGCGCTTCCTTGAACGCTTACGCTTCTATGGAGAGCGGTGCAAACGCATCTTTGAAGAAGTCACAGAAAGTAGCTAAGATCCAGCAAGCTCACGAGGAGGCAACTCAGCTTGAGATGCCAACATTGACAATGAACTTGCCAATCATCGCTACAATCGTAACTCTTGGTACTTTGACAGGTCTTCTTGGTACTGTGACTGGTATGATCAAGTCATTCTCCGCTTTGTCTTCAGGTGGTGGCGCTGACTCAGCAGCACTTTCTGCAGGTATTTCTGAGGCCTTGATCAACACCGCATTCGGTATCGCAACATCTTGGTGTGCCGTTGTATCTTACAACACATTCACCAACAAGGTTGACAAGTTGACATATGCACTCGACGAGGTAGGTTACTCAATTGCTCAGACATACGAAGCTAACCACACAGAAGAGGCTTAATTTTTGCTAACCCTTTAAAAATTTATCGCTATGGGTAAAGTAAAAATTAAGAAAAACGACGTCTGGGTCGATATGACGCCTATGGCAGATACCATGACTCTGTTGCTTACCTTCTTCATGCTCACCTCCACCTTCGTGAAGAACGAGCCTGTAAAGGTAAACACACCTGGATCAGTATCTGAGATCAAGGTGCCAGAGAACGGCCTGCTGACAATCTTGGTAAGTCCTGAAAAGGACGCCGCCGGAAAACCAACTGGCGAAGGCCAAGTTTTTATGAGTTTAGACAATACCGACCAACTGGGTTCAACCCTCAGCACGATGACAAGCAACTTTGGTGTGACATTGTCTCCAAAGCAGGTTGAGACATTCAAGAGCGAGGGTATGTTCGGTGTGCCGATGAGCGATTTGAGTTCATATTTGGCAATGGGCGCAAACAAGCGTCCACAGTACATCCAGACCAAAGGTATTCCTCTCGACAGCATCAATGGTGGCATGAGCGAGTTCCAGCAATGGGTAGATGCAGCTCGTACCATCAACGAGGACATCAAAATCGCCCTCAAGGCTGATGCGACTACACCTTATAAGACAGTGAAAAAGGTGATGAACGAGCTCCAGGACATGGACGAGAGTCATTACTATATGATTACACAGTTAAAGAAACAGGGGGACGAATAAATGGCAAAAAAAGAAAGCAAACAGAAAAAAGCTAATGTCCGCGTAGACTTTACGCCTATGGTGGATATGCTCATGCTTCTTATCACGTTCTTCATGTTGTGTACATCATTAAGCAAGCCCCAGACAATGGAGCTGACAATGCCAAGTAATGATGAGAATACTCAAGAAGATCAGAAGAACGAGGCTAAGGAGTCTGGTGCTATTACGCTCTACTTAGCTGCTGACAACAAGATTTACTATGGCGCAGGAACCCCTAAGTACGATGATCCTAACTGGATTAAAGAGACAACATGGGGCAACAGTGGCATCCGTAAAGTCTTGAGAGAGCACACTACAGGTGAAGGTTTGCATCCAGTGGAGCAAATCATGATTGCGGTAAAGGCACTGAATGCTGAACGAGCAAAGAATCCAAATGCTATGCCTGACAGCGTTTATCAGAAGAAGTTGAGTAAAATCAAGGGTGGTGAAGTCAACGGTCGCAAGATTGAGACTCTGACCATCGTCATCAAGCCTACTGATAATGCTTCATACAAGAACATGGTTGACGCACTCGATGAAATGCAGATTTTGAACATTGGTACGTATGTCATCGACAAGATTAGCGCAGACGACGAGAAACTTCTCAAGTCCAAAGGCGTGAAGATGTAAGATGAATACTAACAATTAAAACAAGAAAGAAATGGCAAAAATTGATCTTTACGATCCTAAATGGGTCGATATGGTTTTCGCTGGAAAGAACAAGGAGTATGGTGCATACCAGCTCCGTAAGGGAACCTCCGGTCGAAACATCAAGTCTCTTCTCATCTTGATTATTGCTGCAGCACTCGTAGGCGGATTCTTGGCTTGGAAAGTTATCGAACAAAAGCAAGCAGAGGAGCAACAAGCTTATATGGAAGCTATGGAGTTGGCAAAACTCCAGAAGCAGGCCAAGGAGGAGAAGAAGAAGCCTGAGCCAATCAAGCCTAAGGTAGAACAGAAGAAAGAGATACCGGTGGCTCGTGAAACTCAGAAATTTACTGCACCTGTCATTAAGAAGGATGACCTCGTGAAAGAGGAAAACCAAGTTAAGCAGATGGATCAGTTGGACTCTAAGGTAGCCGTTGGTGCCGAAGACAAGGAAGGTGTAAAAGACCGTACTGTCGAGGCTGTGAGAAACGACATTGCTGTCGCAGCTCCACCACCACCACCAGCACCAAAACCAGAGGTTGCAAACAAGGTCTTCGACGTTGTAGAGGAGATGCCTTCATTCCCTGGCGGTCAGGGAGCCTTGATGGCTTTCCTTAGCAGCAACATCAAATACCCAGTTGTAGCACAAGAGAATGGCGTACAAGGTCGTGTAATCGTTGGCTTCGTTGTCGAGAAAGATGGTTCCATCACAGACGTCAAGGTTATGCGTTCGGTTGACCCTTCACTTGACCGTGAAGCTCAGCGCGTCGTTAAGGCGATGCCTAAGTGGAAGCCAGGTAAGCAGAACGGTTCTGCAGTACGCGTAAAATATACTGTACCAGTAGTATTTAGATTGCAGTAATAGAATGAAAAGAACATCTTATATTTTTATAGGATTAACAATGTTGTCTTTGGCTTTCTTCGACTCTTGTGGTCAGAAGAAAGCCAAAGATGGCAGAACAGATACACCGACATCGGGGTCGATCCAATTCGTCGCCGATGAAAGTTTAAGTCCTATTATCGATGAAGAAAGAAGCCAGTTTGAGTTTGAATATCCTAAGGCAAAACTCAAACCGCTCTATACCGACGAGGTTACGGGACTCCAGATGATTAAGGATTTCAAGACTACCCTCTTATTCACCACTCGTGGTCTCAAGGATAGCGAAATCGCTTATCTCAAATCAAAAAGCAACGTGACTCCTTCTGTTTTCCCCATTGGCTACGATGGCTTAGCGTTTATCGTAAACAAGAATAACAATGACACTTGTCTCACTGTAAACGAAATAAAACGTATCTTAACGGGCAAGGCAACTAAATGGAGTGACATTATCCCTGGTTCTAAAAGAGGAAACATAGAAGTCGTGTTTGACAACACAAGGTCAGCCACAACCAACTTTGTTGTTGATTCTGTGCTCCATGGAGAAAAATTTGGTGCCGAAATCATGGCATCCAAGACTAGTAAGCAGGTTATCGACTACGTTGACCAGAATCCTAACGCCCTCGGCGTAATTGGTTCTAATTGGTTGAACGACAAAAGAGACTCGACAAACTGCACATTTAAAAAGAACATCCACGTCGTTTCGGTATCAGTCAAAGACAAAGCTACTCCTATGAACAGTTGGAAACCATACCAAGCATACTTGTTGGATGGCAGATACCCATTCGCACGAACACTATACGCTATTGTTGTTGACGGTCATAAGGCTTTGCCTTGGAGTTTTGCCAACTATATTACAAGTCCAAGAGGGCAACTTATACTTTTCAAGACAGGTTTGCTACCATATAGAGGTGACATCACCTATAAAAAGGTTGACATAAAAAATAATTAAAAAAGTAGCAAATATTCCAACAGGACAATAAACCTAAAGGACAAAAAATCGTCAATAAAGCAAAAGCATTCATACGACAAACATTGTATATAAATAAGTTGAATTATGAAAGCAATTAAATATTTAGTAGCAGGAGCATTGATAATGGGATTATCAGCTCCACTGATGGCTCAGGAAGTCAACTACAAAGACGCACTGAAGCCTATAGAGACAACTTTGAAGGCAGGCAACTCGAACCCAAAGGATTTGGAGAAGACGTTGAAAGACTACCAGAAAGAGTATAAGAAAGACCCTAAGGCATTGGTTGCTCTTGGAAACATTCTTGCAATGAACAAGCAGTACGACCAGGCAAATTTGGTAGCGGATGCAGTTATTGCCAAATTCAAGAACTACGGCGATGCCTACATCTTGAAAGGTGACATCTACGCTATGCAAGACAATGGTGGTGAAGCAGCTACATGGTATGGTCAATGTATGACTATGGATCCTAAAAATCCACAAGGCTATATCAGCTACTCCAACGTTTATCGCAAGATTGACCCAGCGGCTAGTGCAGATGCCTTGAATAAGCTGAGAGAAATCAATCCCGACTATCCTATTGAAGCGGAGGCTGGCCACAACTTTTTCAGTGCAGGCAACTATGACAAAGCATACGAGTACTTCTCAAAGGCAAAACCAAGCACGTTGGAAGAGTATGTTTACTACGAGTATGCTTTCACTGCTTATATCCTCAACAAGAAGGAAGAAAGTTTGACGCTTTGCAACTCCGGTATCCAAAAGTTCCCTAAGGATGCTGCCATGCGTGTGTTGGCTATGCGTGCTGCCGTAGATTTGAAGAAGTTTGACGAAGCATTACAACACTCAAATGTTGTAATGAACACAGACTCTATTAAGAAGAATGCTAGCATTGTAAGCTACTATGGTTTGGCATTAGCTGGTAACAAACAGTACAACGAGGCCATCGCACAATATCAGAAGGCATTGGAAATGAAGGCAGATGACCCTAAGCCATTGCAGTACATCTCCGAGGCATACAAGGAGATGGGCGATGAGGATAAGGCATTGGAGTACAACCAGCAATACATGGATAAAAATCCAAATGCGGCACCAACAGATTTCATGAAAATGGCTGAGATTTATATCAACAAGGCCAAGAAAGATCCAACCAAAAAGGCTGAGAACATCGATAAGGCCATTGGTGTGTATGCAAAGTTGGCAGAGAAATACCCAACACTGAAACCTTTTGCCAAGTTGCAGGAAGGCAATACTGCATTCCAGAATGAGTTGGACGACAAGGCTATCCCTGCATATCAAGAAGTCATCACAGAGTTGGAAGCAAAGCAGTGTGACGCAGACGAACTGAGTTACTTGAAGCAAGCTTATCAATACATGGGCTTTATCTATACTTACGATAAGCAAGACTTCGACACAGCGAAACCTTACTTCGACAAGTTGTTGAAGTTGGATCCAGACAACAAGATTGCCAAGGATGCTTTCGAGAAAGCAGGCATTCAGCCTGGGGCATAAGCAAAATACATTATTCAGTTATAGAAAGAGGGTGTACCATAGAAACTTGGCACACCCTCTTTTGCATAATAACAGAGGTCATCTTTCAATTATAAAACATTAGCCACAAGCATCTTCACACAAAACACAAAAAGGGGCAGTTCAAATAAATGAACCGCCCCAAATTGTTTTATGTAACTAAAAGTATCTCCTTATGATTAAGGAAGACTGATTGCCTCATTAGGGCAAACATCTGCACAAGTACCACACTCTGTGCACATGTCTGGGTTGATAGAATACTTGTCGCCCTCAGAGATAGCTCCTGCTGGGCACTCATCGATACATGTACCACAAGCGATACAATCGTCACCAATTACGTAAGCCATAATAATAATGTTTTATAATGTTAATAATATTTTTAAGTATAATATGTACTAGGCATGATTTCCATGAAAGGAATGCAATACCTACTTTTGACGATGCAAAGATAAGAAATATTTTTCATACTACCTACAATTAGGTATAACTTTTTTTGTAATTTATACGCATTCGAAATAAAAAGATATCCCAGACTATTATTGCATACCTACTTATGATGATGCCAAAGGACTCTCCTATATGCAATAAGAGGACATAAATCTCGTTATTATATCAGTTTCTGATTAATTAAGTTGCTGACCAATATGAAAAGATTCTTATACATATTCTTGACACTTCTCTTTGCTATCACAGCAAAAGCACAAGAAAGAACGGTAGAAAACCGTCCATATACAGACTTGCGTCCATTTCATTTCGGTGTTTTAGTAGGAACACACCTACAAGACATTGAGTTTCTTAACACAGGTCTTGTAACCTATACAGATGAAGATGGCAAAGAAGTTAACTCAAATGTTTCTGTCGATCAAGACCGATGGGATCCAGGTTTTACCGTCGGAGTCTTGGGAGAGTTCCGCCTCAGCACCCACTTCCAGTTCCGCATTGCACCAGCCATGTATTTCGGAACCAGGCATCTCACTTTTCATAACCTAGCCCCCAAAGAAGGCGAAGAGAATCAAGATGACAAGAGGCAAGAGATGAAAACTGCATATATCTCGTCAGCCATCGACCTCATCTTCTCTGCCCCTAGGTTCAACAACCACCGTCCCTATATCATGGCAGGTGTCAATCCGATGATAAACCTCAGCGGAACCAAAGATGATTACATGAAACTTAAAAAAACGGATGTTTTTCTTGAAGTAGGCTTAGGCTGTGACTTCTACCTTCCCTTCTTCAAGCTACGCCCTGAACTAAAGTTCATGTATGGCATCACAGACTCCTACGACAAGAGCCATGCCCAGAACATCAAGGACAAGAGTATGTTGCCTTATACGATGGCAGCCTGCAAAACACACTGCAAAATGATAGCCCTTACGTTTTACTTCGAATAATACGCCAAAGCCTTTCGCCCAAACAGAGCAAAAGGCTTCGGCATACAAGACTTTTTAGGTTACTCCACTTCTTCCCAACGGAAAACGCACCCATTCTTCATACCTGCGTCTGCACCTTGGAAATCGGCAGAATAAGGACTTCCATCCTTCGGATGCTTGCCTACATATCGTTGCGTCTTCAGAGAAAGGAACATACAGCGATTATAAAGCATATCCTGCCATACGAACTTCTCTGCTTTAGAAGCATCTGTGGTAAGACGAACATCACCTGACAGACCTGCGCCTGCGATATATACATATCTTCCATCGGCAGTCTTCAGACATATCGTTCCCTTACCTGAATCCACAACCTCAAAGGTAACTTCTGCCCGCTTGTCAGCCTTGTTCCATGAGTCGTGCATCAAGCCATGTCGAGTGGCATCCATTAAGTTACCATCGGCGAGATTAAAGAAACGCACTTTCTTACCAAGAGGTATGTTGGCGGTTCTATCAGCCAAAGGCTCCTCCACCTTGAAGTCATCGAAGTCGGCAACACCTCCATTCTGCCCATTCTTGT
>CAVGEN010000110.1:0-13544 GCA_963628185.1 Waltera intestinalis | reverse complement strand
AGCAGAAGAACAACGAGGAGCAGAAGGTTGACAGATTCAGGGATGTGGTGTTCACCTATGGCTTGATGGAACTTGGTGTTGCCATGGAAATTCCTGAAGGCTTTGAGGCAGTCATTGTACCTCGCAGTTCTACCTTCAAGAAGTGGGGAATCATGCAGACCAACCATTTTGGCATTGTGGACTTTTCCTACAGGGGGAATGAGGATACTTGGAAATTCCCTTGCATTGCCACCAGAAACATTACCATTCCAAAGGGCACTCCTATCTGCCAGTTCAGGATTCAGCTGTCCCAGAAGGCTACTGTGTGGCAGAAGCTCAAGTGGCTCTTCTCATCAAAGATAGAGCTTGTCAAGGTAGACAACCTTGAAGGTGGGAATAGAGGAGGCATTGGCACTGGCTCTGACAAGTATAGAACCAAACAGTAAATGATATGTATATAGTAGTATTGAACTATGAGACTGCTGAGACCGTCATCAAGGAAGTTCCTCACAAGCTTGAGGAACTTGATGGTGATGATATCCTCACCAATATGGGATTCAGCAGCAGTAACACAGAGTATATGATAGTTAGTGATGACCTTCATATCAGAATTGATACCAAGGATACTACAGTAAATACAACTTTAATGAAGAAAGTATGATTAAGAAAATAGTAAAGAAGTTATTCAACATCCGTTCAAATGCTATGTCATTCAAGGAATCCCTTGACTTGGCAGAGCTGCCTGTAGTGACATTCAAGCAAGGTGACAAGAAGATTAATATGCTTCTTGACACTGGCTCCAATAATTGTGTGATTGACAAGACCTTCCTGAAGAGCCTTGAACATAGGATGCTTGACCAGACTACAGATATTTTAGGCTTAGAAGGCATTAGTACTACTACAGGAGTATGTACCCTCAAGATGTCCTATAAGAATGTGGAGTATGAGTATCCCTATGTAGTGCAGGACATGAGCCTTGCATTTGGCTCCATCAAGAAGGAGACAGGGGTAACCATCAATGGCATCCTAGGCTCAAAGTTCTTCAATGAGTATGGGTATGTCCTTGACTTTGATGAACTAATAGCTTATAGTAAGAAATGATTTGCCTTGTAACAGCTAACCAGCAGCTATTTGAGAGTGAGATCTATGAAGTAATCTCTGTTGAAGAATCTCTTGCCATTATGAAAGATTGGAAGATGATGCAATGGGACACAGAGACCACAGGTCTTGATTGCCACATAGACAAAGACCTAATGTGGCAATTTGGTAATATAGAAGGTACTGTTCAGATAATTGTGGATTGCTCTACAATAGATGTTAGCTCCTATAAGACAAAGATGGAATCTACATTCTTGATAGGAGCTAACTTAGCCTTTGACTGTAAGTTTGCTTTCAAGCATGGTATCATTCCTAGAAAAGTATATGACTGTATTACCATTGAGCAACTGCTATATTTAGGCTTCCCTAGCTTTATGATAGGGGCGAATGAGGATATTATCAATGAATATTGTGAGGCAGTAGATGCCAATCCTAATTGGTCTTCTCTCAACTCCAAACAAAAGAGTGCCTACATAGAACAAGCAGCCCCTAATGCAGCAGAGTTTATTTCCCATTATAGTGGTGTTAGCTTGAAGGCTATATGCCATAGGTATCTTAATGAAGAAATGGATAAAACTGTCAGAGGTGAGATTATCTGGAGAGGAATAGATGATGCCACAGTGCTCTATGGTGCTGGGGATGTCAAACCCCTATATAAGATAATGTGTATGCAACTGGACATTCTCAAGCAGAGAAATATGGTGAAAGCTGCACAGATAGAGTGCAACTTTGTCCCTGTGAAGGCATACTTTGAATGGTGTGGGGTTCACATGAATGAGGCTCTCTGGCAAGAAAAGATGAAACAAGATGCACTAAAAAGAGACACTGCCCTTGCCAAGCTCAATGACTATGTGGTTAAGTTTGGAGACAAAAGATTTTTCAAAGTTAATCTTGAAGGAGACCTTTGGGCTGGCTATGACACAACTCCTAAGTGTACTATAAATTGGAATAGCACTCCTCAAATCATTCCTTTCCTTACAGCATTGGGGTTCAACTGCAAAGGCATTGACAAGAAGACCAAGGAAGAAAAAGATAGTATTGATGCCTCTGTGCTGAAGCCACAAAGAGATGTCAATCCAGAGTTTTATGATACATATCTAGCTTATTCAGAAGCTAACAAGGTATGCACAACTTATGGACAAAACTACCTCAATGCCATCAATCCCTTGACAGGCAGAGTGCATACTACCTTTAGGTCATTAGGCACTGACACTGGAAGACTGGCATGTGGTTCCCAACAACAAAATGTCTCATTAGCCAAATTGAAAGGTCTTCCATGCTCTTCTAAGACAGCTCCTAAGGATACCAAACTCAAATGTGCATATCCTCAATTACAGAATCTCCCTGCTGATGAACTCACAAGGGCTTGCTTCTGTGCAGAGAAGGGTAACGTATGGATATCCAGAGACTATAAGGGAGAAGAAAGTGTCCTTATGGCAGATTTCTCTCAAGATAAAGCTATGATGGATGTATTCTTAAAGGGTGAAGATATGCATAGTATGGTAGCATATATGCTATATGTAGATGACATACCAAGAGATACTCCTATTAAGGATATTAAGAAGCTCTACAAACATCTTAGACAGGAGGCTAAGGGACCTGAGTTTTGCTTTGCCTACGCAGGCAATGACAGTACCTTGGTTCAACAATATGGTATGTCTCCAGAAAAAGCAAAGAGTATCTATGATAACTACATGAAAGGTTTTCCTGGTATTGCCAAGTTTCAGGCAGCTCAAAAGAAGTTTGTTGTAGATCATGGTTATATTCTCATCTCTCCTGTGACAGGACATAAGTCTTATTGGTGGGATTGGAAGTATTGGAAGAAAGTGCAGAAGTCCTTTGACTCCAAGTTTTGGGAAGAATATAGGGCTTATCATAAAGGTACAGGAGATAGCATTGCCAAAAAGGTATCTACCCATTTTAAGGCAAAGACCAAGTATGAAAAGAATGCCTGTAATAGCCCCTTGCAAGGATCTGGTGCCATTATCTTCAAGATATTCTGCAAGATGCTCTTTGACTGGGTAGTGGATAATGGCTATTTCAACATTATCAAGTTCTGCATACCAGTACATGATGAGCTTAACATAGAGTGTCCAAAGGAATTGCAAGAAATAGCAGATGCTAAATTAGGAGAAGTAATGAAAGAGGCAGCAAAGCCCTTCTTGAAGACTTTGGTATTGGACTCTGATAGTGAAATATCAGACCATTGGGTCCACTAATAAGTATAAAGTTATGAAGTGTTTTAAATTATTATTGATATGTCTAGTTCATCTAGCTATTATAGCAGCCATGATATACATGGTAATAACCTTACATGATGGTGCTTGGGGATTCCTTATTTTCTTAGGTTGTGTAAGTTTAACTATTACTTTAAATCTAGAATTAGATAGAGAATAAATATGAGGCTGACAGAAGATGAACTGATTGACATCTGGAGATATTTCCAGTACTGTTGCCTGCCTTCCATCATCATGGCAAGGTATGCCTACTTTGATTATATTGATGACATCAAGAAGGAGAAGGCATTCTACAGGCATAAGACAAAGCAAGACATCAACAAGATAGGCAGGCAGCTTGACAAGCTCCCTAGGGTACTGATGGATGTGAATGCACAGAACGTGAGATATATGAACATCCTTGGTGACAACATTGACGAGCTGCTTGAGGAGGACAAGGAGGAGCTTCACAGGGCTATCTACATCTCTTTCAGGAATGCAAAGTGGAGCCACGTGGATTGCTATGCCGCACTATGCTACATCCAGACAATGCTCGGGATGGCGGCAGTCACCTTCAAGCAGTGCTGCAAGGACTACCAGCTCGTCAGGGGAATGGATGTCACTGAGCTGTTCCATGTATACAACATAGAGGAGATAGCAAGCAAGTGGGAGACCCTGGTACTTGATGCCACATACTCAAATGTCTTTGAGCAAAGCAGGAAAGCCACTGACGTAAACTTGCAGAACCTAAGGTGCAAGAAGGCTGCCGATGCAGTAAGAAGCAAGCTCACCGACATAGAGACCCTCAGAACAGCCATGGAGAAGTCCTATCCTTGGAGTCCCAACTACAAGGAGGGCATTCCCTATGAGCAATCCGATGACTACCGATTGGTAAGTAACAATGACAAAGAACAAAATGATGGAATTAATCAAGACATTCAGGGAGAAACAACAGACCTCCAAGCATAACAGCATCACCATGCAGGCACATGAGGTGATATGCTTGGATGACTTTGACGGCAAGATATACATTGCCTACCAAGGGACACCATTGATTCCTGTGGAGGAGTCATGGACGCAGAAGGAGATAGTGGCAAAGCTGGAGGAGACCCGCAATGGCTACATCAGCTACAAGATGAAGCAGGGAGGTCTTCCCAAGGCTGCCACATTGTAACAAACATTTAAACCATAAGAATATGCTTATTGAGGTAAAGACAAGGGTTGCCTGGATTATTGATGGCAAGGTAAGGAAGAAGCTGGAGACATATCTCCTTGACAGGGAAGTCTTCGCAGAGGCAGAGTATGCAGTAATGGCATTGCTTGAGGGAAACAAGCAGGATGGGGCTGTGGAGGACTTTGAGATTACTGGTCTAAAACAGTCCATTGTGAAAGAAATTGTTGCCCAGTACGAGGGAGAAGACACATTCATTGTGACACTGAGAGACATCATCCACCAGGATGACGGCAGTGAGAAGTCCATCAAGTACAAGGTTCTCCTCTGGGCAGACAACATCTCAGAGGCGATGAACCATGCTAGGGAGATAGCCCAGCAAGGCTATGATATGCAGATTGATGGCTTGAAGGAAGTGAGTTATACGTATTTGGAATCAGAAGGTCATGAAGAGACAACCACAGAGAATAGAGACGCAGGAGCAGCTTGACAAGTTGCTTCGCAAGAGAAACCATGAATATCCCCTTGGATGCTTCATACAACTTAACTTTGGCATTAGAAGCTCAAAGGATATAAGCAGAAACGAGAATGGGGATTACTGGATATTTAATGAGATTGATGGCTCCGAGGAATTTGTACTACATGATAAATTCATGGAATCATTCTTCGGGGAGGCAATGAGTAAAGGAGCATTATACAAGTATTAACATGGACAAGATAAAGAACATAGGATTAAAGCTGAAAGTCTTGAAGGGCACAGTGCAGTCATACTTGCCTACCATGGGCAATGTGGCGATGAACAATATTCTTCGTGAGATAGAGAAGATTGAGGGGGAGGTACTTGAAATGGAGAAGATAGAGAACTACAACAAGGCTTCCCTCTCCCACACCCAGAGCAAGGAGACACAGAAGGAGATGGTAAATCATCCCTCCCACTACCAAGGGGCGACGGTAAATGGGCTGCCAGTGGAGTGCATAGACATCATGGAAGCCAAGAAAGGCTGGTTCCAGACCGCCGTATTCTGCGAGCTTAACGCCTTCAAGTATAATTGGAGGATAGGTGACAAGGACATGGTGCCCCAGGAGCTAGGGAAGATTTCTTGGTATGGAAACAAAGCCAGTGAGCTATGGAAGGAAAACCTCAGTTGGTACTATCCCAAGAATGGTCACAGCTATGCTGTCATTGACCTTGGAGAGTTGAAGATGAAGAATCCTAGCACTGGGGAATGGATTGACTCCACCCTATATACTGACGGCAAGGGGTTCTATGTAAGGGAATGCAGCGACTTTTCCAGTAAGTTTGTGAAAGGAGGGAAGCAATGAGCTTGAACCTGTATATCACAAGCAAGACCCCAGTGCTTCACAGAGGCACAGGTATCTATATCAGAGAGAATGGGGAGACGAAAGAACTTGAGACAAAGCAGGAGGTACTGAAGTATTTTCCTGACGTAAATCCCGAGGACATCGAGGAGAACTCCTATGAGGATGACGAGTATTTCCGTCTGAACCTCACCCACAACCTCACAGATATGGCATTGGAGTGCAAGCCCACAAGAAGCCATCTGTCCTTGGAAAGTGGAAGCATGATATCTCTCTATGACCTTATCTGGCATCCCAAGGACAACCTTGGCATAGAGGTTCCCAACATGGAGTACCTACAGGATGTGACATCATGCTACAAGGAACTCCTTGAGAATGCGGAGTTCTTCAAGAAGTACAATCCCGACAATGGTTGGGGAAGCTACGAACAGTTGCTCAAGGGTGTGAAGAAATACCTCTGTGCCCTGCAATCCATCTCCGACGACTTTGAGAACTATACAATAGAAGCAAGTACTTAAAACAAAGTAATTATGAAAGATAATATTCCAATGCTTACACAAACTCAGCAAAGGGAAGCTCCTTGGAACCAGGAGGAAAACAAGCCTATAGAGGTTGATTGCTCCGTGTGTTACTGCATGAGCAAGACAATGCCTGTGTGGGTGGAGAACTATGAGACCTCTGGAGATGTGAGCGGCAGCCTGAATGGCGAGGATAGAGAATATAACTTCGATGGCACCAACTTCATCCAAGAGTTTGAGGGAGATGGCAAGGCTCTTGGCATCCCCACCCTGCTTGATGAACTACAAAAATTCTGCTGGGAGAAGATAGAAAGTCTGAGGGATGAGCTGGAACTAACATATATTCCAAGCCACGAGAGGAGAAAAGCCAAGAAGGAAATGGCGCATTGCCTCTCTGTTCTCAATGCCTCAAGAGGCTGGGTAGTGGATGACTTGGATGTAGTAAAAGAAGATTGACATGACAAAGAACAGCATTAAACTAAGCCCCAAGCATGGTGTCAACCCATCAGTCCTGCACTGCATTTGCTGTGGCAAGGACTATGGAATAGCCATGCTGGGAAAGCTAAAGGGAGACAAGGAAGCTCCAAGGGATATCTACCAAGGTCTGTGTGACCAGTGCCAAGGAGTCATTGACCAAGGTGGGGCAATGATTATTGAGGTAGGTGATGGGGAGACTGGAAGCAACCCTTACAGGACAGGAAGGCTTGTGGGAGTGTCCAAGGACTTCAAGGACAGAAACCACTTGGAGAACCCCATCATGTATATGGAAAGAAGCCTGTTTCAAAGAATCTTTGGAGGAGTGGGCTTTAGTAAGTAACAATTAAAAATAGTATTATGCATATTGACTATGAATCAAAGTATCAGGTAGGGCAAAAGCTCTACTACTTGAGAGGAGGCAATGTAAAAGAGGCAGAGATAGTTGGCATAAGAATATCATTCACCGAAGGTCCCCACTATAATGGCTCTGAGAAATTCGAGGAGTTCTACAAGATAAATGATGATAGAAGCTCTTGCCTGACTGAGAAAGACTTAGAAAGACAATTCTATACGTCAAAGAAAGACCTTCTCAAGCATATAATTGATCAAATATAAGAAGGAGTAGCTGCACAATCACAGGTGTATTGTGATAGAAGTGAAAAGCCCCTTTGCTGCAACAAAGGAGCTTTATGAATCTCTTGCTATTTAAAGGGTAAAGAGATTAACTGAACAGAGTTTTTATTACTCCAAATGATTCGATTGCAAAGGTAAGCATTTTACTTAGATACTGCAAATATTTAGGTAAGAAACACAAGGAATGCAACTTAATTTAGACAAGTATTAAACAATTAAAGACCAAGCAATATGTATTTGGAAGATGGAAGAGAAATCTATGAGAGTGACAAATACCCAGGTTACTACATAGATGCAAACACAGGAGCCTTCTGTGATGAGGAAGGTAACTATGTGGGAGGAAACCAAGACAATGGTGACAAACCAGGCGGAGGCTATCAGAGTCCTTTCTGCAATGAAGTGGTATATGTCTCCCGTTCAGGAAGACAGTATTACCACAAGAAGACCAGGGCAGCCACTATACCAATGAGACTGTCGGAGGCAATAAGGAAGGACTACAGACCTTCGAGAGGTTATCTTAACTTTAAGAATAAATGATAAAAAGAGAAAAAATAATGAAATTAATTAATCAATCAGCAGAAATCTGGAAGCAACCAGAAAGCGAGATAGGTATCTATAAGCAAATAGAACGTGCTGCAAGGCTTTGTTACAAGAGTGAAGACAAAACAACAGAAGATTCCTATCAGCGGTTTATGGATATGCTTAATATCAAGGGACATCAGAGTCCACTGGAGCATGGTACTGTATATCTGGATACTACAAATTATGATGTAGCAAAGAAATATTTCAACAATCCCTACTCTAAAGTACATATAGCCAATGTTTTACCAGATGATAACAATACTGAATATTGTATTACCACTAATTTCAGAGTAGTCAAGGAGCATAGTTGGGAGGATGACTTTAAGTATCTCTGTGAGCCTACAGTATTCCATGAAAAGAGAATCTCAGTGCATATTACTACTTCTATAGGTATTAGTAGGGAGCTTAACAGACATCGTTGTCACAGTATATGTGAAGAGAGCACTCGTTATTGCAACTATAGTAAAGATAAGTTTGGTAATGAACTTACATTCATTATTCCTAGCTGGGTAAATACTCATTGTCCTAATAAACTTCAAGAAGGTCCTGGAGCAAATGACATGGCTTGGAGTAATTCTCTGGAAGAGGCTGAATATAACTATCTTCTTCTGCTTAAACAAGGTTGGAAACCTCAACAAGCAAGGGATGTATTACCTCTGGCTACTAAGACAGAGCTTATCCATACTGCCTTTGAGAGTGACTGGGAGGAGTTCTTCAAGCTAAGATGCAGCCCAACGGCACATCCTATGATGCAGAAGTTGGCTAATCAGATAAAGGAGTTGATACATGGCAAGATATAGAATAATCAAAATCACCAAGTTCAATGACGAGGTAAGCTACGTCATACAGAAGAAGGGATTGTTTGGATGGAAGCAAGCCTATTACGAGGAAGCTCCTTGGACATACAAGGCTATGGCTAGCAATATGAACAAAGCCCTTGAACTACTGGCTGCCAAGTTTGATGTCCATAAGGCATGGGAGGTAGTGTTTGAGGGCGACAACAACAATTAAATGTGGTTATCATGAGTAGCTATTTATCATTTTACATCGTTCCCAAGAGGAAGAGTGAGAAGGAAAAGAAGAAGTACATCATCCTGGCTTCATACAGCAGAAGCACAGAGCTGTATCAGTACTTTGATGAGCATATCCACCCTGCATATTGTGGCAGTGATATTAGCTATACTCCTCTCAGCAGTGAGGATGTATCATCAGTGCTTGCCGACTTCACTAATGACATCAGTAAGGCACAAGCCAGACTTACTGAGTATGAGAAGTATGCAAAGGACAACCCAGAGTACATTGATGACATCATATCAATGAAGGAATATATCTCGGAGTTGGAATACTGGAAAGCCAAGGCATCCTTCATTGAAGACATACTTAGCGATATGTCTTGCTATGAGGAAATAGAGGAGATGTGTTGCAATATTGGCTAAACTAAAATGAATAGATTATGATAAGAAATAAATGGACAGTAGGGCTTAGAAACAAGCTCTCAGAAATGATGATGGAGTGTGACTCCTGTGCAGCCATTGAAGGTGCAGGGATGTCCATAGCGGAGAGAAAGACTCTTCAGAATAAGTTGCAGGACTGCATCTCTTGGATTGACAAGAAGATTCTTCCTCGCAAATAACATAGGTAGGGAGGGTACTGCATAGAGTACTCTCCTTACTTTTAACAAAGAAACCCTTTAAATAACATAAAGATATTAGTTAATATGTGCGAGTTTGCTGATTAATTAGTATCTTTGCCTCAAAATTAAATTCAATAATTTATGGGATGTGTAAACAAAAGTAGCAAGGAGTTCAAGGATTTGATTACCAAACATAATGTAGATGGTAATCAGCTTGAGCTTATTGTCCACAAGTATTGGTTGGAGACAGGGAATGAAACCCTCTTTCCTACAGACATCTATATCCAAAAGGAACTGGGTGATGATTCTTATGTGGAACCTAGCAAGAATGTAAGGAAACTGTGGGGACTGAGATACAGTAATTCAAGGGAATATAGAACCCTAAGTGATGCTGAAAGGGCTTATAAGGAAGCTGTTAAGTTCTTCCCTGCATCTGCTATTCACTATTACAGAAATGCTAAAGGCAACTTTACCTTTAAGGTACAAAAGCCTATAGAGTATCTTAATAGTAGGGATGACTTCTTCAAGGATTATGATGGTGGCAGTATCACAAAGAATACTAAGACCATTGACCTTGGCATTGAGGAGAAGAGGTCTTATGACATTGATAAGGTACAGGAACTTTACAATAGATTCAACACTGACAAGACTTCCAAGGCTCTTGCTGACAGGGTATTCAACATTGCCAAGGATTTGGGATTGAGAATTTCCTTTGATGAATCCCTACCCTTTGGTACTATAGGCAGGTATAGCAACAATAACAGCATTGTTTATAAGAAGTCTTTCTTTGAGAGGGATATGCTGAATGATAAGAAAGCTCCTATCATTCTGCATGAAATGCTGCATACCTTATCTATGTATGCCCTTTCTGAGCAGACTAAAGGTTGGAGAAGACCTGAGGCTCTTGAGCAGTTCAGGACAGAAGTAAACTCTCTGTACCAAGATCTCAAGGATAACCCTATACTCAAGGGTGAAAGAGGCATTACAGATGTCAATGAGTTTGTAGCTGAACTTGCCAATCCTGTATTCAGAGCAAAGATACAGAACATTGTCAGGGATAACAAGGCTGCCCAGAAGAATGAGAAGAAGTCTTTCTGGTCAAGGATAATTGATGCCTTTAAGTCTCTGCTTGGTCTTCATGTTACCAATACCTATTACCAAAGGTCTATGAATGCCCTTGACAAGGCACTCAGTAGCTTTGATGTAGATACTTATATGAGATACAACGGCATCAAGAATACTCTAAGACAAGGCTATAATGCCAAGGATTGGGAGTTCAACTCTATGTCTGATGAGCAACTGAAATCCAAGGTAGAAGAATATGCTAATACAATAAAAGACAACCATCAATATTCCGAAAATAAAAGCAAATTACAATATGAAACAGCAATCAAATCAGCAGGAAGAATCTTTGAAAGTACCTTCAACCTCATTGGAAATGAGCAGCAAGGACTGGATAGAAGCAGCAAAGAAAAGGCAGGCAATAGCCAAAGCCTACGAAAGCAATTACATGAAGAATCTTCCAAACAGCAAAAAGAATTAATCTCTTGGGCTACAAAGAACAAACAATTAGTAGTTGAGCCTGATGATTTTTATGAGGAGAAACTTGGAGAAAGTCTTGCAGGCTCTGAAACAAGAGTATGGAGAAAGGGAAATAATGTTGTGAAAAGCATTTCCCTCAATCATTATGGTACCCCAAAGGCTTTGATGGAAAGAATACTCATTCACAATATAGCCTTTCCTAACACGGCAATGACAATGCAAAAAGTAGGAACTTCAGATAATGGAATGAGTATAATTGTAGAACAGCCTCTTATTATAGATAGTGGTATCATACCAACTATGCAAGAGATTGAGGACTTTATGATTACTCAAGGTTTCACTCATACTAAAGGAGAAGGAGTTAATGCAGAGTATTCTAAGGACAATTATATAGTTACAGATATTAGACCTGAGAATGTAATCAAGCAACCAGATGGAACCTTGGCTGTTATTGATTGCTTTGCAATGTTCAAAAATGCTGATTCTACTAGGGCTTCTCAATCTACCCTTCAAGAGTTTATTAGTAGTCTTTCAAGTAAAGACCTCAAAGATGAATTATCTACTATCAAACAAGAGAGTGCTGACTATAACCTTGTAAATGGTATTGAGGAAGAAAAGAAGCATAGTGGTAAGGCTGCACCACAGGAATTTACCTTTGCAGATGGTACTACCATCAAGGCTCCTTTCAGACCTAATGCCCAACAAGTGGATGCTCTCAATGAGATGGACAGATTCATGAAGTCCAGTGAGACTTCTATGACCTTGAGTGGATATGCAGGTACTGGTAAGACTTCCCTTATGGAGATGATTGCCAAGAAAGCAACTATGCAGGGAGAATCTGTAGAGTTCTGTGCATCTACAAATAAGGCAGCAGCAGTACTTAATGAGAGGGTTTCCAAGGCTGGTTTTAAAGCCAACACTCTTAACAAGCTGTTTGGTATCAATGTAGAGGTTGACATGAATGGGGCTTCATACAATGCAAAGAACTTGGTCAATAATCTGAAAGATGTTGATATTACTCCAGGTACAACTGTAATCATTGATGAGGCATCAATGATTAATGAGGAGAACTATCATATCATCAATGGTATTGCCAAGAAAAAGGATTTGCAGATTATCTATGTAGGTGATGAAGCACAGTTGGCTCCTGTAGGTGAAACTGAGATTTCAAAGGTATTCCGCAATGGTGATGGTAAGGTTATCAGGCTCACTCAAGTGGAAAGGACTGCTGACAATGCTATCCTCAAGGAAGCTACTGACATCCGCAATGGCAAGCCTCTCTCTGGTGAATCTTCCTTCAACAGCAAGAAGGAGGGTGTGGCATACATCACACCTTCTCATCAAGATGCTATCAATGAAGTAGTAGAGCACTATGTCAAGGGCTTGAAGGATAACCCTAACCATTTCAGAATCCTTGCATACTCTAATAAGGCAGTAGCTGCTTATAACAAGCAAGTGAGAGACCTTCTTGGTTGTGACTCTCCAGTACCTCGTGTAGGAGAACCTATGATGGGCTATGCTCAGTGGGGATATGACTGGAGGTCAAAGTCCTACAGACTTATCAATTCTGAAGTTTATAAGGTTACAAATGTTGGCAAGCCTAAGACTGTAAGCATCAAGTCTGAAGATGGTCATACTCTTACTATGGAGGCTATACCTGTTACCATGACAGACTCTATGGGCAAAGTAGATATTTTCGACTACATTGATGTTAAGAACAATGTTCAAAACAGGGAAGTTGCCAAGCTGTTGTCAGAAGACAAACAGTTCTTATGGCAAATGTATAGGAAAGTATCTGGCAGGCAAGCCAAGGCTGAAGTTCTTGCAAGAATCAATGCTATAGATGACTTCTTGTTTATCAATGATAATATTGAGGATAGCAAGGGTAACTTGCTGTCCAAGAAGGTCATTGACTTTGGCTATGCCATGACTGTCCATAAGTCACAAGGTTCTACATTTATCCATGTACTTCTTGACGATGTGGATATTGCAAGATTCTCAAAGGACAATAACATATCTAACTTTGAAGCTGTAAACTGGGATGATGTAGAAATGGGTAATGACCTTACAGGTACTGCTTCCAATGATGATGCTTCCGAGGCTGTAGACTTGGGTCTTGGTGAGGATATTTCTTCTCCTGCAAAGGAGGATTCCATCCTTAACCAACCTACTCTTCAGACTATCAATAAGAGGCAGCAGCTTGAGTATGTAGGTGTATCAAGAGCTACAGACACTGTTACCATTATCAGCAACAATGTAAAGAAGGAAGGCTCCCCTTTGCATCCTGAACAGAACATTACGGAGGATGAAACAAAAACAAAGAAGCAACCTACTATCTCAGAGCAGTTAATAGAACATCTGAAGAGTCAAGGCAT
>CAVGEN010000109.1:0-13821 GCA_963628185.1 Waltera intestinalis | reverse complement strand
AGGTGAGCATCCACCAGTTCTACGGCATCGAGATCAACGACTTCGCCGTCACCGTGGCCACCACCGCCCTCTGGATCAGCGAGGCGCAGATGATGGCGGAGACGGAGAAGATCATCCACCACGACATCGACTTCCTGCCCCTGAAGAGCTACGCCAACATCCACGAGGGCAACTCGCTGCGGACAGAGTGGGAGAGCGTGTGCCCGAAGGAGGAGCTGGACTATATCATCGGCAATCCGCCGTTTGTGGGCTATTCGTTGCAGAGCAAGGAGCAGAAGGCAGACTTGCTCAGCGTCTTCGTGGACGAGAAAGGCAAACCCTTCAAGACCGCCGGCAAGATAGACTATGTGGCGGCATGGTACTACAAGGCTGCCCAGATGATGCAGGGCACCCGAATCCGTGCCGCCCTCGTCTCCACCAATTCCATCACGCAGGGCGAGCAAGTGGCAGCGATATGGAAGCCGCTCAAGGAAATGTTCGGCACGCATATCGACTTCGCCTACCGCACCTTCCGATGGGATAGCGAGGCGAGCCTCAAGGCGCATGTGCATTGCGTGATTGTCGGATTCTCGGATGCACCTAATAATAAACCTAAGCTGTTGTTTGAAAATGGGCAAGTGAGCGAGGTGGAGAATATCAATGGGTATCTTACCAATGCCCCCGACGTATTTATCCAAAGTAGTTCGAAACCGAAAGACTCTTCCGTTCCCAATATGACAACAGGAAACAGACCAGCGGATGGTGGGCATCTTATTATAGAGGAAGAAGACTATGACGAATTTATTTTGCGAGAGCCAAACGCCAAGCCATACATTAAAAAGTTGTTGGGCTCTTCAGAATTTATCAACAATAAGAAGCGTTGGTGTCTTTGGTTGACAGAGACGACTCCGCACCAATTGAAGGCTATGCCTTTGGTGATGAACCGTGTCCAATTATGCAAAGAAGACCGAGAAAGTTCTCCAGATGCAGGAAGACGGAAACTTGCTGACACGCCAACCTTATTCCGTGAGACAAACAATCCGACGGACTATATTGCCGTTCCGAAAGTTTCGTCGGAAAGGAGGCGTTATGTGCCAATGGGTTTCTTGCACGATGACACCATACCAACGGACTTATTGTTCATCATCCCCTCCGCCACCCTCTACCATTTCGCCATCCTGGAGAGCAACGTCCACATGGCTTGGATGCGTGCCGTGTGCGGTCGCCTGAAGAGCGACTATCGCTACAGCAAGGACATCGTGTATAACAACTTCCCCTGGCCGTCGCCTACGCCAGAGCAAAAGGAGAAGATAGGGCAGAGTGCCCAGGCCATCCTCGACGCCAGGGCCTTGTATCCCGACTCCTCCCTGGCGGAACTCTACGACCCCACGCTCATGCCCAAGGAGCTGCTGCAGGCCCACCGCCAGAACGACCGCCTCGTGATGCAAGCCTACGGCTTTGCGGCGAAGATGACGGAGAGCGAGTGCGTGGCCGAGCTGTTCAGGAGGTATGGGGAAATCATCAACGATTAAAACAAGCAAGACATGGCAAACTTGGATACCCCCCTTGCTTGAGTGGTACAGCGAGGGCGCTGTACTTCCTACAGTTACCCCTCTTTGTCAGAAACGGCAATTATATGAGGTACGGCACCCCCGCCGTACCACTCAGGCAAGGAATTGTTTCTTCGCGCCCTGAGAAATGTACCAACTTATTTTTTTATTATTACTTAACAGGCTCTCTCATAGACCAAGATTTTATCTCGTTCTACACTCTCCTGCGCATACGGACGCAAAGAACCCTCAACAACCAAATCAACCTCACGCCCCAACAGTTGCTTCAAATCCTCATACATTCCCCCATGGGTAAGCAATGTAAACGACCCATGCTCAAAATCAGGCGCAAAGAGAATATCTATATCACTCTGGCTTTTTTCTTCCCCCCGAGCAAAAGACCCAAATATCCAAGCCTTTAACACAGGCTTCTTAGACATATAGTCATGGATTACACGTATAGTCTGGTATCTATCCATATTTACCTCCTCATTTTAAACAGTAATTATGCTGCAAATATACACCTTTTATTCCAAGCCTCCAAATATTTTGCCATAAAATTACTCGCACAATGCCCTTACTTTCAAATAAAAGCAGTATATTTGCAGCGTGAAACCCCAAAAGGCAAGGAATATGATGACAGAAACGAGTGAAAGAAGACTGCCGGTTGGCATACAATCCTTCGAAGAAATAAGGAAGGAAAAGTACTTATATGTTGACAAGACCGATTTGGTTTGGAACCTTGCCAACAAGGGCAAGAAGTATAATTACCTGAGCCGCCCGCGGCGGTTCGGCAAGTCTGTGCTCGTGGATACCCTCCAGGCCTACTTCGAGGGCAGGAAGGAGCTGTTCGAGGGGCTCAAAATCATGGAATTGGAGAAGGAATGGGTGAAGCGCCCCGTCATCCGACTTGACATGAGTAACGCCAATGCCACGCCCGAGGGAATACGTACATACCTGGACGATGCCTTCTACGACTACGAGACAGAATATGGCATCGTAGTGCGCCCAGGTGCCAACCTGACCGTCCGCCTCAAGAACATCATCAGGACAATCTATAACAAGACCGGGCAGCAAGTGGCGGTGCTCATCGACGAATACGACAACCCACTGCAACATTCCTGGAAGACACCGCTGCACGAGGCCTGCAGAGACGTGTATAGGGATGTCTTCGCCGTTCTCAAGTCGGAAGACCGCCACGAGAAGTTTGTCTTCATCACGGGCATTACCAAGTTTACGCAGATTTCCCTTTTCTCCGTGCTCAACAATCTCAGCAACATCAGCTTCGACGCGCCTTACGCCGCCCTTTGCGGTATCACGAAACAAGAGATTACTGACAATTTCATGCCGGAGATAGAGGCGATGGGGAAAAAGAATGGTTGGACGGCAGAGGAGACCCTGGAACAACTGAAAGCCAACTATGACGGCTATCATTTCAGTGCAGACAACATGGTGGATGTATTCAACCCATACAGTCTCGTCAACTCCTTGGCAGACGGCAAGATAAGGAACTATTGGGCATCATCCGGCTCAACTTCGCTATTGCCCAAGTTCGTTGACGACATGGAACTTCGCCTGAAGGACTTCGACCATTGTGCCTTGTTGGGCACGATAGCCGAGACATCCGACGTAACGGGCGGAGGAGCTGAGCTGTTCCTCTACCAGTCGGGCTATCTCACCATCAAGGACTACCAGATGGGAGTATATATTCTTGGATTCCCCAACCATGAGGTGCGTCAGGCCCTCTACGAAATCGTACTGCCTGCACTCACCATGAGAAAGAATATAGATATACAATCTGCCCAATCCAGCCTGATGCTTGCCTTGCAACTCGGCAACCTCCCCGAGGCGAAGAAATGCCTGAAGGCATTAATAGCCGATGTGCCCTACAGCAACAAAAAGCTCGCTTCGATGGACATGGAAGAGCGCTATCGTCTCATCATGAGCACGATATTCAATGCCATCGGCTGCCGGGTGGAAGTGGAGCGCATGCTCGCCACCGGCCGAATCGACATGGTGGTCTATACGCCCCGCATCATCTATGTCCTGGAACTGAAGCTCTCCAACAACGGCGGCCTCGCTGCCGCCGAGAAGCAAATCTCCGCCAACCAGTACGCCGAACCCTTCAAGGCAGACAAGCGCAAGGTCGTCGCCCTCGCCGTGGAACTCGACAGCGAGGGCCAGGGGCTTGTGGATTGGAAAGAGGTAAAATAACGGTTGCGGCATACTACAAGACCATGCTCAGGTGGGCTTCCGACAATGGCAAATGGAGCATTGAGGCTACAGGCAGCAACATCTTCAACGGAGGCTTCACCACACAATCCACACAAGGAAACCAAGACTACCACATGAACATCAAGCAAAACTGGACCTCCGCCTCCATCTCCGTCATCTACAAGACAGGCAACTACAAGCAGAAGCATACAAAGGATGTGGATACTTCGAGAATGGGAATGGATTAAGGCCTGCTATTTTGCCAGAAATATTGCATACAACCGTACCTACTTTCAAATAAAAGTAGTATATTTGCATCGTGAAACGAAACGGCAGGGGAAATCCTTGCTTATAACATATTCAACATAATATATTAAAGAACAATGAAAATAGCAGTAATCGGGGCTGGAGCCATGGGCGGTGCCATGGTGGAAGGACTCCTGAAGAGCGAAGCCTTCACCCCTTCGGATATCACCGTATCAGACCACAACCAGTCCACACTCGACCACTTCGCCGAAGCCGGCACCAGTGTGACACTCGACAACGAGGCTGCTTGCCACGGTGCCGACATCGTGTGCGTGGTAGTAAAGCCATGGTGTGTGGAGAAGACACTGAAGGGCATCAAGGACGTGCTCGACTACAAGAGTCAGAAGCTCGTCGTTGTGGCAGCCGGCGTACCATCCGCCGACATCAAGCAATGGCTCGACAAGGACGGAAGCACTCCGACGCTTTTCCTCGTGATGCCCAACATTGCCATCGCCTACCAGCAGTCGATGACCTTCATCACCCCCGTGGATGCCTCCGCCACGGAGACCAAGCAAGTGACCGACATCTTCGACGAACTGGGTGAGAGCCTTATCATGGAGGAGCGTCTCTTCCCCGCTGCCACCGCCATGTCGTGCGCCATCGCCTATGCCATGCGCTATGTGAGAGCCAACGTAGAAGGCGGCGTAGAGATGGGCTTCAAGGCAAAGGATGCCCAGAAGATTGTGCTGCAGACCGTGAAGGGAGCCGTGGAACTGCTCCAGGAGACCGGCGAGCATCCCGAGGCTGCCATCGACAAGGTGACCACCCCCGGCGGCTGTACCATCAAGGGTCTCAACACCATGGAACAATGCGGTTTTACCAATGCCGTCATCAAGGGCTTGCTGGCTGGAAAGAAATAGGATTGCCCATCAATAAAAGAATGATTTGCAACGTGAAGCCCTAAAAGGCAAGGAATGATGACAGAAACGAGGAATTGTAAATTTTCATGAAACGAGGTATTTTTCCTGATTATCCAAACATTTTGTAGGCAATTGGTCTGATAACTCAGAAAAAAACATTAATTTTGCACCCATAAGTAATAACACATAATAAGAAAGGTTCATACGTATGGAACAGAAATTATTGATTTACAACACGCTCTCCCGTCAGAAAGAGAGATTCACACCGCTGCACGCCCCCAATGTAGGCATGTATGTTTGTGGCCCCACCGTGTATGGCGACCCACATCTAGGCCATGCGCGCCCTGCCATCACCTTCGATATACTCTTCCGTTATCTCAGGCACTTGGGTTACAAGGTGCGCTATGTCAGAAACATTACCGATGTGGGCCACTTGGAGCACGATGCCGACGAGGGCGATGACAAGATAGAGAAGAAGGCAAGGCTGGAGCAGTTGGAGCCGATGGAGATTGCGCAATACTACACCAACCGCTACCACGATGCGATGGAGGCTCTCAACGTGCTGCCGCCTAGCATCGAACCTCATGCCACGGGCCACATCATCGAGCAGGAACAGCTGGTGAAGGAAATCCTTGCCAATGGTTATGCCTACGAGAGCAATGGGTCTATCTACTTCGACATCGAGAAGTACAACAAGGACCATAAGTATGGCATCCTCTCTGGTCGTAACTTGGAGAACATCATCAATGAGAGCCGTGAACTTGCTGGTATAGGCGAGAAGAAAAACCAGGCTGACTTCGCCCTTTGGAAAAAGGCTTCACCAGAACACATCATGCGTTGGCCAAGTCCTTGGAGCGATGGATTCCCAGGATGGCACTGCGAGTGTACGGCAATGGGTCGCAAGTACTTGGGCAACCACTTCGACATCCACGGAGGTGGCATGGACTTGATTTTCCCTCACCACGAGTGTGAGATTGCCCAGGCAGTGGCTTCGCAGGGCGACCAGATGGTGCGCTACTGGATGCACAACAACATGATTACCATCAACGGTCAGAAGATGGGCAAGAGCCTCGGCAACTTCATCACCCTGGAACAGTTCTTCACTGGCAGCCACGACAGCTTGGAGCAGGCTTACTCGCCAATGACCATCCGTTTCTTCATCCTCTCAGCCCATTACCGCAGCACAGTGGATTTCTCCAACGATGCCTTGAAAGCCAGCCAGAAGGGATTGGAGCGACTGATGAACGGACTGAACGACTTGGGACGTGTGCCCGTGGCTAAGCAGAGCGACGAACAGGTGAAAAAGTTTGTGAGAGAATTGCGCCAGCGTTGCTACGACGCGATGAACGACGACTTCCAGACCCAGCTTGTCATCAGCTACCTCTTCGAGGCTTGCCACATCATCAATACAGCCCTCGACCATAAGGCCAACATCTCAGCCGATGACTTGAAGGAACTCACCGAGACCATGAGTCTCTTCACCTTCGACCTCTTAGGTCTAAAGAGCGAGAAGGGAGCCAACAACGATGCCCGCGAGGAGGCTTATGGCAAGGTGGTGGATATGGTGCTCGACCTTCGTTCCAAAGCCAAGGCAGCCAAAGACTGGGCTACCAGCGACCAAATCCGTGATGCCCTCGCCAATGCAGGATTCGAGGTGAAAGACACTAAGGACGGTGTGACGTGGAAGTTGAACAAATAAAATAGTTTTGTAGAATAAAGGGATTAGCAGGCCTTCTGTTAATCCCTTTGTGGTAGAAAAAAGGTTTAATTCAACTTTTTGTAATATAAAATGACGGGAATGCAGAAAATTTTAATGACTTGGGTGTTTTTTGTATTTACAAATTTACTGAATGCGCAAAATGCTCAACTTGCTGGTGCTAAGGATAGCTTGGCATGCGACACTGTAATATCTTTGGATGGGGGCGATGTCGTGGCAAGAAGAAAAAAGGTAAATACATCTGCTAGTGTTGAAATGAAACGACTTGAAATCAAGGATAGAGAAGAATAAGGAAGCGGTCAACCCAGATTGTGAAAAAGTCCATTCATGTTTTTTATCGGCGTGAATGGACTTTTTCTGACATTACTCTTCCTTGCTGTCTGCGACAATCTGCGGACCACGAACCTTGTCCTTCAGCGACAAGCCCTTCTTGATTTCGATGTTCACGCCATCGCTCAAACCAGTGACCACTTGCTGGCGTTCGTAGGTCTTCTTTTCGGGCGTACCTTTTATGATATATACAAAGGTACTGTCGCCGCTAAACTCGATGGCACTCTCCGGAACGGTGATTACATGAAGAGCCTTCGCCAATACAATCTCGGCATTGGCACTGTAACCAGAACGAATCTTGCCACCCTTGACGGAACGGACGGCAGCCTTTACCTCAAACTGGTTGGCACCGTTGTTTTCCACTGCCTTCGGAGAGATATACTCCAGGTCGGCATCGAACTTCAAGTCCTGCAAGGCACCGATGGTAATCTTCATCGGCATACCTGTCACAAGATTTCCCACTTCCGTCTCATCTATGTTGCCACGGAAGATGAGGTCGTTCATGTTTGCTACGCTGGCGATGGTGGTACCGTCGTTGAAGGTGTTGGCGAGGATGACGGAGTTACCCACCTTGACGGGGATGTCGAGAATGATGCCAGAGATGGTGGAACGGATGAGGGTGGAAGAGGCACTGGCGTTGCTCTTCGACACACCATCGCGCACCACTTCGAGCGCATCCTCTGCGGCAACAACTTCCTCCTTGGCTTGCTGCAAGGCTTGCTTTATCTTGTCAAACTCGTCGGCACTGACCAACTGCTTCTTGTAGAGCTGCTCCTCGCGGGTGTAGTTTGTTTGTGCTTGTTTCATGTTGATGCCAGCCAGGCGCACACGAGCCTGAGCCGAACTGAGTTGGCTCATGTCGGGGATGACCTTTACCTTGGCTATCACCTCGCCCGCTTGCACGAAGTCGCCCGCCTGTTTGCAAATCTCGGTGATGATACCACTAATCTGGGGTTTTACGTTCACCTCGTTGCGAGGTTCTATCTTGCCCGTGATAACTGTGGTCTTCAATACATCCGCCATCTTAGGTGTCAGTTCTTGATACTCCGTCGGCTTGGGTTGTGATTTCTGATAGAGGAACACGAAGGTTCCGATGAAAATCAAGGCGACGATAGCCGCTACAATCAACTTTGAATACTTTTTCATATCGTAAATATCTTATATTTTCTGTTATAACTTAACATTTAACATTCAACACTTAACATTGTTTATTCGTCTCTCATCGCATCCACAGGCTTGATGCTCATGGCTCGCCAGGCAGGTGCCAAACCTGCCAACCCTCCAAGGAGGCAGATGAGGACTGCCGAGAGGATGGCAGTCCAGAAGTTTACTTGGAAATGAGCACTGGCAACGCCGTCTGTGGTGGTGCCAACCTCTAGCATCTGCAAGATGGCGACACCGAAGAGGATGCCGCTCATGCCTGCCACCAAGGTGAGGATGACGCTCTCGGAGATGATTTGCGAGAGTATCATCTTCGGTGTGGCTCCGATGGCCCGGCGTATGCCTATCTCCGTGGTGCGCTCCTTCACCGTCACCATCATGATGTTGCTCACGCCGATGGCTCCCGCCAGGAGCGTTCCGATGCCCACCATCCAGATGAGGAAGTTGACGCCCTTGAAGAGGTTGTCGAGCATCTGGAACAAGACCTCTGTGTTGAATACCATCAGACCCTTTTCGTCTGTCGGGTCGATGGAGTGTGCCCTTGCCACGGTCTCCCTCATGCGCTGGGTGATCGTGCTCATCACCACGCCCGACTTGCCTGTCGTTGCGATGATGTCGACTGCATTGCCTCGGTTGTAGGCTGTCCGCAATACCGACTGGGGCAGGGTGATGGTTTCGTCGGCCCGACCTCCGAAATTCACGCCGTTGCCAGAACGATAGTCCACGCCCACCACGGTATAATAGGTGGAATCCACTCTCACACTCTTGCCGCAGGGGTCGCCACCGCCAGGGAAAAGGTTCTTGTATATCTGTTTGCCGATGACGCACACCTTGCGCTGCTTCTTCACATCCATCTCGTTGATGTACCTTCCATAGAACAGTTTGGGAATGGAAACCTGGGCATAGTCGGGATTTACGCCTTGGGTGGAACCGCTGAAGGTCTTGTCGCCATACACCACGGTCTTCCGTCCGCTGAAGAGGAGAGGGGTGATGACATCCAGCTCGGGCACACGTTGGCGGAGTCGCTCGATGTCGCTAAGCTCCATCTCCCAAGATCGCCCCTTGTTGAATCCTTTGTAGGGCTTGGTTGTTTGGTGCGACCACATAATCGTGGTGTTGGTGGCGAATCCGGCGAAGTTGTTTTGCAGCATCTCTTTCAGTCCTTGTCCGCCTCCCATCAGGGCGATGAGCATGAACACGCCCCAGAACACGCCGAAGCCCGTCAGCAGACTGCGGCTCTTGTTCCTTGTGATGGTGTCGAGTATCTCTTTATATGTATCTAAGTCGAATCTCATTTGTTATATATAATAGAGTATAAGCAAGAATGAATTTAACATTATTCAGACCGTAGTGCCTCTATCGGCCGAATCTTCGCCGCCTTGATGGCAGGGATGAGACCGGCGATGGTTCCGGCGATGACGATGGTGATGGTGGCTCCGATGCAAGTGCCAAGTCCTACGGTTGGGTTCACGAACATGGCAGCCTTGAAGAGACCGGTATCTACGGTGGTATGACCTATCGTGGCATCCATGATTTCATTGGCGGCTATGCCGCATACCATTCCGATGTAACCGAAGAACGAGGTCATGATGACACTCTCGGTGATGATGAGCTTCAGAATCGACCACGGCTTGGCACCGATGGCCTTGCGGACGCCAAACTCTCGGGTACGCTCCTTCACGGTGATGAGCATGATGTTGCTCACACCCACGATGCCGCTAAGGAGGGTGAAGAGACCTATTATCCAAAGGGCAGTCTGGATGATGGCGATGCCTTGGTTCATCTGGATGTTGTCCAAGTATCGGTTCCAGAGCCAGACGCTCTGCTCGTCATCGGGTGCCGCTTGGTGGTGGGTGTTGATGCTGGCTCGGTATTTCTTTTCGAAGTCTTTGTTGTCTTCCTTGGTCTTCAGGTTCTTCAGCGTAAACTCGATGGTGCCAGCCTCGTCGCCTTTGCCGTAGATAGTCTTCACTGTGGTGAAGGCGGCGAACGCCTCGTTGTTCTGTTGCGATTCGTCACCTTTGTAGATGCCTACAACCTTGAACGCCATGTCGCTGATTTTCACGTTTTTGCCCACGAGCAATCGGTAGTCCTTGGCTAGCTCCTTGGCCTGGCTCTTGCTGAGCACGATCGACTTGCGCTGTTCTCTCACGTCAAGTTCATTGATGAATCGTCCTACCATCATCTCCGTCTTGTCTATCTTGACGTGCGAGGGATATACACCCGTGAGCGTCTGGGCTGCGATATAGTTGTTGCCATAGGTGACATTGACGTTCGACTGCTCCAACTGTCCTCCCACGTCGTTCACATAGTTGGCGTAAGTATGGTTGGTGATGGCCAGGTCCTTGTCGTTGAGTTCGATGGTGCGCCCTTCCTTCAGTCCGTTGTAGCCTTTCGACGTGCTTCCGCCGAACACCAGCATGGAGTTGGCGAGGAATCGGTCGTTTTGTTGCAGTTGGGCGTTGATGAGACCGTTGCCTGCTCCCAGCAGGAATATCAGCATGAAGATGCCCCATGCCACGGCGAATCCCGTCAGCGACGTGCGTAGCTTGTTGCGCTTCGATGTGCTCCAAATCTCTTTAATTAATTCTCTCATATTACTTATTTCACGTAATCCTTTGACACAAGATGGTGGTCGTAGTTTTCTTCGATGCTGCCGATGAGACCGTCCTTGATGTGGATGACCTTGTCGGTCTCGTTGGCGACACCGCTCTCGTGTGTCACTACCACGATGGTCATGCCGTCTTTCTCGTGCAAGTCCTTCAGCAGGTTCATCACCTCCACGCTCGTCTTGGAGTCGAGGGCACCCGTTGGCTCGTCGGCGAGGATAATCTGTGGTTTGGTGATGAGGGCACGGGCGATGGCGACACGCTGCTTCTGTCCGCCCGACATCTCGTTGGGGTAGTGGTCTGCCCATTGCGTCAGTCCCAGTTTGTCGAGGTATTCCATGGCTAGCTCATGACGCTTGCGGCGGCTTACTCCTTGATAGAACAAAGGTAGCTCCACGTTCTCCACGGCGGTCTTGAACGATATGAGGTTGAACGACTGGAAGATGAAGCCTATCATCTTGTTGCGGTATTCGGCGGCACGAGTCTCCGAGAGGTCTTTTATCAAGACATCGTTGAGAAGGTATTCGCCCGTATCGTAGTTGTCGAGGATGCCCAGTATGTTCAGTAAGGTGGACTTTCCCGATCCGGACGCACCCATGATGCTGACAAACTCGCCTCGCTCGATGTCGAGGTTGATACCTTTCAAGACATGGAGGGGTTGTGCCCCTTGGTAAGTCTTGTTGATGTCTTTTAAGTGAATCAGTGACATAATTTTTTATTTATTTTCTTCTTAGACGGCATTAGTCTTTGGAAAGTTGCATTTTCTTCAAAGATTTCTCCAATTCCTCCTTCACTTCATCCATGGAAATGTCGAGCAACATCATCTGTCGAGCCAGTTCTGGGAGCCGTTCCTTCATAAACTCTTTCTTGCGAGTCTTCTTGATTTGCTTCTTGGATCCTGCCGAAACGAAGTAACCCAATCCTCGCTTGTTGTAGATAACCTCATCGGTGGCTAGCAAGTCGTATGCCTTCACTGCCGTGTTGGCGTTCACCTCCAGAAGCACGGCATATTCACGAACGCTTGGTATTCGCTCGTCTTCCTTATATTTCCCAGCCAGAATCTCGTCGCAGAGGCGGTCGGCTATCTGGATGTATATGGCTTTGTCATTGCTGAAATTCATAATCTTCAAATCTTAGTTTTCAATCTTTAGACGCATAATCCTTAAAACTCAGTCTAAATATGAGCTTAAAGGTTGATCCACTTGTTGCAGATAACCTGCATATGGGTGAAAATCTTATAGGAGGCCCAGTAGTTGAAGGCTGAGAGGGCGAGGAGTACTATTGTGGAAATTGCTGTCAAACAATAATCTGCCATACTTCCATGGTTGAGGTTGATGTGCAGAAGGCCTGACTCTGCCAACTCGTTACAGATATATCCAAAGACGATACATAGCACCAAACCTGTGCAAGGTGTCAGCAGTACTGGTAACTTGCGGTAAAAGGCTCCTCCGAGGGTAAAGAATGAATGCACAAATAGCAAGAAGGAGTAGATGACTGTAGCTCTTTCCCAATATTTGAAACTAAAGACACTCTCGAAGAAGTGACGAATGGTAGGCCATGCAATCTCTTGGTGGAAACCAGGAGAGAGGAAGAAGCTGGAGATAAACTGGATAAAGTCGGCGATGATGAGCGCTCCAATCAGGCTGACGATGGCCCAAGCCAGCATTAGTAGGAGACGCGAAATGAACTTTTCCAGATTGCTGGCTGGCAGTATAAGGAATCCTTCTCTCTTCTGCTTGGTCTTCATATTGGTGAAAATGCAAGATGCCATGACATAAAAGGCGATGAAAGTTATAGTAATAAAAAAGCCATACACTCTCTCCAGATAGTAAATGCTGGTGGCTTCTGGGTCGTGAGTCCCATGGTTTCCAATGTTGTAAAGCATAATGAGGCAAAAGAGCGTGGTACCGACAGCAAGTCCAATCAAGGCACTGGCGTGATGTTTCCAATTGCCTAGTATATCCCAGCGCATCACCAATCCCAATCTATGTAAATCAAAAGTCTTGTTCATAATTATATGTTTTTATTCGGGCTGTCGCCCTACGTGTTTTGTAATAATGATGTAAAGCCTTTATTCGTTTAACTTTCCGTTGATAACTGCGTTGAAGAGCAGTTCGAGGTTCATCTGTGTCTCGCCTGCTCCCTCTTGTCGCTTGCAGATGGCTGCGTTGCCTTGCAGGGTTGGCTCGGCGTAGAGTACGGTGTCGCCCATCTCCTGTGGGGTGCGATATTCGAAACTGTATTTCTCACAGATGTCGCTTACAGAGGCATCGAGCAAGAGATGGCTCTGGTTCATGATGACGATGTGGTCGAGCAGCGACTCGATGTCGTGTACCTGATGGGTGGAGATGACGAGGGTGCGGTTGTCGGTCATGTTGTTGGCTATCACCTTGCGGAACTGGCTCTTCGATGGGATGTCGAGACCGTTGGTTGGCTCGTCCATCAGAAGAAAGCGGGTACCCGTGGCGAGTGCGAAACTCATGAACACCTTCTTCTTCTGTCCCATCGAGAGTTCGTTCAGCTTGAGAGAGAGAGGTAAGTCAAAATCCTTCAGACAGCTTTCCAATACTTCCTGTGAGAAGTTGGTATAGAATCCTTGGTTCATCTTCACGTAGGTGGAGAGCGAGACGTTGGGCAATTCGAACTCCTCGGGCACCATGAAGATGTCTTTCAGCATCTCGCTCTTGCGCTCTTGCGCCGAGAGCCCGTCCATGAGGATGGTGCCTTTCTGTTGGCGGAGCAATCCGCTGATAAGGTAGAGCAGTGTGCTCTTGCCCGTTCCGTTCTTGCCGAGCAATCCGTAGATGTTGTTCTCCTTGAGTTCCAAAGAGAAATCTCTAAACACCAAGTGCTTGCCGCCTGGATATTTGAAATCAATGTCTTTAATCTGTATCATAATTGTAATGTTTTAGTGTACTACTTCAATAGAACACTGCAAAGGTATGCTTTTTTGTTTTTCGCACCAAACTTTTCGATAATTATTTTGGGATTTTGACTTTCATTAACAATTTCGTAATTTCACCGTAACTACTCAGTCATATTGAAATGGGTACACGTATTCAAGGGAGGGCTACAAGTCAGCTCTCCTTTGAAAT
>CAVGEN010000108.1:0-14940 GCA_963628185.1 Waltera intestinalis | reverse complement strand
AGAAGCAACCTACTATCTCAGAGCAGTTAATAGAACATCTGAAGAGTCAAGGCATCAATGTCCTGAACAGAGAGGCTATGGCTGAGTTCTTGAAGACTCATAAGCTGGAGTACTTGCAGCAATACATCAACAAGCATGATTTACCTAAAGGTGAAGTATCTACACTTAGCAGTGCATTGATAACTAAGTATGGTAATAATACTGCTTATGGAGATATTATTCAAACAGCCAATTATGAGTATACTGTAAACTATAAGGGTGCAGGAGAGTATGATATTATTGAGTATCACCAAATTGACAATAACATAAAGAATGAGTACAATGACAGAGAAAGAAAAGGATTTCCAGAATCTCCTGATAGATGGGCTACACGCAATGAAGTTACCCAAGGAGAATATAATAGCGATAGCTTCAATGTTGAAGACAGAGAAGCAAATGGGGACAATGTTAGACTGGATAAACAAACATTACAAGGAGAATCCAAGCAAAGCCAGAGTAATGATGGTAGCAGCCAACATCAAGAATGGAGTGCAATAAAGAGAGACTCTGCTACAGGAAGAATAACTTTTGTAGATGGAGATGGTAGAACCTTCAGTACTACAGAGGATTGGAATGGTATAGAAAACTTTACCACTCCTCAAGGAGAAGTCTATGGTTTTGTAGACAAGGATGGTAACATCTATCTTGATGAAACAAAGATTTTTCCTGAGCATCCTATCCATGAGTACACTCATCTTTGGGACAGAACTGTTCAGCAGAAGAATCCCAAGCTCTGGCAGAGAGGTGTAGAACTGATGAAGCAGACATCATTGTGGAATGAAATTCTCAATGATGCTAACTATGGCAAGCAATGGCAGTCAATAAATCTCCCACAAGAGAAACTTGCCAATCTCATTGCTTCAGAGGTTCATGCAAGGTTTACAGGTGAAGGTGGTGAGCAACTGCTTGAAAAGTTAGCCAAAGAGAAAGGTCAGGAAGGCATCATTGAAAAACTCAAGCAGTGGATTCTTGATGTCTGGAAAGACCTCAAGGCTACCTTTGGCTCTTGGTCACAGGAAGAACTTGACAAACTTACTCTCAAGGATTTCAACCACATGACTGTAAGGGACTTCACTGAAGGCATCAACCTGAAAGAAGCCTCCAATGCAATCTATACCCAAGAAAACACAACAAAGAAAGAGGAAGCAGAGACTAATACAGAGCAACCTTCATTAGCAGAAGGTACTGCACAGATGGTTTCTCTTCCAGGTTATGAATACTACAGAGACCTCTATACAGATACTCCTGTGGATGCTGAGTGGAAGGTCTCCTACTTGAAGGAACTTGATGCCCAGTTGTCCCTGGAGAATCCTGAGGAGGCAAATCAAAACATTCTCAATCAAATGGACAAATTACTGGAAGCAACAAGTGAAGAGGAGTACAAGCAGGACTCCAAGGGAGACAAGAAAAATCTGGCAATAGTCAGGGCATTGGCTGAGCATGACAAGATTGTTCAGCAGCTTAATGACTTGCTTGAAAACAAGGACTTGCAGGAGCTGGAGTGTCCTCTTACTGCACAGGATATACGTCATGTAGCAGAGCAGATAGCTAATCAACTGTCTGACCTTATCACACAGTTGCAGGAGGAAGAGGGTCTTGCCAAGATTCAGTATGGTCAGGACTTCAAGTTGAATTTCCAAACTGCATCAAGGAAGAAGATAGTAGAGACTATTGGCATCAACAACATGATTTATAGAGCCAAGAGGCTCTTTGAACCTAAATATGCTGATTATAAGGACACAGACACCTTGGCTCAAGCTTTTGTGATTGGTAAGAACTGGGATGCCATGATGTACCTTGCAGCAGATGTCTTTGCCATGAATGAGGGCTTTGGCATTACCAAGGACTATTCCAAGAAGGATAGTTTCGTCACTACTGATGCTCCTAAGATTGACACAGACAATTTCAATGATTACTCCAATGACCCTGACTATGCAAGGGAGAATGGAGAGAGGGATGAGCAGGAGCATTGGCAAGTGGAGCAGAGAACCATTGATGTTCTTAACTCTATGTCTGCCCTTGTAAGGCAGGGTATCCATGAATGCTCTGTCCTTGACAAGGATGGCAATAAGGTACTCAGTAGATGGCAGATAGCAGAAAGGGTAAACCCAAGGGCTGCTGTCAACAGTCTTCTCAGGTGGGCACAAGGCTCTTCTTCCCTTGAAGATATGGTAGCCAAACTCTCAGTAAAGCAGGCAAGCAACCCTTGGCTCTCCCAGCTTATTACAAAACTCTCTGACAAGAGTGGTAAGGAAACTGATTTTCAGAGTCAGTTCTATGGAGTATTTGCAAAACCTTTCCAATCCTATTCCATTGTACTGATGGAGGATGGCAAATATAAGAGTATTCCTGTGAACAGCCATCCCGCCCTTTCAGAGGCAATAAAGAGTATTACTGCCCAGTTCAGAGTAGGTGAGCATCCTTTGTTTACTGAAAAGAGAATCAATGGCAGACTCTTAGGTACAAAAGATACTGTTGGTAAAAACAATGCCTTCAACTTCTTCAAGGCAAGGCATGAGATGGAAAGAATCAATACCATAGTATCTGCAACCAAGGAGATTGATGAGGCTACTACCAAGAAGGTTATTGACAATGTGCTTGCTGTTTGCAGGAGTCTTGGCTATATGGCTACTGAGGATATGATTTCTGAAGCAGTCAATGCTGACAATATCAATACTTGGGCAAATGACTTGCGCTACATCACTAATGACTTGACCAAGGCTGCCAATGCCTTGAATACAGGTAAGCTCAAGAGCTATGACCCATTCAAGTATTATGGCGACTTCAACATCAGTAAAGCCATGAGGGAGTTCCTTGCACCAGTGTTGGAGAAGGCAGAGGATACAGCAGTCAATGCCTTCTATGACAGTGGTAAGATGTACCAGTCTTACATCACTCCTTCCTTTATGACCAAGCTGATGGATAAGTTCAAATATCTAAAGGGTGATGACTTCAAGGAGTTCATAATGAAAGAGTATGGCTTCTCAGAGTGGTTCAAAAGCAGCAAGCGTAACTTTGACATCAAGCAAGGTTGGAGGAACAGAGTATTGCAGAGACTTGCCAATGATGAGGGTACCAGAAAGGCTTTTGACCATAAGGTAGAGCTGAACTTCAACAAGCATAACTACATGAGAAATATGAGTGACCAGGAATATACTGTATCTCTTATCATGGAGTTCTTTGCTGAGGATGCTACTCTTAATGGCAGACCCAAGGAAGTTCCTATGTCATGGTATAGAGTTCCCATGCAGTCCAATAAGCCTTCATCTGAGTTCATCAAGCTCTACTCTTACAGAGGTACTGATTACAAGGAAAGGGTTACTGATGATTTGTATGAGATGTTCTTGCAGGAACTCAGTAGAATCCAGACTGTGAAGATGAGGAACCTTTCCAAGAACTCACCAGAGTTCATCAAGAACTTTGACAGTAATGGAAAGAAGTTCTGCTTCCTTCCTGTACTCAATAGCTATCTGGAGAATACTGACACTGCAAAGGAAAAGAGAACCCTTATCCTTGAGGAGGATGGTACTGTCTCTGCCAATAACAATAAGTTTGCAGAGTTGCTTCAGAAGAAAGTAGATGGTATAGAGCTTACTAATGATGAAGAGACTGCTATGATTGACCTTGCCAAGAAAGCCATCCATCAGAGTGTTGAGGAGAGAGTCCAGTCTATCCTTGACAACTGGGAGAAGAATGGTATTCTTGAGGCTGCAAAGAAAATCAATGGTATCTATTCAGAGATTGGTACTGACAAGGAAATTGCTGACAATAAGAACTATGAGCCTATCATTCAGGAGCATATCAGAAAACAAGTGGAGACATTCCTTTGGAATGATGCTCTTATGTCAAAGAACATCCTCCTCCTTACCATTGGTGACATTGCATTCTACAAGGATGCTGAGGACTTGCAGAAGCGTCTGGCACAGCTCCATGCTCCAGGTGTAAGAGGTAATGTAGATGCTATTGACTATAAAGGTAACAGGGTCTCTGATGGCAATTACCGTACAGTAGTGCTGAAGGACTTTGATGACTTCAAGTCTAACCTCATTGCCAATATCACTGAAGTCTTTGATAGGAAGATAGAAAGAGCTGCCACTCCAGAGCAGAAGAAAAGTCTTGAGGTGTTGAAGGATTCCTTAGTAAGACCAAGAACCTACAATGCTGATGGTACTGTGAAGGATAAGGGTGGTAAGTATTGGAACATCAATGTCGCTGATGCCCAGGGATTCTCTTCCCCTTCATCCTACAGGAAGAAGGCGTTTATCTTTGGCAGATGGTCTAAGCACGCTGAGAGTATTTATCAGAAACTTGCCAAGGGCGAGTATAACTACACTGACCTTGAGACTGCTTTCCAGCCCCTCAAACCCTTTGTGTACTCCAGACTCCAGAAGAACCTTGGTGTAGCAGAGGCTCCTATACATAATATACAGGTACCTTTCCAAGCCAAGAATGCCGAGTATCTTCTTATCATGGCTGATGCTCTTCTCAAGGGTGAGAGCCTTTCAAGACCTAATCTCTTGAGAGCAGTCTATAGAGTGATGGAGGATTCTGAGAAACTCAATCCTACCAAGGGCATTGATACTGTTCAGTTTGAGAGTGCCATCAAATCTGGCTTGCAGGGCAGGCTTGACATTGTCCAGTTCAGAGAGATGGAAGGTGGTGAGGAAGCTGCCTATACCTATATGATGGAGCAGATATACAAGCCAGAGACTGACAGTGAGGGAAAGAGAGTGTATCAGAACTACAACACTGATGTCTTTGTGCATGAAACCTCTTATGACAACTATTGCCTTCAGCAGGAAGTTCCTGAGCATTTCAAGGAGCATTCACAGACTCATGGTTCTCAGATAAGGATGATTACTCCATCTGACCTTGACCTCTATACCTATGATGCAAAAGGCAACCAAGTGGACAACTACTATGAGTGGGATGAGCCTGATGGTACCCATAGGAAGGTAAAGGCTGATGAGTTCAAGAGGGAGTATGAAGAGACCATTGCCAAGAGCATTGAGGAGAGTATTGATCTTCTTTCTGCTGAGTTCCATCTTAACAGCAATGACAAAAGGGAAAGGAACCTTGCCTTGTCAAGGGTACTTCAGAATGAAATCATGTCCTCTCCTAGATATGGCATTGACCTGTTGCAGGCTTGTACTGTTGACAAGGAGACTGGTGAGTTCAGAATACCCAAGGGAGACCCTATACAGGCTAAGAGGATTGAACAGCTTATCAACTCCATCATCAAGAACAGAGTAAACAAGCAGAAGATTGCAGGTGGCCCTATAGTACAGGTATCTAACTTTGGCACTTCCCAACAGCTCCACATCAGATTTACTGACAAGAGTAAAAAGAATGGTATTATCCCTCTTGAGGAAGAGTACAATCCTGCTGAGCATGATGGTAAATCCTACAAGGACTACATCAAGGAGAACCAGGGAGGTATTGCCTACTTTGAAGTGTTTGCCCCTATCTGGGACAATGAACTCTTTGACAAGTTTGCTGATGAGAATGGTAATATCAATGTTGATGTTATCAATGCTATAGATCCAGAACTTCTCAAGATGGTCAGCTATCGTATCCCTACAGAGGACAAGTACTCTTGTGCTCCTACGAAGGTGGTAGGCTTTATGCCAAGGGAAGCTGGTGATGCTATCATGCTGCCTTATGAGCTTACTGAGATTGATGACTCTGACTTTGATGTTGACAAGAGATATGTCATGCGTAAGGATATTCCTATCAAGGAAAAGAACTACGATGACTATGATGGGGAACTTGAGAAAAGAGGCAAGGAAATCTACAAGGAGATATTTGGCAAGGAAGAGCAAGGTGGCTATGTGGAGAGAATGGTAAGCAGTCTTGCCAAGAATCCCAAGGCATTCCCCAAGGACTCCCCTTTCAGGAAGGCTCTTTTTGCAGAGTATCAGAAACTTGCTTTCTATACAGAAGCTCCTACTTCTGGCAGGTTCTACAGGGACAACAAAATCATTGATATGACCTATGCTGTACTTACCAATGAGATGACTGCTGACAAGATTCTCAATCCTGGAGGCTTTGATGCTCCCAAGAAGATGGGATATATGGTAGCAGCCTATAAGAATCCTGCCAATAGAGGCAAGAGCTGGGCAGAACTTCAGAGTATGTCTATTGATGAGTTGAAGGACTTGTCTTACACTGACAAGGACTTGACCTATGCAGATACCCAAGTTCAGTTCTACAAGCAGAACAGTGCTGCTGCATCTTTGATTGGTGTGTTTGCTGTAAACAAGGTAGCCCATGCTACTCTTGAAGGCAACAGCATCTTCCTTGATGTTGCAAAGTTCTGTGGAGACTTACCTTTCACCATAGCAGACACTGCCTTTGAGGGTAGGATGCAGGTGGATGGTATGTATGACCAGGAAGGTAATCTCATAGGTAAGACTTTGGGTTCATTGGTATCAGCGTCAGCAGATGCAGTGAAAGATCCTATCTTGAATCTGATGAATGTCAATATGACTACCGCTGGTATGCTCAACACTATGCTCAGGCTTGGTATGCCCTTCAATGATGCTGCACTCTTCCTGTCACAGGACATCATAGAGAGACTGCTCAATGAGTTTAACAGACAGAACCTTACCAACCATGAACCTCTTGATAACATCATCAAGAAATGGCTGGATAAGTATGAAGAGGAGAATGACATTGCAGAGGATTCCAACATCAAGGAAGAATCCCTGTCAAGGGAAGAACTTGTCAAAGGTCTTACTTCTGAGGAGCATGAGGCTACTGACTACAAGGTTCTGCTTGCTTTCCAAAAGTTGAGGAATCTTACTGAGGCTATGAGGAAGGTTACCTTTGCTACGAGGTTCAATTCTATCTCCAGTGCAGTAGGTCCACTCATTGTGGACAATCTCATATTGGAGCAGAAGATGCAGTCATTCCTTGACAATGGTGATGGTACAGGCTTCTATACTTCAGCAGACCCTAAGAATGCAGAGTCTGTAGACATCAACACTGTCTTTGACAATCATCCTGTCCTGTATCAGTTTGCAAGGACTGTTGATATTGCCAAAGGTATGACCCATGATATGCCTACAGGCAGTGAAGGATTTAGGGGATTGCTCAGACAGCTTCCTTCAGACCTCTCAGACAAGATGTTCAGAGACAAGAAACTGTTGGATGAGTTCTCTACCTTCTATCAGTCTTATCTCCTCATCAAGTCTGGTGTAGTAGATTCTGGGCAGCTCAGCAACTATGTTGACGGTTTCCCACAGTGGTTTATGAAGCAAGGCTTCAAGGAAAAGTACTCTGACAATGCCTTGATACAGGCTATCAAGATGAATGTCTCCAAGAAGACAGGAAAGCCTTTCCTCACCATTACTATCACTGGTATGGATGAGCAGCAGAAGGAGGAACTCCGCAGTGCATGGACTGACCTTCACAGAGCAGACCCTACCCTATCCAAGAGATTGTTTGACTATAGTTTCTTCAGGGCTGGCATTGGATTCTCCCCCAAGACCTTCATGTCATTGGTTCCTACCTATGTCAAGGAAAGACTGCAAAGCAAGGATGGCAAATCATCTTATGTAGATACCTACAGACATTTTCCTAACACAGACTATCTTAGGAAAACCATCATTGACCAGTTTGTCAGAAACAACTGGGACAATACCAAGCTGGTTCCTATAAGAGGTGGTGAAGATACCAAGTACAATGTGAACCTTGCAAAAGGTACTTGTAAGGTATATAGGGATGCTGATAAGATTGATGTCAAGGACTTGTCTTACATGAAGACCAAGATAGGCAGGGATTGGTACCTCTGGAAGAGAAAGGAATCCAAGGGTGAAGACATTGAATTTGAGAGGGTAGAACCTCTTGGAAACAATGGGGAATATCTGGAGATTAGCTTGGGCGACATCCAGACTCCTTTGGATAAGGTGTCTAAGAAAGAGGCTCCTAAGCCCCAGCCTGTTACATCTAAGGATGATGTCTCTGTTGAAGATACTGGTACAAAGGACTTGAAGGAGCAAAGCCCTCAGGAGGCTGAAGTACAGGAAAGTCCTAAGCTTACTGTTTCAGATGCAGAGAGCACCAAGAAGGTTGATGAGGTTGTTGACTTGCTTATCAAACAGAACCCTGCACTTGACAAAAAGTCTGCTAAGGCAATGTTTGAGAATATAAAGGACAACCCAAGACCTTTCAGGAGATTCCTTCAGAATGTATTCAAGCATAAAAATTTGGAGTTGAATGAAACCCAAGCAGTTGATGAATTTAAAAAGTATTGTTAGTATATGAATAATAGTTGTATGTTGAATCCTGAGGCTCCCAATGGGGAGCCTTCAAGGATGTATAGGGACTTCCTGTCCAAGGAAGGACTGAGATATCCAAGACCTGTAGCCAATATGCTGTATGCAAGTTACAAGGTGTCCAACCTTGAAGCAAAGATGGAAGCTGAGAAAAATGCTGATGGCTCTCCCAAGTATCATAAGAACAGCCAGGGAGAGTTCAATGCCAAGGATGTTGTGGACTATCTTGACTTTGACAAGGCTATTGGTGAGTTCAACAGCTTCTCAGAAGAGGAGTATAGGCTGGGTGCCACTGATGCTGTAGGAGGCAACAGGGTTGACTATACTGATGCTGAGGTTGCCCTTAACAAGGTTGACCATTTCAACAGTACCCACAAGGGATTGGTGGCAACAGTTATTAAAAGACCCAATCCAAGTGGTACTGTCTATCAGATTATGGTGTACCAAAAGAACTCCAGAACTCTTGACTTGCCTCTCACTACTCAAGAGAGGTTGAAGGCATGGGATATTTACAAGCAGGTATTTAACAATGTAGGTGTGGACATTACGTCCATGCCTACAGAACTTAGTGACACCTTTTCAGCCTATAATACCAGTCTTGGCAAGCAGTTAAGGAATCTTACCAAGATTACCTTAGGCAATATCTTCAGGAAGGATGCCTTGACATTGTTCTATCTTGACCAAAACTCTGCTGAGGTACAAAGACTTATTAAGAGCTTTGGCTCCATTGAGGATGCTGCACAAGCCATGGATGACATCCATCATGGCGGTGCTAACCTCCAACAAGGACAGGCTGTACTGTTAAAGAGAGCCATAACCCATGCCCAGCAGATGCAGGGTATAGACCTCAATGCCCTTATTGCACAGGTTGACCAGATGCAGACTGCAAACCAGGCTGCAAGTCCTGAGGTTCTTATCAAGCAGGAAGTGAAGAACTTGGATAAGAAGTATCATATTGAGAAGTATGAAATCAACAGGTACAATGATAAGATAAGAACATTGTCTGATGCCACAGCAGAGGCCACTGTACAGTTGGAGAGAAAGATAAATGAACTTACCAAACAAGTGGGCAGGAATGCAGAAGGAAGAAGGCTTGAGATTATGCTTGAGAAGATGAGAAAGGAGCTTAGTACCAAGCACTACTACTCTGGCATCATCAACTTCCTTGCAGAGGCAGGAAAAGACATTGCAAGCATAGACACTCTCCTTCAGAATGTCCCTCAGTCTGGCACTGACAGAGAGATTATCTTTGGCACTATCAAGGTGTTAAAGCAAATCAAGGAAATCCAGGACCAGTATGGTTATATTGTTTCAGCTTTGGCTTCAGACTATACTGCCATGGATGAAGACATCAGCCAGATAGATGTTGACAACATCAGGCAGCAAGCCAAGAACTTGGATGACTACTTCAAGAAAAAGGAAAGGGTTCTTGAAGAGCTTACCACCAAGACTATGCATGACTTCATGAGGATGGCTACTAATAGCAAGATGACGGAATCTGAGATACAGGATATGCTGTCAAGGGCACTCAAGGGTACAAGCCTTCTAGACAAGTTCCTCTATAGTGCAGGCAATGCAAACAATATCCTTGTAGCTGCCTCTGGTACCATTATGCGTAACCAGGAGATAGAGAGGGATAGGATAATGACAGCCTATAGAAAGAGGATAGATGTTGCTACTGACAAACTCTACAAGGCTGGTTATGACACCAAGTTCATGTATGAAGACCAAAGGCACATTGTAAGTGACATTGACTGGACTGCCTATGACAATGCAAGACTGGCAAAGCTGAAGTCTCTCAGAAAGCAGGGTCTTGATGGTTTCCAATTAAAGCAGGAAATGGAAGACTGGGAAGACCAGAATACTGAAGACAGGGTTGTTGACCATGTAAATGGCAGAACAGAGAAAGTCCCAAACCAGCAATATAGAAAGCTGGATGACTTTCAGGAAGGGTGGTCACAGGAGCAGATTGATTACTATGATACCATGATGCAGCTAAAGGGGGAGATGGATTCCCTTTATCCTGATGCAGCACAGCATCATTACTTCCCTCCACAGGTAAGAAGAAATACAGTGGATGCCTTATCTGAAGCAAAAGGTGTCAAGGATGTAGGCAAGGCTATGGGCAATAAAGTCAAGAATCTCTGGACTATCAGGGAGGATGATACAAGCTATGGTCAGATGAACATTGTTGGGGGTGAGGTTGTAAAGCCTGCTGAGGGTAACTATGACAATAAGGTAAAGAAAGAGATTCCCATATCATTCCAGAATCCTGTTGAAGAAGGGGAACTTCTTCTTGACTTCTCATCTGGTATGGCAAGATATGCAGGCTCTGCCATCAACTATGACTCTGCTAATAGCATAGTGGATGCACTGGAGTTTGTGAGGGACTGGGCTGATTCCAAGGATGCAAGGGCAGCAGAGAATGAAACTCAAATCAATGAAAGTAAGTTCCTGAGGACTACCAAGTCCTTGTATGACTTTGCTAAGTCCAATGATGTTGTCAATATCCTGAATGGTTTTATTGACCAGCACATCTATGGTATCAAGAAGAACACTACTGGAACCATTGATAAGCATACAAAGGTAGTAAAGTTCTTGGATAACATCATCAAATATACCTCCTTCAAGGGATTGGTAACTAACCTTCCTGGTGCTACTGCCAATGCCCTCATGGGAGTAAACCAGATATTGATTGATGCTGGCTGTGGAGAGTTCTTTGGTTTCAAGGACTTGGCATGGGCTACAGGCAAACTCTTTGGGGAGGCTGGTGTCAGCGGAGACATGATGGAAATTCTTACTAACAATAGAAACCACAAGGCTGCACTCTTCAGAGAGGTCTTTGACCCTATGCAGGAATCCTTTGGGGAAAGTAAAGACAAGAGATACTATAGCAGTATGTTTAGGCAGATAATAGGCAAGGACTTGAGCTTCCTTGGATACAGCTCTGGTGAGTATCTCATCCACATGCTTCCTATGTATGCCATTCTTCATAAGCAGCAAGTAAGACTGAATGGTGAAAAGATTAACCTCTATGATGCCTTTGAAAAGGTTTCCATTGGTGAGAACAACTCTAAGCTGGAACTAAAGCAAGGAGTTACTGACTTGGATGGCAATCCTATCACACAGGAGTTTATAGATAAAGTAAAAGGAAAGATAAGGGCTGCCAACCAGTCTATGCATGGTGCCATGAATGAAGAAGATAAAGGTCTTATCCATCAGTATATAGTAGGAAGACTTGTAATGAACTTCAGACAATGGATGGTAGGACATTACAGCAGGAGATTTAGAGGCAGGCATTTTGATTTCTCTACAGGTGATTGGAGAGAAGGTTATTGGGTCAGTGTATGGAAAGGTCTCACAAATGAGGATACAAGAGATACTTGGAAACAAGGAGAAAAGATGAAGGCTCTTGGTATGTTTATGAAAGATGCCTTCCTGATGCTTACCAGGGCACAGACCCAATGGAATAATCTTAATGACCAGCAGAGATATAATGTCAAGAGAGTCAGGACTGAGCTTATTATGCTGGCTACCCTTACAGGATTGAGCTTTGCTCTCGGAGAACCTGATGACCATAAGAAGGAGTTCTGGAGGAGATGGTGGATATATCAGACCAAACGCATGATTACTGAAACTGAATCTTCTATGCCAGGATATAAGATGCCTGGAAGTCTTTTGACAATGCTACAGTCTCCTATGGCAGGTATCAATACCCTTAACTCCATGCTTTATGTCCTATATGGTCTTACCAATGGAGACCTTACTACAGAGATACAGTCTGGCAGATATAAAGGCTGGAACAAGTATGGCAGAAATGTCTTGAAATACACTGTTCCCTTCTGGAAGGATTGGGAGAATATACAGAAATTCTCTGAGGATGATTCCTTGTTTAAGGTATTTGAATCCACGCCAAGCAACCATTAGTATCATTTTATAAAAATATTGTATAACATTTAATTTTAACTATTATGAACAAGAAAGAAGAACTAATATGGAGAGTAGTGGACAATGTAATCAGTTGTTGCTGTGTGGTCAAGCCTGATGGTACACAGTCTATTACCAGGGAAGATGTGGTAGGCAAGTCTAGGGAAGAGAACATTGTGATGACAAGATGTATGGTAGTAGAGCAGATGGTTCACGCAGGGTTTACCATCGCCACTATAGGCTTTATTTTAGGCAGGACTGTGCAAGCCACAAGACATCTGCTGAAGATGAGTACTCAGTATTACGAAACCTCCAGAGCCTACAGATTGGCTACTTCCGAGGCAACTCTTCTCAACAAGGATGTAGAACCCATCTTTGTCTAGGAAAACAAAAGGAAAGCAGAAGTGGGTGCAAGGACTTCTTTCTTATAGTTCATATAACATGGCAGGAAGCTGATAATTGGATTAAAACCCAGTTGTCAGCTTTTTGTTTGTTGGGGAAAAACAACTTATCTTTGCCTCAGTAATCGGTTACTTGTGTTTATTGAATTAGTTTTAACTGTTTAAGATTTAAAGATTATGTCAGGTGAAGAAGTAATTAGAACAACCAGTAGTGGTTGTGACGCAATGATGGGAGGCTTGTTAGGCTCAATGGCTAACAAGGGAAATCATAGTGACCCTATGGCTATGGCTGCGATGATGAACAACAGCCAGTGGATGAACAACCCCTTCATCTACTTGGTCTTTCTGATGATGTTTGGAAGAAACGGCTTGTGGGGCAACAATGGGAACGGATTGCAGGATGCCGAGATACAGAGCAAGCTCAACCAACTCTCCACACAGATGCAGGACGGCAACAACACTGGCTTGCTGATGGACGCAGTGAAGGGCAACAACACTGCCATTGGTCAGTTGGCGGCAAACCTCAACTGCGACTTCAACCAGTTGCAGAGTGCGGTATGCAGCGTGCAAAGTGCCATCCAGCAAGTGAGTGGCAACGTGGGTTATTCCGCAGAGAAGGTAATCAATGCCACCAACCTTGGTGACTTGAACATCGTCCAGCAACTCAAGGACTGTTGCTGCACCACCCAGCAGAACATCGTGAAGATGGGCTATGAGAGCCAGCTTGGGCAGAAGGACATCGTCAACACCATCCAGACACAGACGCTTGCCATGCAGCAGGGGCACAGCAATATCACCACGGAGATATTGCGTAACCTTGCCACCATCACGGCGCAGAACCAACAGGACAAGTGTGACATCCTCAGAAGTGGTGAGATGAACACCCAGAGAATTGTTGACGTTCTTAACAACCATTGGCAGAGCGATTTGCAGCAACGCTACAATGATGCACGTCTGGAACTCTCTCAGCAGAGACAGAATGCCGAACTGATTGCGGCATTGAAGACAACCACAACTACGACTACTTAGTTTGTTTCATTTCGGGGAGGGATGGTAATAATGCTGTTCCTCCCTACCTTAGCGTTCTTTGACATGATGGAATACCGCAAAAAGAGTAGAATAGTCGTTGACTAGTTGCCAACTGGTTGTTTTCCTGTATTGCACTAATCCAAAACCAATTCAAGCGCAAATTGCTATCTCTGATGTTGCAAAAGTGAACTTTACGTTATTTTTTTACTCTACCAAAGGTTAAAAATTTGCGTGTTTGATAATTTCTGTTTATCTTTGCAAAAAGAAAAGTAACAACTAATTAACATTTATCTTGTATGGAAAGAATCAGAAGTACAAAAAGAATTTTGGACTATGCTCCAAATTTCTACACAGGTGTAGCTTCTGTGCTAACGCCTGGAAGGAGGAACAGGCAATTACGTAAAGCCGTTATGTCTATGAGGCAAAACGATGGGCTTTATGAGGATTGGCGAGCTGTAGGGAATGACCTACGTGTAGCAATAAATAAGTTTCAAACAGAAATGTCATGGCAAAGAAAGTAATGGCACAAAAGGGAAGTAATGGTGTCACACAAGTAGCAATGAGTCAAACCTATGAAGGGCCATTACCGACACCTGCTGATTTTTCTGCATATAAAGATGCTCTACCAAGTGCTCCAGAACGAATTATGGTTATGGCAGAAGACGAGCAACGTTACAGGCAGAAAATAAACAATAAAGTTGTGAATTTAGGTACTGTAGAAAGTTTCTGCGGAATGATAGTAGCATTTATAGTCGTTGTGCTATGTTTAGGTGCTGCTGTTTATTTAGCATTACATGACCAGCCTACTGTTGCTATAGTTCTTATTGGTGCTGTCACAGGTTTAGCTGCAATTTTTTATCTTAAAAAGCAGCCAACAGACAAATAAAATTATAATTAAAAGTTAAGGGAGCGGTGCTTAACATTGCTCCTTTCTTTGTATTCAAGCGGTATTCCACTGTCGGGGTATCGCTTTTATTGTATAACTTAAAATGAATAGATTATGACATTCAAGGATTTAAAGAGCGGTTATCCCATCTACTTGTTGGATAGGACAGCCTTGAAGTATGAGCAAGGAAAGGTAATGGCTGTAGGCTTGCCCCATGCTGACGTGCAACCAGGCAACTATGGTAAGATGCTTATTGATGTGAGCATACAGACCAAGGAAGGTAAGCAGAATACCTATTCCGTCAGTGACACCGAACAGACTGCCTATGCAGGCAGCTTGCTTATCACTTGCAACAAGGAGTGCGTGGTGAATGAAGTGC
>CAVGEN010000107.1:0-15182 GCA_963628185.1 Waltera intestinalis | reverse complement strand
TAGAATGCCTGCCTGTCACGCAGGAGGTCACGAGTTCGAGTCTCGTACGCACCGCTTAGGATATTTCGAGTTAGCACTTTAAAAGGTGCGTTAGTTCAGTTGGTTAGAATGCCTGCCTGTCACGCAGGAGGTCACGAGTTCGAGTCTCGTACGCACCGCTTGAAAGCAATCTCTGTTCAGGGGTTGCTTTTTTTGTTTTAATATCGTTTTCTTTTCCCTAAATAATGTTGCGGTATTTGTCAGTCTCTGAGAATTGTATTACTTTTGCAGTATGAAAAAAAAGTATATAATAGTCTTTTGGGCAATGGTGCTGGCAAGTGGTTCGGCGCAAGCCCAGAGCAATCAGGCTTTGCGCGACTCGTTGGCTCGGGCAACGGAGACATTGGGGTATCACCCAGATAGTATCGACCTTCGGCTAAAGAAAGCTGCTTGGAATATACAGTTGGAGCAATGGAACTATGCTAAGGATGATTTGGACAAGGTGCTCTATCTCGATAATACCAATATTGCAGGACTTTATTACCGGGCGTTTGTCAATGAGAAATTGAAGAGATACAATTTCTCTCGTCTGGATTACCAAAATCTTCTGGTGCTCGTGCCGGGCAATTTCCAGGCGCAATTAGGGTTGGCGCTTCTCAATGAGAAAGACAAGCATCATACCGAGGCGTATGATGGCATCAACAATCTCATCGAGCAATACCCTGACAGTGCCATTGCGTATGCTGCACGAGGGGGAATGGAGAAGGAGAGAGGACAGCTGGAATTGGCGGAGTACGATTTCCAAAAAGCAATTTCGCTTGATGGTGCTAACAAAGATTACGTCATCAATCATGTGGATTTGTTGATAAGCTTGGGAAGAAAGAACGATGCCTTGGCAGACTTGGAGCGATTGCGTCAGTTGGGAATGGCACCTGGAGAGCTTCGGGAATTTTATTCCCGCTTGCGAGAAAGGAGAAAATAATGGTCTTTTTCGCCATAGTTCTTTCAAAAAAAGCAAAAACTATTTTGTAGTTCTGAGTTTTATTCTTACCTTTGTAGCGGGATATGCGATTCTGCTTGGTTGTGGAGCGAAAGCGCATGTTGCCTATCTATGTTGTTACTAAAAATATTAAAAGAATGAAACTTAGAACTATGGTTGGTTACTTGGTGGCAAGCAGCTTGATGTTGTCAGCTTGCGATACCGTCTTCGACGTTCATCCTTACGATGTTCGGGTGAAGGGGGAAACGCAAATCAATGCTACGCAAATAGCTAAGATAGAAGAGAAACTAAAAGACAAGGATACAATCCGCTTTGCCTTTATCAGTGATTCGCATCAGTGGCTCAGTGATTTGCAGGATGAGATTCGTGACATCAACAAGCGGGACAGTGTGGATTTTGTCATTCATGGTGGCGATGTGACGGATTTCGGTTCTACTAGGGAATTTGAGTGGACTCGTGAGAAGCTATTGAAGTTGAACAAACCTTTCGTTGTCTTGTTGGGAAACCATGATTGTCTGGGAACTGGCAACCAGGCGTATGAGGCGATGTTTGGAACGCCAGATTTCAGTCTCATTGCCGGACGTGTCAAATTTGTCTGCTTGAATACGAATGCCATAGAGTACGACTATTCCAGCCCCGTGCCTAATTTTGACTTCATGGAAAGTGAAGCGACGGCAAATGCCGCCGATTTCGACAGGACGGTCGTTTGCATGCACGCCCCTCCTTATTCGGAGCAGTTTAATAATAATGTAGCAAAGGTCTTCAATTATTATACCCAGCAATTTCCGAAGTTGCTGTTTTGTCTGTTTGGGCATGGGCACAATACGGAGCAGCAAGACATCTATGAGAATGGAATCATCTATTATGAAGTAGGAAGTGCGCCAAAGCGTAAATACTACATCTTTACCATAACACCTACTGATTACAAATATGAGATTATTGAATTTTAGAATTGCAGCACTCTTGGCAGTGGCTGTGCTTGGCCATGTTTCTCTTGCAGCCATGCCGGCGCTTGGTGACGCAGGAAAGGATTCGACGCAGGATTCGGTTGAAGTGACAACTAAGTATGATAAGCGTATTCACCGTTATCGCAAGGATTGGGGGGCTTTGATACCGACGCTTCTGACGTTTCAAACTTGTGGTAACATGGGGTTGTTCTCTGTAGGTGTAGGGTGGGATTATGGTAAAAGAAGACAATGGGAAACGGAATTGCTGGTGGGCTTTATCCCGAAATACGATTCTCATTCGGTGAAGATGACGCTGACATTGAAGGAGAACTATATCCCATGGTCTATAGCTCTAAAGAAGGGATGGTCGTTTGAACCATTGGAGTGCGGTTTGTATTTGAATACTGTCTTTGGACATGATTTTTGGACGAAGCAACCGACAAAGTATGAGAGTGGTTATTATCCTTTTTCTACTCGTATTCGGCCAAATGTATTTCTTGGAGAACGCTTCTCGGTGGAAATTCCTAAGAACAAGCGAAAGTTCATCAAGAGTTTTTCTTTCTTTTACGAACTAGGCACCAACGACATCTATTTCATGCGCTTTTATCGTAATGGAAATGCTGAGTTCTGGGATGTTTTCGGTCTGTCGTTTGGTCTCAAGGCTCAATTGTTCTAAGTGTTTGGGAGATATTTGGCTAAGAAGACAATATCAGGCAGACGGTGCCATTGGAGAAGTTCTGGATGCGGTAGGAGGAGTCTGATGGCAGCAACAGACCTTGGTAAGGATGGTTGAGCATAAACACCCTCTTGCATACCCCATCGGTAAGAGTGATGTTGAAAGACCCGCTAAGGGCAACGATGAATTTCTGTTGTCCTTTGTGGGTTTTGTCTTCTATGGTTCTGCCTAAACTTACTCCATAAATCCATGAAGTGGTGTTGATGCGGAACGGAATGTTCTTGGTTTGCTCCGTGACGGTCAAACTTCCCCTAGGGTCGAAAATCTTGGGTAGTTCGATGATTTCTGCTTTATCTTTCTCCATATACTGATAACGCTTGAAAGGGATATTTATTATATATAAATAAGGTGTATATATAAAAGTAAAGAGCGGACACCTTCACAGGCAACCGCTCTACATTCAATAGGTATTAGTTTCCTTTAAGGTAAAAAGATTGTATTCAGGATAACGTTTGCAAAGATAATTAAAAAAAACAGAAACTCAAAACTTTTTTGAAGTTTTTTTTTCAAAAAAGCATTTTTTTTCAAAAAAACTTGTGTGTTCCAATAAAAAGTCATATCTTTGCAGCATATATGTGAAGGCTACGTTAGGATTTTCCCATTGTAGTTTTCTAACGACTGGTAATAACTAATTTTTTTAATTATGAACAAAATTGTAAAAGGGCTATTTTTGGCCATGATGTTCGCAAGTATGTGTGCATGCTCAAGTGACGATGCTTCATTGCAGACGGCACAAGTGGAAACCTCCCTAGTTAGCTTTAGCTTCTTTGATGCTAGCATGGAGAAATTTGATGTAGTTTCCCGAGCAGGGGAAACACGGGCTGCTAAGACTTGGAAGGAGTATTTCTCACGCCTCGACATTGCTATCTTCCCTGCTGACGGTGCGAAAAATGACTCTGTTTATCGTATTCATCAGCTTGCTGGCAGTGACAACTTTGGAAGTTTGTCTTTGCGCTTGCCTATTGGTGAATATTCCATGGTGGCTGTTGCCAGCAAGGCTACGAGCGAGGTGGATATTGCTTCGTCTGTTCTTGCCACTTTCCCAGGTGAAATTCCTACGGATATGGCATACGTTAGTCAAACTATAGAGGTGAAAAGCGGTGCCACCACGGTGAATAGTGTGTTGAAGCGTTCGCTAACGAAATTCATCGTAAGTTCTTCGGATTCCTTGAACATGGATGTGGCAAAGGCGGACTTGACGTTTACGGGTATGTTTTCAAATGCTTTCAATCCTTCTACAGGGTTGGGTATCAAGGGTGAGACAGAGAAGACGCTGAATAAGAACGTCGTGTTCGCTGAGAATGACAAGATAAATAAAAAAAAGGTAAACATAGCTGTTTATGCTTTCATCCCAGAGGAAAAGGGCACTTTCCAGGTTGGTGTTAAGGTGTATGATGTAAATGACAATGTGATTAGAGACTTGCATTTCGATAATGTTGTCTTGCAGCAAAATCATTTGACAACGTATAAAGGCCCGCTCTTCACTTCTGGTTCAACCTTTGAGTTTACCTTTGATAACAATGATTTCGAAAAGTCGGATTATGACACGACCTTTGGGGATTAAATTAGACAGAACATTGAAAATTACGCCCTGTAAGGGAGAGCGTTGGTTGGACGCTTTTGCTCTTACAGGGCGTTCTCTTTCTTGGATTCTGTTTATTTCCGTTGCTTTTTTTCTTTTGGTGTTTTTTTTGTTTTTCTCTTTTTGGTTCCAAACAGATCCCCCAGACCATTGAAGTCTCTCTTAATAATCAAGCCGATGCCTTGAGTGTTGAGGCTATTCTTGGTGAAGTAGCGGTCGTTGGTTTGGTTATACATTCTGACAGATAGGTTTCCGTTGGGGAATATCAGATAGCGTAAATCGAAGTCTCCGATAAAACTTTGTGTTGCGTTGACATTGTCACGGTAGCCAAACTGCCCATTGAACAGCAACCTATTGTTCAGCAATCTTCCACTCAGCAATCCCTCGTATTCGGCATTGTAGAAACCTTCGTCGCCCGTGGAGATGTTGGCACCGAAATTCCATTTGTTGCTATTGACAAGACTTGACAGCATGGTATTGATTTGCTGGGAGATGGTTCCGCTGAGCAAACTTTGCATCGCCAGGGAGGTCTGGCTCTGTTGGGCTGCGTCTTCGCTTGCTTGGTTGTTCTTTGATTGGGTATAGAAACGACCGATTCCTAAGAGATATAACGCTTGCTGGTTCATCTCCTCTTGCGAGTTGATGAGCGAGTAGATCATCTGCTTGACATCGCTGTTTACTGTGGGCAAGTCCATGGCGAAACCTACGCTTGGGGAGCTTGGTGTACCCTTGATGTTCATCAAGCAATCTACCCGGATATTGTTGCCAGAGAAAGTACGACCTATATTCAAGTCGCTCAAAGGAACTCCGTTGACAATGTATTTTGCCTGTAGATTGAGTAGGGCAGAGTATGGGTTGCCTCCAAAGCTGATGGTGCCTCCCGTCTGAAATTCAAAGTCCTTTTTGATGATGTTTTGGAGGGTCAACTTATATACGCCGTGATCGACAATATAGTTGCCGAACATATCGAACGAGCCTTTGTTGAAGTAGTTGGCTCTGATGACTCCGTTTCCATTGAGGGTAATATAGTCTCCAGTTTGTGTATCCATCATCAGTTTGAGTGTCAAGTTCGGGTTCGTGTTGACCAAGAAGTTAATACGCATGTCTGAAGGAATGGCATCATCGTGGTTCTCTTGTGTTGCGTTCTGCGGAGTGAACGGCTTCTCCCATTCGGGGGTGGCGTCATGCCAATGGATGAAGGTCTTGTCGCTGATGGCATCAGGACTGGCCGCATTATATACGAAGATAGAACCTGGCTCCGGGGAGGCGTCAATGTCGATGGTGGTTTCTCCGCTCTTGCCATGTATGCCTACCTTACCCGTGGCATAAACTGTCCCATAGAACGTGTCGTCGCCAAATTCGTGGGTGTCGTATCCTAGGAAGTTGGTGGCTTTGAGACCAAGGTCGTAACTCAGTTTGGTGAGATGTTTATGGTGGATGCCTCCGTCTATGATGGCTATGTGGTTGTTGCGGTCATAGATGGTGTCGTTTTCCAATAAAATGTCATCAGGAACGGCATGTGCCCTGATTTTGTCGAAGTGGTATTCAGTGCCAAGCTGTTTCATGTGTATCTTGCCGTAGGCTGTCACGTTGCCTACCAGGTTGATTTTGCTGAGGTCTCCTACGACATTCATCTTGCCGTCTGCCCAGGCCTCGATATTGTCCATGAAACTATCGCAGAAACTCTCCATGAACTTCATGTTAGTTCCTGCCGCCTCTATTCCTAAGTCGATGTAGTTGCGTTTTGGCGATACGTATCCATTGATGTAAGTTTGGTGTTCGGGACCGTCGTCGGCAGTCGCTTTGATGTCTATCTGTTCGTCTTCTTTATTGTAGTTTACGAAAGCGTGGAGAATGCCAAGGTGTCCTGTCTCGAAGGTAAAGTCCTTTACGTCTAGCTTGGCGTAGGCATCAGGCTTTTGAAAGATAGATTTCACGATAGCCTTGCCTGTCGCTTTTCCTGCAAAGTCCACGGAATGGAAGTTGATGAGATTGAGGATGTAAGCTACATCCACGTCCTTGAGGTCGGCGATGATGGAGTCTTCTTTGGTTGGCGAGGCTTTGCCATTGATGATGATATGTTGGTCGCCATGTTTTACGATGAAATTGTCAATGGCAAGATGGTTCTTGTAGTAAGTGACGGAAGAGGGGAGCACATCCCAGCGAGTGTCTCCTAGCATTACGCTCGAAGAGTTTACTTGGGTGTAGATGGTTGATGTGCCACTCTCATTTCTTGAGAATTGCGTGCTGGCATCCAACAAACCGTTGATAGGAAGTTTCTTGGAATGGTTGTCGTAGTTGATGATGGTTGTCAGTAAGTTGTTGGCTGCAGTTGCCTTGATGTGATAAGATGGTGCCTGCTCGAATGGCATGCCTTGGCTGATGCTGGCACTCATCGTGAGGGCTTCTCCAGTTGTCGTAAGTTCGAGATTGCCACCATGAAACGGCTTGCCGTCATAGCTTAGCATGGGGACGTTGAGAATCAGGTTCGCCTCATTGCTGTTCTCCGAGATGTTGCCATTGGCATGGAGGGGGGAACTAATGGATACTGGTATGCCAAACATCTTTTGGAGTATCTCCGTCGAATAGATGTTGGCTTGTAGTGTAAAGTCGTTGTCCCCTTTCATGGTGGACTTCTTGATGCCTGGTAGGGTAGGGAGCTTGTCTGCAATCATATTTTGCAAACTAGCATAGAGCGTACCTATATTGTATTGCCCTCTTGTGTGGATGTTGGCAAAAGGAGCTTCGAGATCGATATAGCTGTCTTTGCTCTTGTTGTTGGCGTTTAGCGTGATGTTGTCCAGGCAATAGTTGCTGTCTGACACTTTTATTCCAAGTATCGCAGGACGGAGATGGCGCAGGCTGGCGTTGATGCCATATTTCTTGGCTTTCAGATGGTAGTCGCCGTTGACGCTAATCTGGATGTTTGGGTCGTCGATGGCAACGTTGCCCTTGAACAAGTCGTGTATAAAACTTCCATCCAGGGTGATATTGCGATAGCTATATTGGTTGTAATCGAAACGGCTGATGATACCTTTGGTTATCAAGTTGTCTTTGGACCCATGTATTTCGATATTGGTAGCCACTTGCCCGAAAGAGTTGTTGGCGAGAATCTTGTCTAAGGCAATACCCTGTGTGGAGATACTTGCCTTCAGATATTCTCCTGTCTTGGATAGGAGAATGTTGGCGTTTCCTACGCTTGTTTCCAATTTGCCTTTTGAAGCAATGTCCTTGCCTCGTCCATGCAAGTTGCCTTCGTAGTGAATACTGCCTAAGCGGAGCACTTCCTTAGGTACGTTGATTTTCTTGCCCAGGTTATGGGCAAGGAAGTTGACGCTTTCTTCTGTGAGGGTCAAGTTGTCAATGTCTGCGTTCCACGCCATCCGACTGTTCCAGTCGCTGACTCTTCCTTTGGCTTGTAGGTTGATACTGCCACTGCCAGTCTTGAAGTTGAAGTCCTTGCAGCGAATGGAAGTTGAAGTCCCTGAGAAATGGCAGTTGAAAAAGAGAGCGTCATCGAAATGCTTGAATATGGGTAGGAAGCAAGATATGTCTGCAAGGGTGACTTTCGATTGGGCTATGCTGCCGTCGAATTGTAGGCTCGGCATAGAGAGCTTGCCGTTTCGAAACCGGTAAGTCGCATGGATGTCTCCCAAGTCCAAGTTGGAGTTGGGCAGCAACAAGTCGAAGTCTTTCAGGTAGGCTTCTTGTCGGTTGGCTATCAACTTGAAACCGAGTTCCTTTACTTGTAGTCCTGATTTATCGCAGAATGCTAACTTCTTGATTTGTATATTTATATCATTGTCTGTGATGTGGTCTAATATAAGATGCATAGATAGATGGCTTATACCGATGTGGTGAGGCGAAAAGATGCCTTTGTAATAGGCTTTGTCTCTTTGGTCGTATTTGATGGAACCATGTCGGATAATCAAACTTCCGATATGCAAGTCGAGCGGTGTGTGCTTGGTGGTGTCCTTGGAAGCCAAGGAGTCTATCACAAACTGAAAGTTCGGACGGCTTTGCGCCGTTTGTTTATATAAGTTCGCCTTGAGTCCGAAGAGTTGTGCAGAGGCAATGGAAATCTTTCCGTCGAGGAGTGGCATGTAGTCAATCTTGACGGAAACACGAGAAGCGTAAAGCATACTGTCCCCTTGCTGGTCGAAGGCCATGAGATCATCCACGATGATACGGTTGAGGAATCCGAGATTGACACTTCCTACCGAAACCTTAGTGCCGAATTTCTGGGCGAGGGCTTCGGAAACTTGCGTCCCCAAGAAGTGCTGTACTGGTGAGATGTGAACCAATACGACCAGCAAGAAATAGACACCGACAAGTGTCCAGATGATGCCGTTGAATATATGTTTAAGCTTTTTCAAAATGTGTTTAAGTCTATTTTGTTATCTTTAATTTGTAAAGCCGACTTTATAATCTGTAAATTGAATATGTATATTCTGTGAATTTTACTGCAAAAGTACATTATTTTTGCGTGAAAATCGAATAAAAGTATAGTTTTTCTTTCCATAATCACATTTTTTTGCTAATTTTGCACCTACATTCATGTATTATAAGGAATAGAAATCAGTTTTAATAATATTTTATATGTAGTTATGGCAAATGTAATTAAGTTACGTAAGGGCTTAGACATTAACCTGGCAGGTAAGGCCGCTAAAGATGTGAAACTACAGGTTGCTGAGGCGGGAGAGTATGCGCTCGTGCCAGAGGCTTTTGTAGGAGTTACACCTAAGGTTGTCGTACGTGAAGGTGACCATGTCTATGCCGGAGATGCTTTGTTTGTGAACAAGGCATGCCAAGAGGTGAAGTTTGCCTCGCCTGTGAGCGGTACAATTACCGCCATCGTGAGAGGTGAACGTAGAAAGGTGCTATGTGTGAAGGTGAAAGCCGATGCAGAGCAAACCTTTGCCGACTTTGGTAAAAAGAACGTAGATGCTATGGATGGCGATGCTGTCAAGCAGGCTTTGCTTGATGCAGGACTTTTCGGGTACATCAATCAGTTGCCTTACGCTGTGTCAACAACTCCTGACACAAAGCCTAAGGCAATTTTTGTTTCTGCACTGCGCGACATGCCGCTTGCCGCCGATTTCGAGGTGGAGCTTGTTGGCAACGAGGATGCATTCCAGGCAGGTCTTACGGCATTAAGTAAGATGGCTAAGACTTATCTTGGTGTGGGTGTGGAGCAACAAAGCGAGGCTCTTGGCTCTGTAAAAAACGTAGAGTTGAACATCTTTGATGGCCCTTGCCCTGCAGGTAATGTCGGGGTCCAAGTCAACAACATCGCCCCTGTCAACAAGGGTGAGGTGGTCTGGACTGTTGATCCTGCTGCCGTTATCTTCTTCGGGCGTTTGTTCTTGACAGGCAAGGTGGATCTTCACAAGAAGATTGCTGTGGCAGGTAGTGAGATGAAAACTCCTGGCTATGCGCAGGTCTTGGTGGGCACGCCTTTGAGTGCTGTTGTAGGAAACCAATTGAAAGGTATTGAACATGTGCGACTTATCGATGGCAATCCTTTGACAGGTAAGCAGACTTCACTTCAAGCTTATGTTGGAGGTCACACATCCGAGATTACTGCAATTCCAGAGGGTGACAATGCCGACGAAATCCTCGGTTGGATTATGCCACGTCCTAACGAATTCTCCACTTCTCGTAGTTATCTTTCTTGGCTCTTTGGCAAGAAGAAGGAATATAATCTCGATGCCCGTGTCAAGGGTGGTGAGCGTCACATGATTATGAGTGGCGAGTATGACAAGGTGTTGCCTATGGACATCTATGGCGAATATCTCGTCAAGGCCATCATTGCTGGCGACATCGACAAGCAGGAGCAGCTTGGCGTCTACGAGGTAAGTCCTGAAGACTTTGCCGTGGCGGAGTTTGTCGACTCTTCTAAGTTGGAGCTCCAAAAGATAGTTCGTGAGGGCTTGGACATCCTGCGTAAGGAAAACGCTTAATTATAAATCATATAATAATGAGTGCATTAAGAAATTATCTCAATAAGATAAAGCCTAACTTCCAAGAGGGAGGTAAGCTTCATGCCTTCGAGAGCGTCTTCGATGGTTTCGAGAGTTTCCTGTACGTGCCCAACACGACAGCGAAGAGCGGAGCCAACATCCACGATGCTATCGACTCGAAGCGCATCATGAGCTTTGTGGTCATCGCCTTGATTCCTGCATTGCTCTTCGGTATGTATAATGTGGGATACCAGAATTTTAAGGCTGCGGGTACTTTGGAAACTGCGAGTTTCCTAGAAATCTTCGGCTTTGGATTCTTGGCTGTACTTCCTAAGTTGTTGGTAAGCTACATCGTTGGACTCGGCATCGAATTTGCTTGGGCACAGTGGAAGCATGAGGAAATTCAGGAAGGATACCTCGTAAGCGGTATCATCATCCCATTGATTATTCCGGTTTCCACACCGTTGTGGATGCTCGCCTTGGCTTGTGCTTTCGCCGTCATCTTCTGCAAGGAGATTTTCGGTGGTACGGGTATGAACATCTTCAATGTGGCGGTGGGGGCGCGTATGTTCCTCTTCTTCTCCTATCCTCTCGCCATGAGTGGTGACAAGGTGTGGATTGCCAAGGACAGCATATTCGGACTGGGCAACACTTTGCCTGACGGTTTCACTGCGGCTACACCTCTCGGTCAGCTTGCCCAAGGTGGTATGCCTGATGCTAGTATCTGCGACATGATTTGCGGTTTCATCCCAGGCTCCATTGGCGAGACTTCGGTCGTTGCCATCGCTATCGGTGCTGTTATCTTGCTTTGGACAGGCATCGCATCTTGGAAGACCATGGGTAGCGTGTTTGCTGGTGGTATAGTGATGGCTCTCATCTTCCAGACTTTGGGTATGACTCCTATCGCTTGGTATGAGCACATCATCCTAGGCGGCTTCTGCTTCGGTGCGGTCTTCATGGCTACCGACCCGGTGACATCGGCTCGCACAGAGAAAGGTAAGTACTTCTATGGATTCTTCATTGGTGCTATCGCCGTTATTGTGCGTGTGATGAACCCTGGTTATCCAGAGGGGATGATGCTTGCCATCTTCTTCGGCAATATGTTTGCGCCGCTCATCGACTACTGTGTCGTACAGGGGAACATCTCTCGCCGTGCAAAACGTGCTATTAATAAATAAAGGAGGAATGCAGTTATGAAGACAAATTCAAATAGCTATACTATTATCTATTCGGTTATCATTGTGGTAATCGTGGCATTTCTGCTCGCTTTCGTATCTCAGGTGTTGAAAACTACACAGGACGCCAACGTGGCTCTTGATACGCAGAAGCAAATCTTGAATGCTCTCAATCTCCGTGACCTTGACAACGAGACCGCTTCCGCTAAATATAAAGAGGTGGTAAAGGCTGAGAATGAGAAAGACGGCATGAAGTATTACGAGTGTGAGGTTGATGGCCAGAAGAAGACCGTCTATACCGTAAAGGGTATGGGACTTTGGGGTGGCATCAATGGTTTTGTGGCTGTCGATGCTGACAACAACACCATTTATGGTGTATATTTCAACCACGAGGGTGAGACTGCTGGATTGGGTGCTGAAATTAAGGACAATGTGAAGTGGCAGGAGAAGTTTCAGGGCAAGAAGATTCACAAGGATGGCGAGACAGGTATAGCTCTCGGTGTGAAGAAAGACGCTCCTGCTTCTGACCCCAACAATGTGGATGCCGTGACAGGTGCAACCTTGACATCCAATGGTGTAGATCAGATGCTCAAGGAAGGACTTGCTAAATTCATCAAATAATTAATACTTATTATGGCATTATTTAGTAAACAAAATAAGGAGGCACTTTTCAAACCGCTCAACCTGGACAACCCTATCATGGTGCAGGTGCTTGGTATCTGTAGTGCCTTGGCTGTCACTTCACAGTTGAAGCCAGCCATTGTGATGGGACTTGCCGTTACAATCATTACGGCATTCTCTAATGTGATTATTTCCATTATCCGTAACACCATTCCTCAGCGCATCCGCATCATCGTGCAGTTGGTTGTGGTTGCAGCGTTGGTTACCATCGTGGCGCAGGTGTTGAAGGCTTTCGCTTATGATGTGAGCGTACAACTCTCTGTGTATGTGGGCTTGATTATCACCAATTGTATCTTGATGGGTCGTTTGGAGGCATTCGCCATGATGAACAAGCCTTGGCCTTCGTTCCTCGATGGAATCGGCAATGGTCTTGGCTACGCCCTCATCCTGGTCATTGTGGGAGCGGTGCGTGAGTTGTTGGGCCGAGGTTCTTTGCTAGGATTCCAATTGATTCCTGAGGGAGCTTACAACTTTGGATATGTGAACAATGGCATGATGACGATGCCAGCCATGGCGTTGATTCTGCTGGGATGTGTAATCTGGGTACATCGTGCCTATATTTATAAGGAGGAGAAGTAAGATGGAGCATGCAATAAGTTTGTTTTTCCGTTCGATTTTCGTCGATAACATGATCTTCGCCTATTTCTTGGGTATGTGCTCTTTTCTGGCCGTTTCCAAGAATGTGAAGACCTCTTTGGGATTGGGACTTGCAGTAACCTTCGTGTTGCTCGTGACGGTTCCTGTGGATTATCTCTTGCAAACCAAGGTGCTGGGCCCTGATTGTTTGATGGAAGGGGTGGATTTGAGCTATCTCAGTTTCATCCTCTTCATCGCTGTCATCGCTGGTATCGTGCAGTTGGTGGAGATGGTGGTAGAGAAGTATTCCCCATCGCTCTATGCGGCCTTGGGTATCTTCTTGCCTTTGATTGCTGTAAACTGTGCCATCATGGGTGCTTCGCTCTTCATGCAGCAGCGTATATTGATGGACTCAACCAACAGCCAGGCTATTACCTCAGTATGGGATAGCATCGTGTATGCCATCGGCTCAGGTCTCGGTTGGACACTTGCCATCACCCTGATGGGTGCCATCCGTGAGAAGATGCAGTACTGCGATGTGCCAAAGCCTTTGCAGGGATTGGGTATCACTTTTATCACCGTAGGCTTGATGGCAATGGCTATGCTTTGCTTCTCAGGTTTGAAAATCTAATTAAGGAGGACTAAAGATATGGTAAATACATCATTTATATTGGCTAGTATCGGAGTTTTCCTCATTGTGATTCTCCTGCTGGTTGTCATCCTGCTCGTGGCTAAGAAGTATCTCAGCCCTAGCGGTAATGTGAATATTGAAATTAATGGCGACAAGACCATCAATGTGGCTCAGGGAAGCAGCTTGATGACTACTCTCAACGAGAATGGTATTTTCTTGCCTTCTGCTTGTGGCGGTAAGGCTAGTTGTGGACAGTGCAAGGTTCAGGTACTTGAGGGCGGTGGCGAGATTCTCGACTCTGAGAAACCTCACTTCACTCGTAAGCAAATCAAGGACCATTGGCGTTTGGGTTGCCAGTGCAAGGTGAAGGGCGACCTGAAGATCAAGGTGCCCGAGAGTGTGATGGGCGTGAAAGAGTGGGAGTGCGAGGTAATCTCCAACAAGAATGTATCTTCCTTCATCAAGGAGTTCAAGGTGGCTCTGCCTCCAGGCGAGCACATGGACTTCGTGCCGGGTTCTTATGCGCAGATTAAGATTCCTGCCTACGATTGCATCGATTATGACAAGGACTTCGACAAGGATCTCATCGGCGAGGAATACATCGGCACATGGAAGAAGTTTAACATCCTTTCTCTGAAGGCTCACAACCCAGAGCCAACCGTGCGCGCTTACTCAATGGCCAACTATCCCGATGAGGGCGACATCATCACGCTCACTGTGCGTATCGCCACGACACCGTTCTTGCCTCGCCCACAGGTGGGGTTCCAGAATGTGCCGACTGGTATCGCCTCTTCTTACATCTTCTCATTGAAGCCAGGTGACAAGGTGATGATGAGCGGTCCTTACGGCGACTTCCATCCTAACTTCACTTCTGGCAAGGAGATGATATGGATTGGTGGTGGCGCCGGTATGGCTCCTCTTCGTGCGCAGATTATGCACATGACCAAGACCCTCCATACCACCGACCGTGAGCTTCACTTCTTCTATGGTGCCCGTGCGCTCGGCGAGGCCTTCTTCTTGGAGGACTTCTGGGAGTTGGAGAAGGAGTTCCCTAACTTCCACTTCCATCTCTCGCTCGACCGCAAGGATCCTGTGGCAGATGCCCAGGGTGTGAAGTACTACGAGGGATTTGCCGTGAACTGCATTCGTGACACCTACTTGAAGGACCATGAGGCTCCAGAGGACTGCGAATACTACCTCTGCGGACCTCCAATGCTCATCAAGACCGTGACCGACTATCTCGATAGCCTCGGTGTGGATCAGGAGAGCATCATGTACGACAACTTCGGGTGATGCGCCACAAACCAAACAAAGCCGCTATGTTCCAGTGGCTTTGTTTGATTTACGGATAAAAATGGAAAAGAAAATAATCATAGCTTTAGGCTCTAATTTTGAGCCGCAAATTAATGTGGAGAAAGCGAAGCAAGGTCTTGGAGCTTTGTTTCCTGAAATTCTCTTTTCCCGTAGTCTTTGGACGGAACCTATCGGTATCCAGTCGCCCCGCTTTGTCAACGCCCTTGCCTTAGCTCATACCTCTTGGTCGAAGGAAAAAATAGAAAGTGAACTTAAACGGTTGGAGAAGGCGTGTGGAAGATGTAGAGAGGAGAAAGAACAAGGGGTTATTCGTATAGACCTTGACCTCATGCTGTACGGGGAAGAAAAATTGCGTTTGAAGGATTGGAATAGGAAATATATTTTTACATTGATGAATGATTTGGAGGAATATTTATAGAAAAAGGAAGGAGTGATGGAACAATAAATGCTGTCGAAAAAAGTCTTCCCACGGGAGAGAAAAAATTCTGCGTCGGGAGGGAAAAACTTTTTCCTCCCGACGCAGATATGAAAGTGGGGTAAGGGTGACTTTTCCTGATTTGACTAGACACTTTTTTGTTTTATAAACTAGAAAGGTAGA
>CAVGEN010000106.1:0-15244 GCA_963628185.1 Waltera intestinalis | reverse complement strand
GTTAGATAAATCCGCCGTTTTTAACAAGGAACATGTTAAACTCTCTATCGTTTTTGGCAACACGGCTCTATCTTGAAGTAAAAAAACGTGTTAGAATGCTCTAAATTGAGAGGCTATGAATAATTCAGGTTAGGGACTAGACTATCTCTTCATCCTTAAAGGATGCCCTGCACTTGGAATTGGTGCTAATCTCCAACTCTACTTCCTTACACTCATCAGGAATAGTCGTTACACTTTTGCATTTCTGCACTTAGCACGGTATTACCATCTCAGGCGTTTACCGTTAGCCTTAATAAAATTAAGACACCCTTTAGCAGGTTCACAGGGTTATTTATATCTACATTACTGTAAATAGGTAGCCAATCTATAACCACCATCTATTGACTTGGCAATCTGGCCTCCCTGCATAGCTATCTTATCAAGAATGGAAGTATCATCATGTGCTTCATAGATGTAGGAGTTATATAAGTTCTCATCATTAGGCACAATGTAACCCTCTTTTTTGTCCCAATTATAGTTTTTCACTCCAAGGGACTCTGCTGGAACCAACTCCAAGTTATACATGAACTTCTTTTCAGAATGTTGTTTGTTGTACTGCTTGATAACACCAAGAATCCAAGAAGCAAAGTCCATGTATTCCTTATTGTTGCCTACACTCAAGCCAAGGAATCTTGCAGCCTCATTAAGACCATTGACACCAATGGTACAATATAGCTTATCCAAGTTGATATAACCTGCCTTTGTCTGAGGGAACATACCTTGTGCATCCATTTTGTAGAGACCTGTCTTATATGCTTTCTGATAACTATATACCCTATTGAGAATCTTCTTGAGATACCTTGCCAATCCCCATTCTTCAGGAGCATAAACTACAGAAAGTTTGTCTTTGCCCTCTCTTGGACCTTGTTGGGTTTTATACCAATCTTGCACAATTCTGTTAAGATTGAGAGTCATCACATTGCAGGAACCAGTTTGTACTCCTGTGAGTCCTGTAGTGGAAGAGAAGGTATTCTCAGTAATCTCATTACGCAATCTACAGCAAGAGGATATGCTGTCAGCATTCTCTGAGAGATATACAAAGAAAGAGTCACCCTCTGCCCATTGGGCAGTAATGAAGTCCTTGTATTCCTTGTCAAGGACATCCTTACCATCAGTAAGGCAGCATACTGTCATCACAGGAAAAGTCAATAAGGTCTTTGTTCTTTCCTCATTGAGCCACTTCATGTATCTCTTCTGCAACCAATTCACAGCTTCCCAATGAGGCTGTGTACCATCAGGGAAGTAGAAGTCATCAAACATAGTGTGCCAATAATAACTGTCAAACACATTGAAATTGGTGAATGGTGACTGATAACCTCGATTACCAGCAGGTTGATTGATATAATGAGTTACAGACTGAAAATACTGGTCAATGGTCTGTCCAATGGTTCTTTGCTCCAAGCAATGTTCATTGGTAATAACCACATCTGCCTTCTCATAATATTTCCTTCCCCATTCTTTCTCACAAAAATAAGAGAAGAAGTTGAAGAACTCACCATAGGCACCTGCACCTTTTTTCTGTGCAGAAAGCAGGAACACAAGGTTTTGGAACTGCCCACAGAATGAGCTAAGATGCTTTGGTGCATGATTCTTTGAACCATCCACATTTGCTGTACCATCTATCAGAAGAGGGTAGAGGGTATAGGCACTACAATAAGGCTTCATACCTCCTGTCTCATCATGCTGATAGATGATATGATGCTCCAAATCCTTGATGTATTGTTCCTTGTAAGGAGAATTGATTTCTGCAAGTAACTCCTTCATCAAGGCTCTTTGCACCAGTCTATTGGTGTCCTTATAAAGTTCCCCTTCCAAGGTAGCAGCATTCTTTTGATTAGCATTAGCATTACTATCTGTATTTGACAGATTGGTAGCAGAGTCATTGGAGTTAGTGTACTTATGAATATACTGCAACTTATCCTTGATAATTCTAGCTTGCTTATGTTGCTCCCTATAGAGCATATAAGCCTTGCCTACAGGGAACCATCTCTTGCAGAGGAACTTCTCTACCTTGTTCTGAATATCTTCTACTGAGATTTCCTCTTCCTTACTCTCGCTAAGTTCACTGAGAAAGCCTGCAAGATGCTGGTTGTCCTTGCCACTTGGCTCTATATCACAAGACTTGAAAGCCTTGAGTATTGCAGCCTCGATCTTTACTGGGTTGAACTCCTCCTTTGTTCCATTTCTTTTTATTACATAGCGCATTATGTTATATATGTTATACGGTTAAACTATTCTTTTAGTTTCAAACAATCAATGATATTCACCCCATCAATGTCTATGCCATTTGGGACTCTTGGCTTGAGGTTCAGGTAGCCTTGCAGCTCCTTGCCTATCTCAAATGGGTCTCTGTACTCCTTACCTTCCTTATCTACCAAGGTGCCTCTGCTTTTGGTGAGTGGAAACTCCCATACCAGTGGAGTAAGGGTTCTTCTGTTGACTACTATGAATCTGTAGTCCTCAAGGGTAAAGCCCTTGAAGTACTCGTCAGCCATGAGATTTGCCTTGAGGATTCTCCAGTAGAGTCTAGCCTGGATCATGTATTTCCACTGCTCAAAGCTATCCATGAAGTGCCACTCAGTCTTTGATGAGGTCTTGAGGTCTATGGGATATATCTTCTTATCCTCATAGTCCACAACAGCCAAATCCATCATGCATCTGTAACCCACACCCTCAAACTTGGCGGCAAACTTCAACTGATAGTACCTTCTTACAGGGGACAATTCATCATTGTCCGCAAAATATCCCCTAGTAGCATCGGAAGTCTTCAGTGCCTGCACACACTTGAGGGCATCATTGTAGGTTTCAGAATCTACGATAGTCTTACTGCTGTTCTTCAGCGCATTGAAGTATATGGCAATGTTGCCTGTCTTCAGTACTTCCCTATACCTTATCTTATCCCATTTGTCAGCCTTCCAGAACCCAGCTTCCTTGGCGGCATAAGACACATACTCCTCAGGCATCTCCTCAAAGGTAAGCACGCTAGGGTATAGTTCCATTATCTTCTTGCAGACATCCTTGCCTCCATCAGTGACATTGACATCAAGCACTGTGAACAGCTCGTTGAAGGCATCCATACCATCTGTAATCAAGCAGTCCACACAGCTGCCGAAGAGTAAGGAAGGACTTTCCACCTTGTCAAACAGATGGCTCAAGCCATCAAAGCCAAGGGATTCATACCTAGACAACGTGCTATAGGAAAGCTCTGGTCTCTGTCTGTACTCAGGCTCTGTGATGGGGAGGGATATGTCGATTAATTCTTTAGGTATCTCCATTGTTCATTTGGTTAATGTTATGTATTTCATTGCAAGTTCTTGATGATGTCTATAGCCTGAAGAAGCTGCTTCTTGGTATATATCTCAAAGTAAACACTCTTAGGTTCATGTTCCTCAAGCCACTTTCTAAACATCTTTCTTTTAATTGGATAAGTGTCGTTAAGTGCTCCCTTCATCTCTACAATCACAAGATAACCATTGTGATTAACAATAAAGTCTGGGGTATAGCTTATGCTTATAAGTTTCTTTCCATCCAGTTTAAGCATTCTAGTTACCTTATCCTTGTCATAGAAGGGCACAGTGGGCTTGAAGCCCTCCCAAATGATGAACTTCCTTGGCTCATACTCAGCAGGAAGACCTTTCTCCCTCAGAGTTTGGTAAGCCATTTTCTCAAGCTTTGACTTGAACTGGATGTTATCATACTCCAAGGGAGAGGCATTCTTTATCTTCTTATTCTCATGCTGACTTCCTGACATTCTTACCAGGCTTAAAGTTCGTTACAATAGCCTTGAGCTTGTCTATCTCCTTCTCAAGGTCATAGACTCTGTGCTCTAGGTTCTGGTTAGCCTTGACAAGCTCGTCCATCATGGGACAACCCTCGTCAAGGGGCTTCTCCAAACCATTGTCCTCATCCTCTACCTCATGCTCCTCGATGATTCCATCCTCAAGCAACATTTCAACCAGTTCTGGAACAAACTTACAGTCCAAATGGTGATGCTGAACCTTACCATTGGGCATATCCTTGGTCAAGTCCAGCATAATCTGGTCTCCAAACTCCAGTTCATCAGCAGTTCCCTGCATAAAATACTTCTTCATTTTCTTCTTTGTCATTTAAAAATTTATATTCTTTGTACCATTCAACCCCAAATCCATAGTGGGCAATGAGCAATTTGTTTATCTCCTGCCACAGGTCTGTGGGCATCTTGGCGTGGTTTCTTGCATACCATGACGGATGCTTGGTCTTGATGATGTGGTTGTACCTAGGGTTGATGCAATGCTCGAAGCTCTGTGCCTCGTTGCCCATCAAGACATAGACAATGCCAGTGTCATGGCTGGAGAGATTGGTGAGAAGGGTGTTGATGAAAGGTCTCCACATGAGTGCATGGGAGCCAGTTCTCCCTGCAACGCAGGTGAGTGCCGAGTTAAGCATCAGCACTCCCTGTTTCTCCCACTTCTCCAAACTGGGGTCAAAGATAATCCTTTCATGCGGCATGGTGAAATCAATAACAGACTCCATTAGGACATCTAAGGAAGGCGAGTAGCTCTTTTCAGGTGTTCCACTTGCATTCCCAAAGGCTATCCCTGTAGCCCTTGGTCTTCCCTCATACAAGTCACAATATGGCTCCTGTCCTATCACAACTACCTTCAAGTCAGCTAGTTTGCATAATGCAAAGGCTTTGAAGATGTCCTTGATCCGAGGACAAACCTGTTGTTTGTGACCTACTAATTTCTTAATAATTCTATCAGCCTCCCTTACATCAATAACCTTGCACCAATCTCCGAAATATTCCTGTATTGTCATTGTACCACCTCGTCTATGTTGTCAAGGGCTATCCCCAGCAGCTCCTCGTTGGTCGTGGAGATGGATGGCACCTCCGTCTTCGTGAATCTGAAGGGGCACTTGTCTATCTCCACCTTCACCTGTTGGTTGGTGTAGATGCTGTCTGGCTTAAAGTATAGGTCATCCCTCACATTGGGTCTTCTCACATTGTCTATGCTCAAGGCGGCAGGCACAATCCTGTTTACAATGTACCTCTCGATGCTGTTGCTTCTGTCCCTGAAGACACTAGGGGCAACCCTCAGCAAAGGCTTCCTGCACTTGAAGACAGGGGAGTCCTTGTCCTCCAAATGAATCTTCTCCATAATCCATGACATCATCATCATGGGGGTGAAGTCCTTGTCAAGCAGCAATCCATGCGTACCATAGTAATAAGGGCTATTGGAGGCATTACTGTCCACTATCTTTACCAGGTTATGAGACCAATAGGTCATGCTGAGGGCATCCCTCACTTTTGCATCCATCGAGGAATAGGTAGTGCGCAGGCTGGCATCCTTGAACTCCGCCACCATGGCTTCCATCTTCCCATCTGTCCTCTTCATGTTTGTTGCCGTGAACTGGGGAAGGGCAAATACAGGAAGCTCAAATGAATCCTCGGAAACAGGGATCACCATGTAGGAGGACTCTATACCTTGGCTTACCGAGCTATGGTGTCTCCAGTTGCCGTTGTATATCTGGTTGGAGAAGCAATCTAAAATTGTTGACATTAAACTATCCATCAGCTCTCGGTATTAAATATCATGTTCTGTGCGTCATACTCTGTGAAGAAAGGAAGGTCGTAGGGGAGGATGGGGTTAAGCGTCCCTGCCACAAAGTTGGTAAAGAGGTTCACCATCAGCGAGCCTATCATGCAAGCAAGGTATGTGGTCTGCTTCATGGAGCAGATGGTCTGCTCAGCCTCATAGTCCTTGAAGAGGAACTCCTTTTGGTACCTTCCTATGTTGTAGGTATCGTCACCCCTTATGCAGAGTATCTGCAAGGTGCTTATATCCAATCTACCATCCAAATATAAACACTTGGCTCTTTCTTCTCCTGCCTTTCCCTCAAGGTGCTTGACCCACGACTCAAAGAAAGTCTCCCTTGCGCCCATGTTGTCAAAGCCGCACATCATGATGTCCCCTGCCTCAGTACCTGGGGTGAACTTCTCCTTGATGGCGTTGATTCTCCTCATGGAGGTATAGTGTGAGACCATATCCGTGATGGCATTCACCTTGGCCTTGCCAACATCAGTATAGCTGAAAAGCTGCCCTGCCATGTTCACCAGCTCCACGTTGTCATCGTCATAGATTGTGATGTTTGCAGGAATCATCCTTGCAAGCTGGAAGATGAGGTTCGAGCCTATGCCTCCGCAGCCTGCCACTATGATTCTCTGCCTTTGAATCTCATTATACCACTCAGTGCCAGAGAACCTAGAGGTAGTGTCATCTATGAGGAGGGTAGGGGAGTTGAGGGGTATGAGGGATTCCTCTGGGGGAGTCCCTTGGACTGCATTTGCAGTGCTTTCCGCAAACTCGTCCATTGCCTGATTGAAGTCCTCCCCAGTATCTTCCAAGGAATCATTTTCCTCCTCATCATCCTCTGGCTCCGCATTGTCAAGTGCATATTGATAGTTGGGGTCTTCCTGCTCTGTCGCAAGGTCACCACCCTCTCCTTGGTTCTCGAAGTACTCAGTATTCTCCACTTCCTCCTCATGCCCCTCGTTGTCTCCCTCTAGGGTCTCTTGGCTGAAGCCATTCTCCTGTAGTATATCGGAAACATCGTCATCAGTAAGGGAGGATGCTGTTTCCTCGTCACCAGCTGTCTCTCCTGTAGGGGCGGAAGCAGTCTCACTGGAGGGAACGTTCATTCCCAGTCCCCTCAGGATGTCATCTACGTCATTCATACCTATATCCATAATTAATTACTCTATAATATATTGTTCCAGTACATCGCAGTAATCCTTGATGTAAGGATTCTTGTCATACTTCAGCAGCTCGTTCTGTATGGCTGCGGCTATCCTGCTCTGCACCAAGTCATATTTATCCAAAAGTTCCTCAGGGATGTCCGAGGCATCAAAATTGTCCAAGATGAAGGGAATGATGAAGTCCTTCCACTCGTCAAAGGCACTGAGGTAAATGCTTTCCTCCTGCACATTGAATATCCTCTTGTAAACATTGCTCAGGTGTCTCATTATCCATTGCTTGAAGTCAAACTTGTCAGGATTGATGATGAGGTTGCAGGTAACTATACTGACGGCTGCCCTGTGAATCTTCCTAGGGTCTGGCTGCCACCCTATAGCTTGGTTGGCAGGTTTCTTGCTGGCTTCTTGCTTGAAGAGTCCAAACAAAGTATCCTCGTCCCCAAAGATAGTCTTACACCTTGGCACAGCCTTCCTGCTGACAATCTCATCAAACCTCTCGTCAAGATACTTGAGGTCATCGAAATCCCCCTGCTCATCAATCTCATGTCTCTCAACCTCAAGGTCATAATATCTTATATCATCCCTAGTAGTGAAGCGTGTGAGTGTCGGGGAACCTTCCTCGGAAATTTTCTTCCTTCCCTCGCCAAAGAACTCATAGGACTGCTCTATGCTGGTAGTGACAACCTTGGATTTGGTCTGCACCTTCCTTGTCACAATGGCGACATAGTTTCCCAGGGTATCTACAACAAGCGACACAAAGCAGTTGGTGTCATTGCCTTCCTGCTGCACCATCTTCATGTCTTGACCACTTAGGAATGCACCAAGTTGATGGTGTGAATGCACCAAGTGCAAATCACAATTAAATAGCTCGATATTCTCAGCCATGTAAGCTGCAACATCCTCATTCATCTTGAACTCCGTCCAGCCAGATGTACCCAAGTCCATTGGGTAGATGTCCTCGCAGGTAATCATCAGATCACCTTTCTCAAAGGTACCTTGATGCGTGGTAAACAACACCCCAGACCACTCTGTGTGGGGAAACTTCTTGATGAGGTACCTGATTTTCCTCTCCACCTTCTCTGGCACAATGAGCTTATATGTAGAAGACCCTTTTGTAAGAAGGGGAAGAGCCTTCGTCTCTTGATTTACTGTTGTGTTCATTTTTATATCTGAAATTGATTGTTTTTAGAATGTTGTAAAGGACAAACATGGCAAGGTCATGGTCAATGATTGTGGTCACAGTGGCATCACTTGTGTCTTCCTCTGTGATCGTGGTGAGAACATCCTTTCCCTTGAACCTCAGCACAAACTTGCCTCTGTATCTATCCAGCTCTCTGCTGGTGCAGACGGCGGTGTTCTTGTAAAATTGGTTGCCCTTTACCAATACCCTCAGCAGAAGTTTGGAGGCATAGCAGCTCTGTAGCTGCGCCTCCGTATGCCTCAGCTGCTTGTTGTAGTAGTCGATGAAGCTGTTGCTGATGTCAATGATAAACTCAAAGTAAGGCATGCCACAGGCAAACTTCCCATTTCTATAGCTAAGTGCGAGGTGCCCATGCCTTAGGTAATATTCTATGAATCCCCTTAGCTTGTCGTTGGAGAAATGCCCTGTGAATATTTCCTTGCTCCCCCCAATGTAATAGTCCGTGTGGGAAAGAGTGGCACTTGCACCTCCTATCTGCTCAAGGTACTCCCATGGAGTGCCAGCCAATGACTCCACAGTGACATATAGGGCAAGCTCCTCGCAGAACAGCATCCATGTAACCTCGTCATATTCATTCTTCAATGTACCGATGGTATTGCCAATGGGACCCCTGCCAAGGCAAGGCTCCATGAATCTGGAGAAGTTGTCCTTAGGTATGCCATGTATGTGACTCAATTTTGTTATCCACTAAGCTCTTTATCTTAGTGTTCTTGTTTTTATAACTTAGTACTTCTTTTAGGTTATTGTATCTCTCATATTCTATTTGTTTCTTTGTATTAAATTTTTAACTTCAGGGATATGAAATACTTAGAAAATGAGCATTATTTTGAGAATATTGATACTTATGCAAAAGCATATCTTCTAGGGTTTATTGCTGCCGATGGAGCCTTAGTACGTTCCAGTAAAAGAAATTGTATCTACCTTACCATTACAGTTAAGTATGAGGATAGGGCAATTTTGGACTTTATGCAAAAAGAATTTGGTTCTAAGCATAAATTACTGGAGATACGGAGACCCTCAGGTTTTGACAAATCCAAGATGATTCATCATATCAGGTTAGCTTTTGGCAATAAATATATAGCTAGAGATATTTTAAAGTACGGAATAACTCAAAGGAAAAGTTTAACATTAGGAAATATAATTCCTAATATACCTTATGAATTTAGAAATGCTTTTATTATAGGTTACTTTGATGGAGATGGCTCTGTGACTCCTATAAGTAATAGTCCAAATAATAAAAGCCTACATATTCAAATTAGAGGCACTGTAAATTTTCTCACAGGAATATGTAGTCACTTAAATATGCCCACTACATATATTTATGAAAATGGTTTTCCTCAATTATCAATAACCCACATGAAGTACATAGTAAGATTCTTTGATTGCTATAGAAACTTACCTTTTTATTATAAAAGAAAGCATGATAGATTCTTAAATAGAATTAACAAGCCTTCTAATGACAAATATAAACAAGTTCAGACTATATCATCACCTACAGAATAATCTGTAGGGTTGGGCACTCGTGTCACTATTATATTCTGCATGATTAGCAGTTTCAAGTGTTAGTCGTTGAACCTTCAAAGAGGTTTTAACCTCTAAGCTTGGCTGCTGATTGTGGCTTGTCAACCATTTTCCAGCAATTCACCCAATTTTACATGCACTGTCTTGTTAATGCATATAGTCGCTTACAAACTGCTCCTTGGTATATGTCGCCCTGTTGAGGAGAAAGCCCCTGTTCTCATAGGGGATCCTGCCTTCGAGAGTCACCTCTATCTTTGCATACAAGTCCTGGATCTCGACAGACTTGTCATGCTCATTGGTTATGGTCACATTGTCCCAGTGGACATATATTGTCGATTTCCTTGAGGAATACATGTCCTCTATCCTTGCCAGCAACGCTTCGGGAATCTCATAGGGAACATCGAAGTCACCCTCTTCCACCTTGATGCCACTGTCTCCTACTTGAAGCTCCAGGCTTTTCTTGAGGAAGGATTCTTCTGCCTTCTGCAAGTCGACATTCCTCTCTCCAAAGAATCCCTTGAATATGTCGTAGATGTCATATACCGTCTGGTAAATGTGCTCATACAGTTGATTGATTGTGTATTGCATAATAATGTCTTTTTAAGGATTGAACTAGAAATAAAAAAGGGAGCAGGATGAAATCCCACTCCCCACACAATCATTGCCAAACAGTTATGAGTTAAATATTCAAGTCATTTATCATGCCGTCAATATCATTGTCATTGATGCTTCCGTCAGAGGTGCTCACAGGCTCGGACTTAGGCTGTTCCTCATTACCCAAGACGAGGAGTCTCAGAAAGTTAAGGTCGCCTTGCAGAGCCTGCAAGTCGGCTCCCTCCAAGACTTCCTCCTTCACAAGCCGTGCGATATGAAGGATGATGGTGTCCTCTACGTTATCTATTGACTCTGACAAATCCTTTATATATTCGTCAATGGTATAGTCCTTCTCTTCATTCTCTCCCTCTTCCTCACTAGGGCAGTCCTCGGTAACATCGTCTTCCTCATCTTCTTCCTCAGGCTCCTCGTCCAAGTCCTCTTCCTTGCCATCAAGGTCGGAGTTGATGAACATCCAGAGGTCTGTGGTTGCTATATGAGTATAGTTGATACCATATACCTCCTTGATACGGTCTGCAAGGTTCTGTTCCTTGATGATGTCGTAGGCTTCCTTTCTGGTGCCCATGCCAGAGGCGATGTTCTTCTTGGTGTTGGTGAGAAGGATGACCAAGTTGTTGGTAGGGCTGCCCTTGTATATCACGTTCTGGGGAAGCTGTGTTGCGTCATCCAAGAGCTGTGTCTTGGAGATGCCCTCGGTGAAGGTCATTCCGCTGTAATCCACTCCTGCATTGTCAAGTGCAGCCTTCAACTCACCAAGGGTTGCAGCATCTGTAGTTACCTTACTTCTTTTCTGTGTCTTAGTGTTTGCTATCAAAATTTCACGTACTTCCATAATTTCTTCTTTTTAAAGGATTAATAAAATAATTGTTCTAATTGCTTGAATTTTGTTTTGTCTTCCAGAGATAGGTAGTAATCCGAAAAATCCTTCTCTGTTCCCAGATCAGGGACTACATTTATGAAACCTGTCTCCTTTGCCAGCTTTATAGCATCTGCCTTGCCTGGAGTGTCAACATCGAAGCTTATGAATATCTTCTTGTATCTTCTCTTCAGCTCATTCACGGCAGTGTCTGACATTGAATACCCCTCACCCTGAAGACAAAGGGTGGGGATATGTAGTTGGCAAGAGATTACCAAGCTGTCCTTCAGGGATGAGCAGATGACAACCCTGTCCCCATATTCAGGGATTTTTGTCCATAGACCAATGACCGATGAATCCATCTTTGAGCACCACTTGTACCCACTGGTGTTTCTTGGTTGGTACACCTTCAACTGTAGCTTGCCGTCTTTCCTTTCACAGTAAGCGTAGGCAAGCCTGTCTGCTGGAAAGATATACCTGTTGCTCTTGCCTGTGGCAACATCCTTCTTGGTAACAATCTTATAGGAGATAGGATAAATCTCCGCATATCTCAACCATGGCTTTGTAATGCCATAGGACTCCCAGTACTCATAGTCATAGTCCCTCCACGGCCTGACCTTCACCTCTATCTTGGTGAGCTTGTCAGCCTCCTTCCTTGTGAAGGTCTTGATTTGCTTGGGCTTGATGGCTATGCCACCATCCTTAATCATCAACTTGCATATCTTCTCAAGTGCCTGGTTAAAAGTGCAATGCCAGTACTCACAGAGAAAGTCCAGCAGACTTCCGCTTATGTTGTGGTTGGCATAGTCAACATACCTCACATGGTTGTTGTCACTCATGTAAAAGCAGAAAGAAGGATGCTTGTCAACCCTTAGGGGAGAGCAAATGAGACAAGGAATCTCAGTGACTTCGGGAAGCACAGTGCCTAATACCTGCGCTTCACTGAACTTGCTGAATATCTCCGTCTTTGATATAGTGCTTGGAGAGGTCTTTCCTACTACCATAAGATTGTTACTTTAAAGGTTATATGTCAAGAGGGTTAATCCCAGGGCATGTCACCAGAGCCAGACTCCGTGCCTGGGTTACCATTGCTTGCAGGGGCAGAGGAGAGGTCTGTAGGCTCCATGTTGTACTCGGCAAGCTCCTGCACCTTGAACTCAGTGTTTGCATAGGAACCTCTATCCTTTGCATTGGCAAGCTCCTTCTCCAGCTTGGCAAGGGCATTCGAGCCTGCGCTGTTGTGGAGAACCATGCCATTGCGAGTGCATATAGCCTGGTACTGCTTGCCCTCGTCAGTGGTGCGCACACCATAGAGGAGCTTCACCTTGTTGTTGGGCTGCAAGGCGATAGCCTCCTTGATCTCTGAGAAGTCGCCTGAGAAGTATTCCTTGATGTGCTCCAAGCCAAACACAAAGTCATCCGCATTGTCCTTCAATACCCAAGAGCCATTGATGTAGTTGAAGGCATCCCCCACACACAGGTAAGCCTTGAGGAAGCCGATGAGGTCAGCCTCTCCAACACAAGCCATGCGGTAGCCATCTGCAATCTTCAGTTCCTTGCCACTGGCAGAGAACAGCTTCTTACCAGCCTTTGCGTCCTCAGCGTCAGCCCATGTGACATTGCCGTACTTGTCAATCACCTGCACCTTTGTCTTCTCTTGGTTGAACGCAGGAGCATTGCGAAGGGTGAACATCATGCGGTTTGTCATCTCAATGCCATTGCATACATTGGGGTCTGTCTTCACCACAAAGGATATGCGTGCCTCCTTGCCATTGTCAGTGTCAACCACATACTCAGGCTCGTTGGCACTCTCATAGCCCATGATGGCATCAAGCTCCTTCTTGGTAGGGTTCACCGCTACCACAAATGAGGAACCTACGCCTACATATTTCTTGAACTCTGCTGTCTCTGTTGACTCCTGTGTCTTGCCAATGGCAAGGAAAGTGAAAGTGTTTTTGTTAATAACCATAACTGTCTTAAAATTTATTTATGTGAATAATACTGTCTATAATAATTTAATATGAATACTCTTAGTCAAAGATATGTTCGTCAGTTGGAACTGTCTCATTTACCTGTTCCGCTGGTGTATCTTCTGTCTCGTCTGTTGTGTCAGCACTAGGCTCTCCAGCTGCGGTCTCCATGTTATTTTCCTCATCTGTGGGTGCTGCATCCTCACTCTCTGAAGAGGGGATGGCTTCTGGAGTCTCTGGGTCTGGGAGGGTGATTACATACTGCTTATGTTTCTCGTCATAGGAGACAATGTCAGTAGGGAGATACTTGGTAGTCTTCTTGGGCTTGCCGTTTGCATCCAAGCCTGGCTCAATCACCTTTTTCACAAGTGCGTCCACAGGAACGCCAATGACTGTCACAATGCCTGCCTGAAGAGAGTCAATCTGCGTTACGCAGTCCTTATACTCCTGTGCTAGCTTCTCAATCTTCTCCTTTAGGCTGTTGCGCTTTGTGATCTGAGGGTCACAAGCCTTAGCTACACACTTAACTGACTGAAACTGACTGTAAGAAATTCTTTTTTCCATAACTGTTTAAATTTAAATTGTTTGTTGATTTTTGTTATTTTACTTTTACTAGTTTACTTATTGTTGTCAAGGAAGATTTGACTCATATCTACCTTTAAATTACCTTCCTTATCTGATTCTGCTACTTGGAATACCTTCTCTCTGAGATGCAATGGTCTAGAGCCTCTGATGGCATTGTCTCCACCAACAAAGGAAATGAGAGTTTTATTGTCTTGACGAGAAACATAACCAATGGCATCAGCTTCACCACAGATAATATCGCCTGTCTTTCCAGCCATATCCACTGTCATTTCTGTTGTTTCCTCATCATTCTTCTTAATTTGCTTATCCTTTACATGACAAACAAGAATAAGGGTATCACAAAGAGGCTTGAACATATTAACCATTTCCTTGATAGCATTGCGCATATACAAGTAGCCTGCACCATTAGGAAGCTGTCTAACATCTGCCTTAGGGTCAATAACCTTATTTCCCTTGGCATCCTTTAATATCATACCAGTTGCCTTGTCCTTCTTATACCCATAGTTAGCACCCATTTGGGTCTTTCTGTATAGAACGGCAGCATAAGCCACTGCCATTTCTTCCAATCTCGAGGCATTATCAATAGTGATAAAGCGATAGAAAGGCTTGCCTCCATTCTCCTGATTCTTCTGAATGATGAGATTCTTAATTTCAAAGATGTCTTGGGCACTTCTAGCTTGTACTGCCATTACATCCAAGGCTCTATAACCATCTTCCAAGTCAATGATAAGATTGTTATCAATGCTAGCCATAAGGCTGCTTTTTCCCGATTTGGGTTTACCAAACAAGACCATCAATCTAGGGTTGTAGTCTGTTGCTTTCCTACGTTCTGTAGGTAAAACGATGTTACTCATTTCTAACTTCTACTTTAATTAAATTGTTATTGGACTGCAAATATACTTAGGCTAAGTTACCTAAGCAAGATGCTTTTGATTCTATTATACAAAATGAAGAGAGTTACTTAGATGTACTCTCTTGATTTCTTTGGATTAACTGATATACTTTGTTAAGCTCTGCTATGTTGTCATACTTTGGCAAAGGGGCATAAAAACCTGTTGCTCCATCAAAGTACATTCCAAGTATGGCATTTGACTGCCCATCTCTCCCTAACACAACCTCTAAGAACCTTGCACAATCCCTAAGCTTGGTTATGTCATAGCGTAAGTACTCCCTTAGCTCCCATACAAATGGACAAGTAATACCTAGCATTACATCACAATCTTTCAGATATGTTACCCTACAGGCTTTTTGTCCTATAGCTCTTATGGTTTCCCATAAGCTCAGCATACATTTTCACCTTTACTATGTAGTATTAAGGTGTCAGGCACTCTTGGAAGGATTATATTCTACTTGTAGGTTCACCTTCTATGCGTTACACTGTGCATACATATTATTGTATACATTAGCACGGTATTACCATAGATTTAGCAACTGCCAAACCCTTAGGGTTTACCGTTTTTGCCCAATAATAATCCTTACTATTTCTAATAAGGGCGGCAATTTCTTACCTGGGTCTTGACTATCAGCTAATCCTTTTTGTGTAGGTCTAATCTTATTGGCTTTGAAAGCTTCCAGTGATAAACTTTCCAATATGTTACCTACCTAGCTCTTTATCTAGGTAATCTGCAATTTATGTATTATATTTGCAGTTCAGACTATCTCTTTATAAACCACTAAATGTTGGTACATATAGGTCTATATCCCGCACTCTTGGTGATTCATCC
>CAVGEN010000105.1:0-15698 GCA_963628185.1 Waltera intestinalis | reverse complement strand
AATCAAGGGAAAAATTGAGGAAAATCTGCAAAAATATTTGTCTATGCAGAATGACAGCACTGACAAATAGTACTTTTGCAATCACTATTTAATGTTGAATAATAAAAAATAAAGATATGACAGAACAAGAATTAGCTAACGTGATATGGGACATCAAGGAAGTAATCCGTAATTCCTACGATGATTCCGAGGTGGAGGACGTTATTTTGCCTTTTACCTTGCTTCGTCGTTTGGATTGTGTCCTCGAAGATAAATATGAGGCTATCCTCGATGAACTGAACAAATGTGAGGAGAACCTAAAGAAGTACAAACTCCAGTCTTTGATGAAGAAGAATGGCATCACGTTTTTCAATATGTCGGGCTTGTCTTTGAAGAAGCTCCTGAACGCTCCCGACCATATCGGTGATTCATTCAAGACATACATTGAGGGATTCACTGACAACGTAAAAGATATTCTCGCCAACTTCGTGCATGAGGATGGTGATAGCGAGGTCGTTGATTTGTCGAAGATATATGCTCGTTTGGATAGAGGTAACAAGCTCTACGCTGTCATCCAACAATTTGTGGAGAAGGCAGACTTGCACCCAACTAAGGTGAGTAATGCGATGATGGGAACCATCTTCGAGATTGTCATCCGTCGTTCCAAGGAGTCCACTAACACGAAAGCCGGTCAGTACTATACGCCAAGAGAGGTGGTAAAACTTTTGGTAAGTTTGACCATGTGCGGCAAGGAGCAGGAACTGTTTATCCCAGGCAAGGCTTTCACCATTTACGACCCATGCTGCGGTACAGGCGGTATGCTGACCGTGGGACGTGAGCACTTGCAAGAAATGGCTCAGAACAAGAACTTGAAGGTATATCTTTATGGTCAGGAACTGAGTGAAAAGACATACGCTATTTGCAAGGCAGACCTCTTGATGAAGGGCGATGACCAGAACCTCGACCAGCAACTCTTCCAAGGTGACACCTTGGCTGACGATAAGTTGTATGGCAAGAAGTTCAACTTCATGCTTGCCAACCCTCCTTTCGGTGTGGATTGGGGTAAAGACCAGAATGTGAAGAAGGCTGTTTTGAAAGACAACTGCCCTGGCGGACGATTCGAGGCTGGTCTTCCTTCTACCTCCGATGGCTCTTTGCTTTTCTTGCAGCACATGATTACCAAGATGGATGACCAAGCTGGTTCTCGCATAGGCATTGTGTTGAATGGTTCACCTTTGTTCAATGGTGATGCTGGTAATGGATGGAGCAACATTCGCAAGATGCTGCTCGACCGCAACTTGCTCGATGCCATCGTTGCCTTGCCAAAGAACTTGTTCTATGGTACGGACATCACCACGTACCTTTGGATTCTCGACAACAAGCGTCCTGCGGAGAAGTATCATAAGGCTCTCTTCATTGATGCAGCCCATACCAAGGAGTTTACTAATCTGCTCCAGAAAAACTTAGGTAAGAAACGTTATGAGATAAGCGATGAGGGAGCCAAGGAAATCTTCGACATCTATAAGGATTATCAATCGTACAGTCGTGATATTGAGTATGAGAAGACTGGAGAACTGGAGCATTTGGAGATAGCCAAGATTCTCGACTATGATGATTTCCTCTATACCAATGTAGCAGTACGTCGCCCTCTTCGTCTCTGGTTTGAGAACGTTGGCGACAAGTATGATGCCTTGTGCGATAGTGAGGATTTCAATACCAATGACAAAAAGAATGCCATCTTGCTTGACATTGCTCAGTTGGAAGGTATTGACGAGAAGCGCAATGACCATGACTTCTTCGTTTTCTTGAAAGAGCAGAAGGTAAAAACTACCAAAGCGCAGCAGAAGATCATTCGTGATGCTTTCGGTGAAATCAATGAGGATGCTCCTATTGCCTACGCAGATCCTTTCAAGAATAGTGGTGAGTGGGTAATTGATACCAACCTCAACGACACGGAAAAAATCCCTATGAAGCGAGATATCGAGGAATACTTTGAAACCGAGGTTGTTCCTTTCGCTCCTGATGCCTGGATGGATAGAAGCAAGGACAAAGTAGGGTGTGAATTTCCTTTCACTCGCTTGTTCTACAAGTATCGTCCGTTACGTAGCAGCGAAGAGATTTTAAGAGAATTGTCTTCTCTTGACCAAATGCTTAATAATGAATTATCTCAATTAAAATAGGATTAGTATGGTGAAATATCAACAATATGTAAATAGCGGATTTGATTGGGTTGGAGAAATTCCAGCTCAGTGGAATAATCTGCGTTTACGCTTCGTATGTGAATTTCGAAATGGTTATACTCCATCTAAGGCTAATCCTGATTTTTGGGAGGATGGTACTATTCCATGGTATAGAATGGAGGATATTAGAGATTCTGGTAGAAAACTGAATGAAGCTAAGCAATATGTCACGAAAGATGCTATTAAGGGCGGTGGGTTATTTGAGGCAGGTAGCTTCATATTAGCGACGACAGCCACTATCGGCGAGCACGCTGTGCTAATTGTTGATTCGCTTGCGAATCAACGATTTACGAATTTGAAAATTCGTAAATCGTTGTCGCAAAGGCTGTTAACCGATTATTTCTTCTATTATCTATTTGTGATAGATGATTATTGTAAGGCAACGACAAAGACTTCAACATTTCCTGCTGTTAGTATGGAATTGTTGAAGAATTGCCATGTAGTATTCCCTTCTAAGCAAGAGCAACTAGCTATTGTTGATTATCTCGACAAGAAATGTTCGGAGATAGACAATGTTATATCTGCTCAACAGAAGCGTATCGCTTTGCTCCAAGAATTGAAGCAGAGCATCATCACCCATGCCGTTACGAAAGGACTTAATCCGAATGTTGAAATGAAAGATTCGGGAGTTGAATGGATTGGTGAGGTGCCAAAGCATTGGGCTATAGTCCATCTAAAGCGTATTCTTCGTGAGCATATGCAGTATGGTGCTAATGAGCCTGCTGAGTCTGATGACACTTTCTTCCCACGATATATACGAATAACGGATATAACTGCAAATGGAGAATTACGACCAGAAACTTTTAAATCTTTGGAGCCTTCTAAGGCTAAAGATTATTTGTTGGATAAGGGTGATGTCCTATTTGCAAGAAGTGGTGCTACTGTTGGTAAAACATTTTTGTTTAATGCAGATATTAAAGCTTGCTATGCTGGATATTTGATAAAGGCATCGTGCGATAGACGTAAAATGTTACCAGAATATCTGTATTACTATACGCAAAGTGGTGCTTATGAATGTTGGAAAAATAGTGTGTTTATTCAATCAACAATACAGAATATTGGTGCAGATAAATATCAATTAATGTATATACCAGTCCCATCTAAAAATGAGCAAAAAGAGATTGTAGAATATGTTGATAAGAGGAATAAGGCATTTGATGCAGCAATATCCAAAGCCCAGCATCAAGTAGAACTCTTGCAGGAATATAAGCAGAGTCTCATTACCGAGGTGGTAACAGGCAAATGCAAGGTTTGCTAAACGAACAACATAAAGTAGTTGCAGAATGAGCAATAAGTTAAAGAACATATACACCAATGCTTTTGATAATATAATCAAAAAGTATACAAGAGACAAGACAAACACTATATTTGTCTTGGCAGGAATCTCTCCATACATATATGTGGAGAATTTCAACGATAACATAACAGACCAAGCTACCTTTGATAAAGAGGGAAATCTTGATTTGTTCACCCCGACATGGTTTGGAAGTGTGTTCCCTAAACTCATGGCTGCAACCACTTATCAAATCCTGTCACATCAGCAGTATGCAAGTATCAATGAATACTTGAACGAGGATTTCTTCAAGGACAGAATTGTTGTTGTGTATGACAATTTACGTTCTCTCTACCCTATCAACAAGGGGGAGTATATAGAAAAGGCTGATGCCAACGGAGCGGAGAAACGACCTGAAGGGATGCCTGTTTACCAGGCTGAACAGATGAAGATAGGTGAGCATTATTTCTATTCGCTCAAGCACTTTAATGATAGCTTGAAAAAGATACCTTTGTTCTCCATTAGGACAGACCTAACCTCAGCAGGTGTATCTTCTGCAAAAGCATACGTGCTTGATGTGATTTCCGACCCATATGGAATTGATGTGTTGGTCAACGAGTGTATAGAAGAGGAGTTTTTTGCAAAGAAAGTCTATGTCAAGGTGTCTGGCAAGAACGTACTGAACAAGACATTGACCAATACTCTTGAAGAACTCAACCACCTTTTCGCCCGTTTTGGCGGAGGTGTCTTTGTCCAGAGGGAAGAAGCTATACAGAAGGATTATACGCCTTCCGAGGAATCTGTAGCTCTGTTGAAGCAATATTGGGGAGAGAAAGCTGAATTCAGAGACATTCAGGTATATGAGAATCCAGAGCTTGGTAATGACATCATACCTGTATCGCAAGGTTTGTTGGTGGACACCATCATCAAGGAGTATAAGAACGGATGTGAGGGAATCCAACCAAGAGACATCTTTATCACGGCTCCTACAGGTGCAGGAAAATCTCTGATATTCCAGTTGCCAGCGTTCTATGCGGCATCGCAAGGGGATGTCACTATTGTGGTGTCGCCTTTGAAGGCATTGATGACAGACCAAGTGGAGGGATTGCATAATGAACGCCATTATGATAAGGTGGAGTTCATCAACAGTGACTTGACATTGATAGACCGAGATAGAATCATCGACAGCTGTAAACGTGGTGATGTGGATATTCTGTATTTATCACCAGAGCTGCTGCTGTCTTATGACATTCATTATTTCATCGGTGAGAGAAAGTTGGGCTTGCTCATTGTCGATGAAGCACACCTTATCACTACATGGGGACGAGACTTCCGTGTGGATTACTGGTTCTTGGGAAATCACATCAACAAAATGCGCAAGTACAATGATTATATGTTCCCTTTGGTAGCTCTGACCGCAACTGCCGTGTATGGAGGAGTGAACGATATGGTATTTGACAGTATCAATAGCTTGAACATGCATGATCCCCATAAGTTCATCGGCAATGTACGCCGTGACAATATTGAGTTTGTCATTGATACCCATGATGACTATTCGACAGGTCGTTATGACCAAAACAAAGAAACGGAAACCGTCAATATCATCAAAGGCATCCATGACATGGATATGAAAGCGATTATATATGCGCCATACACACGGCACATTAACCGATTGAAGGACAAGTGCGAGGAGGTAAAAGAAGGAATGACCGTTTCTTTCCATGGAGGCATGGAAGCTGACGAGCAGAAGTTTGCGTATCAGGCATTCAAAAACAATCGTTGCAAAGTGATGATTGCGACGAAAGCCTTTGGCATGGGTGTCGATATACCAGACATACAGGTGGTTTACCATCATGCTCCATCGGGATTGCTTCCTGACTACATACAGGAGATTGGGCGTGCGGCTCGTAAGAAAGAAATCCAAGGATTTGCAGCATTGACGTTCTCTAAGTCAGACTTGCGTTATAGCAAGCAGCTTTTTGGCATCTCCTCGTTGAAGACTTACCAGTTGAAGGAAGTGCTATGCAAGATTATCCGTTGCTTCAACAGCAATGGCAAGAAGAGAAACATGCTTGTCGCAGCCAACGACTTTGCGTATATCTTCGATTCTGCCGACGAGGTTGACCAGAAAGTGGCTACGGCATTGATGATGATAGAAAAGGACTATCTGAACAAGACACGATTCAATGTTCTCATTGCACGTCCAAAGAAATTGTTCACCAAGGTTTATGCAAGAACGAACCAAGTAGGTATGGACAGATTGTTGGAAAAGTATGGCGAGTGCTTCAAGGAGATAACTCGTGTTTCGGGTACCTATCATACCTTGGAGCTGAATCTAGATGACATTTGGGCAAAGCATTTCTCAGACAAGAGTTTTCCACAGCTAAAGAGCGAGTTCTATAAGCAAAAGTTCTTGTCCGAGGAAGGAATCGAGTTGACACCGCAGATTAGGGTGACTATCAATGTGGACAAGCCGTATAGTGATGCTTTGACTGAGGTTCGAGGAGTGTTGGATGCCGTCAAGACCTCTTTCGCTCAACTCGGTTTCAAGCACTCATTCTTCACTCAAAATGAATTTGAGGAGGAACTGGGACAACGCATGGATTCCAAGTATAACATCAAAAAGATTTCTTCGTTCATGCTGAGTACCTACTCTGGTTATATGAAGACAACGGAACGTGCGTTGGAGGGGGATTCCTTCTTACAGATGCGCCGTCATGGTACGACTATGCAATACCAAGTCTTCAGTACCAACTATCAGGCGAAGTTCACTCAGTTGATGAGAATATTTGCCAGCTTGTTCGATGGAAAAGAGTACCAATCAGCAGACAGATTCCTTTCCATCAATGATATTCCGCTCATGAATCACATCAGGTTGGGCTCTTTGTTGGAAATCATGGAGTTGGGTTCTTTTGAAACAACAGGTGGTGATGAGCCAAAGATATTCTTGCGTCTCAATGACCCACGAAGAATAGAGAGGGATTCAAAGAACGACAGTTACAAGAACTCCATTCTCGAATCTGTCAGGAACAGGCACAAGGTGAGTTGCGACTTGTTTGAGCATTTCTTCACCAATTATTTCAGCAATGAGAAACGTTGGGATTTGGTGGAGGACTTCTTCCTGGGCATGTCCAATGATGATTTGTTTGAGAAATATCCTGGCAAGATAGTCAATCATATAGACATCTTGGAATATTTGAAAAACAACAAGTCTGTGAAACCTGAAGGCTCAGTTGTCGAGGATAAGGCACACTCACACCAACCGAGCCTATTCCTGCCAAGAAAACAAGAGTTTTACAATCGTGACAACCTGCTGACTATTGGTCACCAAACCAAGAAGGTAAAGCGTTGGCTTATTGAAGACCCTGTCGCATTACACAAGACGATTGTTGAAAATGATATTGTCATTGAGGCTGATGATTTCAAGGTGCTGTTCAATAAACTAAGATTGGAACACTTCACACATTACAGGGATTTTCTTCGCTTGAACATCCTCATTGAGTTCCCTGGTTATGACAACTTGGTCAAGGCATCGGTTCCTTATAGAGACCAGCCAGTCAAGTTCTATAAGTGGTGGCGAAGGCATAAGGACAGTGTTACATTGAGTTTGAAGGAAAAGGTCGAGCTGTATCTCGCAGTGGATAAACAGTCCCCTACGGCATTGGTAAAGGCAGATAAAGAATTAATTAAGAAATAAAAGTATATCATATATGGATAATCTCTTGAATGAAACAAAATTTGAGGAGCACATAGCAACTTATCTTGCTAATAGCGACCTCTACAACCAAAGAAGCAGTTCGCAGTTTGACATAGAAAAGCTGTGTGACATCGAGATATTGGAGCAGTTCTTGCGCCAGCAGCCTGTGGTCTGGAACAAGCTGACCAAGCATTTTCCCGGTCAGGAGGCGGCTACGGTGGTTCGTGAGTACAATAAGCGAATAGACCGTGGTGAGAGCATCCTCACTATCATGCGAAAAGGTTTCACTATCAGCGGGGCGAAAGTAAAGTTCTGCCAGTTCAAGCCTGTCCTCGAAGGTGAGGGAACGGATAACTACAGGCTGTATCGTGCCAACAGATTTAGCGTTGTCCGTCAGATGCGCTATTCTTTAGGAAAGGACAGCGGCAACGAACTGGACTTGTGCATCTTGCTCAATGGCATTCCTTTGTTCACCTTCGAACTTAAAAACGAAGGCTCAGACCAAAACTATACGCACGGAATCTTGCAGTACAAGAGACATCGCGACCCACATAACAGAATGCTGAGAAACTGTTTGGTTCACTTTGTCATGGACAACCAGTATGCCTTCATGACCACCTTCCTGAATGGCGAGGAAACGACATTTCTTCCCTTCAACCAAGAGACCGTCAACCCACCCATCGAGGGAGAATACCCTACAGCCTATATGTGGTGCAGTGTCTTGCAAGCTGATTCCATTCTCGACCTTCTGGAAAATTTCATCAAGCGTTATGATGAGTATTACGAGGACAAGGAAACCAAAGAGCAGAAGAAGCGTACCGTGGTCATCTTCCCTCGTTTCCACCAGCTCCGTGCCGTGAGGAAACTTCGTGGCTTGGTTCGTGAGGAAGGACCGGGACACAACTATTTGATACAGCACTCTGCAGGTAGCGGCAAGACCAAGACGATGGCTTGGTTGGCACACCAGCTTGCCAATATGACGAACCCAGACGGCACTGCCATTTTTGACAGCATCATCATGGTGACAGACCGCATTGTACTCAATCGCAACATGGCAGAGGATGTGGTGAACTTCGAGGTAACGGCAGGAACCGTGAAGGACATCCGTAAAGGTTCGAAGAAGTTGGCAGATGCCTTGAACGGGGAGAATAGAATCATCATTTCCACCGTGCAGAAGTTTGCCTTTGCGCTCGATTATCTCAAGCATGAGAAATCCAAGAAATATGCCATCGTTGTGGACGAGGCTCATACAGCTATCGGCAATGAGGCTGCAAAGGACTTGGTGAGTGCGCTCTCCACCAAGGAGGACTTGGAGAAGATGGGCGATTACGATCCTGACGAGTACGACAGCCCATTGGACGCATTGATGGCGCAGATGCAAAACTACAGGAAGATGATGAGCCATATCTCGTACTTTGCGTTTACGGCGACACCCAAGGACAAGACTTACGCCCTTTATGGAAAAGGAGGGAAGTCTGCCCATGACTTGTATTCCATGAAGCAAGCCATCGACGAGAAGTTTATTCTTGATGTCACCCAGAACTATGTCAGCTACAAGACTAAGTTTGAGCTGATTGAGAAAAATCCTGATGATAATAAAGACAAGTTCTTCGAGAAAAAGAAAGCCTTGAAGGTGATCGGAGAGTGGTTGGGCAAGAACAAGTACATCAAGCTGAGAAAGGCAAGCATGATAGTTGACCAGTTCATGAAGTTCACCATCAACAAGATAAATCACCAGGCAAAGGCGATGGTAGTATGCGATTCCAGACAATCGGCAGCCGACTACAAACAAATTATCGACCGCATTATCAAGGAAGAGTACAATGGCGCCATCAAGACGTTGGTGGCATTCTCTGGTGACGTGACGGACAGCAATGGCAACAAGTGTACCGAGGCAAGCATGAATGACGATGGCGTTACAGACAATGACATCGCCGAGAAGTTCAAGGAGGACGATTATAAGATTTTGATAGTTGCCGAGAAGTTCCAGACTGGTTTTGACCAGAAGCTGCTTCATACCATGTTCGTTGACCGCAGCTTGGGTGGCATCCAGTGCATTCAGACATTGTCACGCTTGAACCGTACCTATTGGCCCTATAAGGAAGACACGCTGGTCGTTGACTTCCGCAATGATGCCGAATCGGTACGCAAGGCTTTCAATCAGTATTATACCGAAACGACTCTGACTGGAGATGTTGACACACAGCGTGTCTATTCTTTGAAAGAGACGGTGCAAAACTGGAACATCTTCAATGAGAGCGAGATTGATAGTGTTTGCGAGCGAATGATAGACAAGGACAAAGTGCATGAGGTACCTTCGATTCTATTGAAGATTGTGCACGAGAGAGTCGATCCGCTGTCTGACGAAGACAAGGACAAGTATCGCAAGGAAGTGAATCGTTTCGTTCGTCAATATGGTTTCTTGGCACAGCTCATGGACTTCACCGACCCAGAGTTGGAAAAGTTCTATGTATTCTGCAAGGTCTTCTATAAGTACTTGCCATATACCAAGGAAACATTGCCGATGGAGCTGATGGGCATGATAGACTTGGACAAGCTGAGAATACAGCTCTCCTTTGATGGAGCCATTGAACTCGAAGACACGCCAACGGAATTGAAGGCGACACGTATCGGCGAGGTGGGAAAGAAAGTAGAGGACGAGAAGAAGAGCGTGGCAGAACTTCTTGACATGGTGAACAGTCCTTTTGCTGCGATTCTCAACGAGAACGACAAGATTATCAAGCAAATATGGGAAGAGTTGCTTAGTGACCCCGAGGTCGTTGATGCGGCACGAGCTGGCAACTCATACGACGTGATGGTGAACATCTGTAAGGAGAAGTTTGGCGATGCTATCATTGACCAGATAGACAAGTACTATCATTTCAAGGAAATTCTTGACAAGGAGAAGGGATTTGCCTTGACATTGGTAGGTAAGTTCGTGGAGGCTGTAGCGAAACAGGCTGCTGCAACATCAAGTTTTGTCTATGATGAAGCCGTGTTGAAGGAAAAGTTATTTGAGGCTATGCAAGGTGAGATGGCTTGTGTTTGTAGCAAGATGAGAAGCTTGCCTGAGGTTGTCGACAATCTCTTCTTCGTACTGAATACCGTAAGTATTCCAAAGCTTGATGGCATTGACTTGCTATTGAAGGAGGCTTTGAATAATATCTATGCCAATCCAAACATCACTCCTATCGTAAGATATACCTTCTTCAACTCGTTGGTTCAGAAGTATGAGGCTTTCTTGAAGAAACTGTATTTCTTGATTAATGATGACGAGATCCAAGGGCATGACGGCAAGGAACCTGGGCTTGCAGATGCGATTCACGCTTTCAAATGCCTATGGAACTTGAAGTATTCAACGGATGATGACAAAAAGAAGTTTGCGTCTTACCTCCAGATGGTAAGGGACTGGAGAAATGACGAGGCTCATAATGCTCCATGTTCTACCGACGAGGAAGTAAATGCTGGCATCAAGATTGTTGTTGCATTATATCTCTATGTGACTGCTTACTCCATAACAGACTTGGAAATGGCAGGTCGAGATTTGGATAAATAGCAAAGGTAACTCCATACAAAGTGCCTGATGACTATAGAGATGCATTCGCTTTTGCAGCGAAAGACACTCACCAGGACTGAAAAAAGATTCATGTTAGTGCGGAAACGCTGCACTAACATGGGTTACTTTTGCAAACAAAACAAAGCGTATGGAAAAAATAGCGAGAATCTGTTGGAACACCCATGACTGGAAGAGACCCTCTGGGAGTGAGGGAAAATCCCAATCAGATGGTTCCTATGAGAAGGAAATTGGCTTTGGTCACGAAGAGTGGATCTTGGATGATTCACGAATCTATGAACCAGACGGCTACCACTATGGCTTCTTACAGCCCATGAATGTAGCAAGTGGCAAGCATATCGGAGCAGTTTACGACATCCACCTATTCTCTATTTCTCCCTTGAAACTGAAAGTATATATCGGATGTCTTCACAATGCTATTGGTGTTTCACCAGAGGAGAGCAAGATAGTTTACCAATATTATAAGGAGAAAGGCTGGATAGATGAGATGAAGGATGAAATCCGATTTGCAGGTGGAAAAGTCAAGGACATCAAACCGAAATGGTTCTTCAATGTCAAGTTCAAGTTCTCAGAGGCAACGCTCAACTATTCCAACAAGCCGATATTGGCTCACGACTCCATTCCAGGGCATCGGTACACCCTCATGGACAAGAAACACGACATTGTCTTTGAGAGTGACGAGGAAGGGAAGGTGAAGGTGCTTGACACAAGTAGCTTCATAAAAACGACGGAGAAGGGCGAGGTTCTGATAGACCCATTGCACAAGAAAATCCAAAATGCAGTAGCCGAGCTAATCAAGGATGATTATGTGCATCCATATGTAGAGACAGGGCTTTCTGGTGCGGAAGGACAAAGGGTTGACATCAAGGGCATCTTCAAGGAAACTGGAGAATGGCATTATTTTGAAATAAAGACTGATTCCGCAAAGAAAAGCATACGGGAGGCATTGGGGCAGATTTTAGAATATGCCCATTATCCGAATATGAGGAGGGCAACAAAATTGTTCATTGTCTGTCCCCAGAAGCCTGACGATAAAGACATTGCCTATATGGAGTTTCTCCGTAAGACCTACGGCATCCCCGTTTGGTTCAGATGGTATTCTTTTGAACAGAACAAACTATACGATGGAATTTAAAAACAAGACAATATGGAAAAAGTGATTTACAAGACATTGGCAGAGTGCGAGGCAGCCATCAACACGCTGAAAGTCATCGGTGTGGATGTTCCAGACTGGATGGAAAAGCAACACAAGGAGCTGAAGGCGGCTGAAAATGTCAAGGCTGTGGTGACGAATACGAGCACCCCAATCTATGACACATTGGTTGCCAACTATCCTTATGGCAAGATGCCGGAGGAAAAGGTGAAATGTATCAAGGACACGGTAAGCCAGTTGCTGGAAGACGGTGAACACGCAGAGGAACCGGGTTTGTTGCTCGGTAAGATACAGTGTGGAAAGACTGACACGTTTGAGGACATCATCGGTCTGGCTTTCGATAAGGGTATAGACATCACCATCGTCTTCACCAAGGGAACCAAGCCGTTGGCTCAGCAGACTATCATGCGTATGAAGAAGGACTATCGCTTCTTCAAACCGTCTGACAATTTGAACCAGAAGGCAACCATCAACATCTACGACATCATGAAGGTGTGGAACAACTTGAAGCAAGCAAAGGTGGAAGGTTGTAAGACAGTTATCGTCTGCAAGAAGCAAGCTACCAACATGAGTCACTTGATAGATATGTTCTCAAAGAACTGCACATTCTTGAAAAAGAAGAAAGTGCTTATCGTCGATGACGAGGCAGACTTTGCCAGTCGTAACTATAGGTCGGTCAAGCTGGAGGCTTTGAAGGATGAGGACGGCAACCCGATAGTTCAGGATGCAGAGACGGAGATGGCTAAAATCAGCCAGCAGATAGATGATTTCCGCAAGATACCCGAGTATTGCCGCTATCTGCAGGTGACGGCTACCCCTTATTGCCTCTACTTGCAACCGCAGGGCGAGTTGAACCTCAACGGCAATGTGGTGAAACCTTTCAAGCCACGTTTTACAAGTATCGTTCCTGTGCATGCTGCCTATATCGGCGGAAAGCAGTATTTTGAAGACTCCCAGAATCCAGACTCTATGTATAGTCACCTGTTCCACCAGATAGACCAGAAATGTATAGATGTCCTTGGTCACGAGGATAAGAGATACCTGAACAGTGCAGTTTCCTCAGCCAACATCTATGGTTTGACACATGCCCTCATATCATATTTCATGGCAACGGCAATCCGCCGAATCCAAGAGCGCAATACCCACAACAAGGACTACAAGACCAGTGCGCTGATTCATGTTGAATTGGACAAGAAGAACCACGATTGGCAGAGTCGTGTCATCAATCGACTCATAGACTCCATCAAGAACGCCATCGTGGAGGAAGACCAGTCTGACCAACGAATCTGGACAGCCATAGATGCCATCTATGACGATTTTGCAGAATCAAACAGAAAGGGATGTGAGGAAAAACTTATTTCCGTTGACTTTCCGATGAAGGAGGATGTGATGGACGAAATTCGCAACATCTTCAATCCCAAGAAGAACAACTACCATGTGCAGATAGTCAATTCCGACGAGCAGGTGGAGTCTCTCTTGGATGAGGAAACGGGAGAGTTGCAGTTAGATACCGCTGCCAACATCTTCATCGGCGGCAACATCCTCGATAGAGGTATAACCATCAAGAACATGCTGTGCTTCTTCTACGGGCGCAATCCAAAGAACTTCCAGCAAGACACGGTTCTCCAGCATGCCAGAATGTATGGAGCACGTTCCAAGGAGGACATGGCTGTGACCAGACTCCATACGACATCCACCATTTACAGGATATTGGTTCGGATGAATGAACTGGACAACCAGCTCAGAGAGTGGTTCTTGGAGGGAAGAGACAAAGGAACGGATGTGAACGCCGTGTTTGTCGGCTATGACAAGAACATCAAACCATGCGCAACCCAGAAGATCAAGGCTTCCAATGCATTGACATTGAAGAAACAGATGCGTATGGTTCCTGCCGGATTCTGGACAGGCAGCAATACGGCCATCAAGAAGACGATAGCACAGATTGATGCTATGATAGAGACTACACCTTCCTTCGAGCATAAGGACGCGAATGGTTTCTTCGAGATGGATTGCGAGAGGGTGAAAGAAATCTTGGCGTTGATAGAGAGTACCTTCGTCTATAAGGACAGTGGAAATATCCACAACCTTGACCGCAAGAATGACATCAAGGAAATGCTTTGTGCCTTGGAGTATTGCACGAGCAAGTCTGATGGAAAAGTATTGGTTTTGCAACGGACAAACCGTAACATGACACGACTCAGAGCAAATGGCGGCTACATTGACGCTCCCGATGATGGTCGTACTGACACCAGGCCTTCTCGTGAGAAAGCCATAGATATTCCTGTTGTCATGTTGATTAAACAGGAGGGAAAGAAGTGTCTCGACCCTGCCACTGGGGAAAACATCGGTTGGAACGACGCTCCTTTCTACTGGCCTGTACTGATGAGCCAGCAGAACATCAATCCTGTCATGTTTGCATTGGAACAGGGAAAGAAGAAAAAGGCAACGTCAATAGACAATTCTGCGATTCTCGATGGCATCGACCCCAAGGACGTGCTTTGTCTGACGTATAGTGGAGACCTTGAAGAGCGTTTTGGCAAGGTTGGCAATGAGTATGTTTATGATGAAGACGAATGTCCTTGGGAATCCAGGAGCCTAAAGGAAAGCACTGCGTCACGTTACATCGAAAGGGATGAAAGCGGAAATTGGAAATTGAACCCGGAAGTACCTTTCAACGAGCATCAGGACCATGGGCTTTATTCTCTGAATGACGGGAAGTTCCCGTTTGTGTTCAAGCCTTATAAGTATATGTTGCTGAGAAACAAGAGGGATGCTACTGCCGACTTGATGCTTTTGGAACTGTTCCCTTCTACTATGTGCAAAGCTATACCTGCTGGAAAACTCAACGAGAAGGGCGACCTTGTCGATAGAGATACCCAAAAGGTTCTGCTTCATGGAACAGACACCATCCTTGGTAAGGACATGAAAGAAACAGAGTTCACCGATACCGGTATAGCGCAGTGGATCTTGTTCTATTTCGTCCATAAGGTCGTGAAGTATGTTCCTTGCACTGTGGACTGGGACAAAGTCTTTGGGCTTCAGGAAGAAGATAACGTAAATGAATAACAATGGAGATTACAATTCCATATATCAAGCGTAAGTTCGAGGAGTTTAACCAGCAAATGTTTGCAGGTAAACTCCCCATGCTTCCTATTAAACTGAGCAACGCCAAGACATTCCTTGGCATGTGCTGTTTCAAAAAACGGAAGGACGAGAATGGCAATGTCATCTTGTATGATTTTGTCCTGCGCATCAATACGAGGGTTGAAGTGCCTGAGAATGTTTTTGAAGACACAATCATCCATGAGATGATACATTATTATATAGGGTACAATCAACTGAAAGACACGAGTCCACATGGTGAACTGTTCCATACAATCATGAATGGTATCAACGAGAAGTACGGCAGACATATCAGTGTCTCACATGATCCCACCAAGGAACAAAAAGAGCAATTGTACGATACCCGAAAAAGGTGGCACGTTGTTGCGGTTGTTAGGTTCCATGATGGACGGACAGGCATAAAAGTGTTACCTCGCATTGTGCAGCGAATTACCAACTACTACAATAAGGTATTGGGGGCAAAGGAGGTGGCATCCATACAGCTATACATGAGTTGTGATGTGTTCTTCAACAGGTTCCCCAACTCGTCTGCCCTGAATGTGTGCTTTCTCGAAGAATCCGAAATAGCGAGCCATTTGAAAGATGCGGAGCAGATGGAATGTGACGGAACTGATATAATCAGAAACAAAAAGCCCTGAAAGGAGAAAAATGGCATAAAA
>CAVGEN010000104.1:0-15947 GCA_963628185.1 Waltera intestinalis | reverse complement strand
TCTACCTTTCTAGTTTATAAAACAAAAAAGTGTCTAGTCAAATCAGGAAAAGTCAATAAATTCTGACGTGGGAATAGTTTCTCCTCGTGGAACTCGTGGTTTCAAGCCGTGAAACTGTGAGCTCCACGAGGAGAAACTATTTGGAGGGGTATGACGTGCTGCGCTATGCTTCCTTAAACAAATTTTCTAATGTTGCGACTTGTGGAGGTCTATACGATAGGAAGGCTGATGCCATTGATCTTCTGGTAGATATTGAGGGCGTAGATGTCGGTCATGCCACTGATGTAATCTATCACTGCAAGGATGCGCTCCTCTAGGTCGGCATTGTTGATGTCGTATTGGCTGCTCACACGACGGATGAGTTGCTGGGAGTAGAAACGAGTGGGGTTGATGGCGGCGTCAATGAACACCTCCATCAAGGTAGCCATAATCTTGTAACCCGATAGTTCTATGTCGAGCACTGGCTTGCTGTGATAAATCTTGGCAAACGACACCTTCTCGCATTGCTTATAGGCATTGCGCTGTCGGTCGGCGATATGGTCGATGAGACTTCCTGTAAACGTACCGTTCAGAATCTCATCTTCGTGCTCCAAGAAAGTAGCTACACATTCATGCTCCAACTTACCGATGACGCTGGCTCTCATATACACCACCTTCTCATTCTCATCGGTAACACCTTCATCGACAAGACGCTGGCGTATCTTTCGCCGGGTGTCCTCGTCGAAGAAGGCAAGCAAGAGATTTTCTGTTTCCTCGAAAGAGAGTATCTTCAACTTGTGGGAATCCTCGATGTCCATAATCTCATAGCAGATGTCATCGGCGGCCTCCACCATATATACAAGAGGGTGGCGGGCATACTTTAAAGGTTCGCCAGGTTGGGATAAGCGGGCAATCCCCAGTTCGTCGGCGATTTTTTGGTAAGACTCAGCCTCGGAGGTGAAGAAGCCAAACTTGCCATGACTTCCTGCCAGACTGCTGGCAAAAGGATACTTCACGATGGATGCAAGCATGGAGTAAGTCATCACGAAGCCACCAGGCCGTCTGCCCTTGAAGCGATGGGTGAGGATGCGAAAGGCATTGGCATTACCCTCGAAATGGGTGATGTCGTCCCAGAACTCAGGCGAAACCTTGTCTTTTACGGCGAGTCCCGCACCTTCGGAGAAGAAGGTTTGGATGGCTTTCTCGCCAGAGTGGCCGAAAGGAGGGTTGCCCAAGTCGTGAGCCAGGCAAGCTGCGCTGACGATAGTGCCGATTTCTTCGAAGAGCGTATCTTTGAGATTGGGCTGCTTTTCGATGATACGCTTCGAGATGTCGTTGCCTATCGACATGCCTACGCTCGCCACTTCCAAGCTATGGGTGAGGCGGTTATGTACGAAGATGCTGCCTGGCAGCGGAAACACTTGCGTCTTGTTCTGCAATCGGCGGAATGCAGAAGAGAAGATGAGGCGGTCGTAGTCGCGCTTGAACTCAGAGCGGTCGTCATGGCGTTCGGCATGCTTGTGCTCTTGTCCGAAACGCTTGTTTGATATGAGCTTATTCCATTCCATACCGCAAAAATACACTAATATCGGCGTAATGCAAAATAAAAAGCACTTAATTTCATTAAAATCTCGCATTTTCCTCTCAAAAATTCCTTATTGTGCCCAAAAAGCATTATTTTTGCACCTTAAAAGACTTAGATATGGTAAAAATACAGATTATCAACAAGGGGCGACAGCCTCTTCCTACATACGCTACACCGCAGAGCGCTGGCATGGATCTTCGTGCAAACATTGATGAGCCTATCACGCTTCGTCCGATGGAGCGTCGCCTGGTGCCTACGGGATTGTATATGGCTCTGCCTGCTGGTTTCGAGGCGCAGATTCGCCCTCGTAGTGGGTTGGCTTTGAAGCATGGGGTCACTGTGCTCAACACACCGGGGACGGTTGACGCCGACTATCGTGGGGAAATCAAGGTGCTCCTCGTCAATTTCTCTCAGGAGGATTTTGTTGTCAATGAGGGCGAGCGCATTGCCCAGATGGTGATTGCCAAGCATGAGCAAGGCGAGTTTGTCGAGGTGGAAACCTTGGATGAGACCGAACGGGGTACTGGTGGCTATGGGCATACTGGTGTGAAGTAAGGTCGGAAATGGGAAAGAGTTTGATAAAATCTTAGAACGAAAGGAATTTTCATCGTGAGAATGAATAGATACATCGCCTGCGGAATGGTAGCCTTGCTCTTGGGGTCGGCTGCCTTGCCGTCTTTGGCTCGTAAGAAAAAAGTTACCCAGGTCGCGAAAGTTGAGGTCGCAGATACGATTTCTGCCAATGACAGGAAACGTTTCGATTACTTTTTCTTGGAGGCGATCCGCCAGCAAGGGGCGGGCAACTATACGGCCGCTTTCGAATTGCTGGAGCATGCTCGCCATATCAATCCCAAGGCTGCCGAGGTATATTTCTATGAGGCTATGTATTATTCCATGATGAAGAAAGACTCCATAGCCTTGGATTGCATGGAGAAGTCGGTGGCTCTGAATCCGGAGAACCAGACCTATTCCGAACGTTTGGCACAGTATTACATCGGCAATCAGCAGTTTGACAAGGCTATAGATGCTTACGAACAACTGTATGCTCATAATCACGACAATACTGATGCCCTGCGTGTCTTGGCTCAACTCTACCAACAACAGAAAGACTTCCCGAAGTTGCTTTCTACCATCGGCAGATTGGAAAATGAGGAAGGTGAGAGCGAGCAGTTTGCATTGTCGAAGATGCGTGTGTATGAGATGATGGGAGACAAGAAGGCTGCCTACAGCGAGTTGAAGACGCTTTCTGACAAACATCCGTTGGACATGGTGTACAAGACGATGCTGGGCAACTGGCTCATGCAAAACGATCGGCAGAAGGAAGCTTACAGACTCTTTATGGAAGTTTTGAAGGAGGAGCCTGACAACGCTTATGCCGAGTCTTCGCTTTATGACTATTACAATGCGACCAACCAAGGCGAACAGGCTCGACAAATGCTTGACCGCATCCTGATGGGAAACAGCACTCCCGTGGAAACCAAGATTGTGATGATTCGCTCCTTTATCCAAGACAACGAAAGTCATGGAGCAGACTCCACCCAGGTACTCTCTTTATTTGATAAGGTGCTTGATGTGCCAAAGCCTTCTGGTGAAATCGCAGAGTTGCGGGCTGCCTATATGAGTCTGAAAAAAATGCCGCAAGACACGGTGAACGCTGCTTTCATGAAGGTGCTGGATATTGCGCCCGACAATGCCAGTGCCAGGATGCAGTTGGTGCAAAGTCTTTGGAATCAGAAAAAATACGATGATGTCATCGCCATGACCAATCAGGCGCAGCAGTACAACCCGGAGGAGATGGTGTTCTACTATTTTGGCGGTATGGCTCATTACATGAAAGGTGACGAGGATGCTACTATGGAGACATTCCGCAAGGCTTTGGGACAAATCAATGAGAAAAGTTCGCCTGAGTTGGTATCCGACCTCTACATGATAATGGGTGACATTCTGAATAAGAAGGGCATGGAGAAAGAGAGCTTTGCCGCATACGATTCGTGCCTGCAATGGAAAGATGACAATGTGCCTGCACTGAATAATTATGCTTATTATATGAGCTTGAATGCCAAGGATTTGCATAAGGCGGAACAGATGAGCTACAAGACCATCAAGGCTGAGCCTAAGAATGGTACTTATCTCGATACTTACGCATGGATTCTCTTCATGGAGGAGCGCTATCGTGAGGCGAAGATTTATATCGACCAAGCGATTGCCAATCTCGATTCTACCCAAAACAACAATACGGTTATCGAACATGCTGGCGACATCTATGCTATGAATGGTCTCGCAGATGAGGCAGTGAAGTTTTGGCAACAGTCGTATGATGCAGGAAATAAGTCGGATGCAATCGAGCAGAAAATGAAGCAGCGTAAGTATTTGACTCCTGAGTCTGTGGCAAAAATGGCAAGTCGGTGTTCTACAGAAAAATCGGGTGTGACTAGAAAATATAAGAGAAGAAATGGAAAGAAGAAATAATCATAATATGATGAAGGTGGCAGTCTTGTGCTTGCCGCTTTTGTTGGGGGGCTGTGGAACGAAGCAAGTGGTGGTCGGTGACAAATCGTCTTCTTCTAGTTCGGCTTCCGCTTCTGGAAGTCGTGGACAAAAGAGCGAGGCTATTCAGAAGCTTTCCTTTGTTCAGAAAGTATCCGATAACCAGGTGTATTCTAAGAATATCACGGGCAACATGGAATTTACGATTTCCATGGATTCCAAGGAAATATCAGTGCCTGGCAATTTGAAGATGAGAAAAGACGAGGTGATTCGTATTCAGTTGCAAGCTCCTGTGCTCGGATTCGAGGTCGGTAGATTGGAGTTTACCCCGAAGTATGTGCTCATCATCGACCGTTTACACAAGGAGTATGTCAAGGCGGATTATAATCAAGTCGATTTCTTGCAAAAGCAAGGTGTCAACTTCTACTCTTTGCAAGCTTTGTTCTGGAATCAACTCTTGTTGCCAGGAACTCAGAAAGTTTCGGAGTCGGACCTGAAAAAGTTTGATGCCGATTTGGGTGTGTCGGGGGATGCGGTGCCTGTTACCTTTAAGCAGGGGAACATGACGTATTGTTGGAATGCCAACCGTACAACTGGACGCATCAGCCAGGCGGACGTAAACTATAAGAATAGCACAAGTAGTTCTACGTTGCATATAGATTACGCCAACTTTAAAAGTGTGGGTGTCAAACTGTTTCCTGCTTCCCAAAAACTTACTTTCGTGACAAATGCAACTCAGAAAAAGCAAGAGCTGAAAGTCGGCATTGACATGAAGGAAGTCAAGACCGACAGCAAGTGGGAGGCTGAGACGGAAGTGTCTGGCAAGTATAAGCAAATCTCTCCAGAGGATGTACTCGGTAAAATCTTGAATATGTAATGAGACGACTATTATTCATCATATTGGCTTTGACTTTTACGCTTTCTCCTTTTGCACAGAAAAAGACGCAAAGGAAGAAAGCGTCAACTACTGTTCGCCATCAAGTAACTCGTAGCGCTACTCGGCAAAAGGTAAAATCTGCCCAGAGACAAAAGGTAAAGGCTGATGCCAAGTCTGCTTCTGTGGCGGCTCCAACCAAGGCGGAGAAGAAGGCGGCAAGTTTCAGCAATGCCTCCATCCGTGGACTGCAAGGACAGCGGGCTAATATCCAGAAAAAAATCAAGGAACAGGAACAGGCTCTCCGGAAAAACCAAGAGGATGTGAAGCAACGTTTGCAAAACTTGATGGTGATAAACGGAGAGATAGACCAACGGCAGAAGAATATTGAGGGAATCCAAAAGGATATTCATCATATCGAAGGAAACATTGGCATATTGAATGCGCAACTCAAGACCTTGGAGCAGCAGTTGCAGGATCGCAAGAACAAATATATCCGTTCGATGCGCTACATGAGTCGTCATCATTCGGTGCAAGAAAAATTGATGTTCGTCTTCAGTGCCAAGAGTTTGTCACAGATGTATCGCCGCTTGTCTTTTGTCCGCCAGTATTCTGCTTTCCAAAAGGCACAGGGTGAGGCGGTAAAGGCAAAGCAAAACCAGGTGAACGACAAGCATAGGCAGTTGCAGACAGTCAAGGGGCACAAGAACAACCTTTTGTATAAGGGACAGCAGGAAAAGTTGGCCTTGGAAGGAAAGCAGCAGGAACAACAAGTGGTGGTGCAAGGTTTGCAGCAACAGCAAAAGACCATTCAGGCAGTGATAGCTGAACAGCGTCAGAAAGATGCTGCGATTAATGCGCAGATTGACAGGTTGATAGCTCAGGAGGTGGCGAAGGCTCGTGCTCGTGCTGCCGCCGAGGCGAAGCGTAAAGCCGCCGCTGCCGCTGCCGCCAAGAAACGGGCCGAGGAGTTGGCTCGCAAGAAAGCAGCCGCCGAGGCTGCCGCTCGCGAGAATGCTCGTCGTATTGCCGAGGCGAAGGCTCGTGAGGCTGCTGCTGAGGCTGCAAGGCGCAAGGCTGCCGAAGAAACTCGCTTGGCACAAGAGGCTGCAAGGAAAGCACAAGAGGAAGCGGCAAGGCAGGCTGAGGCGAAAGCTAAAGCCAAGGCGCAAGCTGCTGCCAAGGCTGCTGCGGATGCCGCTGCTCGTGCCGCCGCTGAGCAAGCAGCCAAACAGGCCGCCGCCGAACAGGCTGCCCGTGAGGCCGAGGCTAACCGTAAGGCTGCTGAGTTGAAGGCTAAGGTCGATGAGGAACGTAGCAAAAAGGAAATAGCTGACGCCAAGGCTGATGCGCAGGAGGCTGCCAACTTCAGTACGGTGGATCGTATGTTGAGTGGAGGCTTTGAGGCTAATCGTGGCCGATTGCCTATGCCTATCAGTGGTACTTATCGTATCGTGAGCCACTTCGGGCAATATAATGTAGAGGGATTGAAGGGCGTGACGCTTGACAACAAGGGCATCAACATTCTAGGCAAGCCTGGATGTGTGGCTCGTAGCATTTATGATGGCGAGGTGAGTGCCGTCTTTGGATACGGAGGCATGTGGAACGTGCTTGTTCGTCACGGTGCTTACATTTCTGTTTATTGCAACTTGAAGTCTGTCAGTGTACACAAAGGACAGAAGGTGAGCACCCGTCAGGCTTTGGGTGCTGTCGGCTCGGATAACATACTTCAGTTCCAGTTGCGCAAGGAGACGGCTAAGCTGAATCCTGAGGCATGGCTGGGAAGATAAAAAGGGAAACCCTCCTAAATGGTGGCACCATCTAGGAGGGTTTCGTATTTCCTGATAGCATCCGCAATCTCGCTAATCTTGATGAACTCGTCTGCGGAGTGGGACCGGGAAGACTCGCCTGGGCCGAGTTTGAAGGATGGGAACGGCATCAGGGCTTGGTCGCTCAATGTAGGACTTCCGAAAGGCTTCATGCCCATGGCGACACATTTCTTGATAAGAGGATGGTTAGGGTCGATGTGAGAAGACTTCAAGCGGAAACTATGTGCCTTGCACTCGCTCTTCAAGTGTTGGCAGATGAAGTGATAGACTTCCTCGTTGTCGTAAAACTCGTTGGTGCGAATATCCACAAGCATCGTACACTTGTCGGGTATCACATTGTGCTGGGTTCCTGCGTTCACTACCGTCAATGTCATTTTGGTAGGGCCTAAGAACTCGCTCACTTTCTCAAACTTGTAGTCACGAATCCAACGCATGTCATCCAAGGCCTCATAGATGGCGTTCACTCCCTCGTTTCTGGCAGCGTGGCCGCTCTTGCCATGAGCAATTACGTCCAATACCATCAAGCCTTTTTCGGCAACAGCAGGTTGCATTCCCGTAGGCTCGCCAACAACGGCCAAGTCGATGTGAGGCAACAAAGGCAATGCGCGGCTGATACCATCCTTGCCCGAAACCTCCTCTTCGGCGGATGCTAAATAAATAAGGTTGTAGGATTGCGGTTTCTCCGTCAGCATACGAAACATCTGGAGGAGCGAACAAAGTCCTCCGCCACAGTCGTTGCTGCCCAAGCCAAAGAGAGTGTCTTCCGTTTCACCCGAAGTCTGTGACGTGACTTCCTCTATCGTAGGAGAAAAAGGGTCTCTCTTCCAAGAATCGACAGGCTTCACGGTGTCGATGTGGGCGTTGAGAAGCAAGGTTGGCTTGCTCTCGTCATAATGAGGGTCGATAATCCAGATGTTGTTTGCCTCACGATGAGGTTCGAAACCATAACTACGGATAGTCTGTTCCATGATGTCGGCGGCATCCTTTTCGTTGCGGCTGACAGATGGGGTGGCGATGAGTTTCTTCAATAGCTCTACAGCATCGCCAACATATTGCTCTTGTGTCATATTCTTCTCTCTTATTTGAATTTCGGGGCAAAGTTACGAAAAAAAGAGCAGACAAAATGGAAAAAGTGCCATTTTTATTTTGTTTTGTCTAGTATTTGACGTATCTTTGCACCAACATAAAAACAATAGCTTATGCAAATCAATAGTCATCTTTCAGTACTGATTCACGACTTGGCTAAAAAATATGGGGACAAGCCTGCGCTTACCTTCAAGAAGTTTGGTGGTGAACAATGGCAGACTGTTTCGTGGAATCAGTTCTCGCTGAGAGTGAAACAAGTTAGTAACGCCTTGCTTAATTTAGGTGCGAAACCACAAGACAAGATTGCTGTGTTTTCACAGAATTGTGTGCACTATCTGTACACAGACTTCGGCGCATATGGTGTGAGGGTGTGCTCCATTCCGTTTTATGCCACCAGCAGTGAGCAGCAGATTCAATATATGATTAACGACGGCCAGGTTCGCTTCCTCTTTGTGGGCGAACAGGAACAGTATGACAAGGCACACCGTGTCTTTGCCCTTTGTCCGTCGTTGGAGCGTATCATCATCTTCGATTCTAGTGTTCGCATCAGTACCCATGATCCCGCGGCCCTTTACTTCAAGGACTTTATTAAGCTAGGTGAGAACCTTCCACGCCAACCCGAGGTAGAGGCTCTCTACAAGCAGGCTAGCATGGATGAGCTTGCCAATATCCTCTATACCAGTGGAACGACGGGCGACAGCAAGGGTGTGATGCTCAGCTATGGTCAGTATCATGCGGCATTGAAGGCGAACGACGAGTGTGTGCCTATCAGCGACAAAGACCGTGTCATCAATTTCTTGCCGTTCACCCATATCTTCGAGCGTGGGTGGGCTTATCTGGCTTTGTCGGAAGGTGCTCGACTCTTCATCAATACTTATCCTCATGAGATACAGGAGAGTATGCGTGAGGTGCATCCTACCTGTATGAGTAGTGTGCCACGTTTCTGGGAAAAGGTATATATTGCCGTGAAGGCGAAGATGGACAATGCAGGTGCTGTGCAGAAGAAACTCTTCAACCATGCGCTCGCCGTAGGACGCAAGCGCAATGTCGAGTATATCAGTAATGGAAAGCGTCCTCCTCTGACCTTGGAACTGGAATATAAAGTCATCAACAAAACCGTCTTGAGTATGGTGCGCAAGCAGTTGGGTTTGGAGAATCCTAACATCTTCCCTACGGCAGGTGCATACGTAAGCCCTGAGGTGGAAGAGTTTGTCCACTCCATAGGTATCGGCATGGTGGTGGGCTATGGTTTGACGGAAAGTCTTGCCACGGTTTCCTGTGACCACTTGGACAAGAAGTTTACCATCGGGTCTGTAGGTCGCCCAATCTCTAGCATACAGATTAAGATAGGCGAGGACAGTGAGGTGCTCTTGAAAGGCCCTACCATCACCAAGGGATATTATCACCGTGATACGACCAATGCCAAAGTGTTTGACGAGGAAGGCTTCTTCCATACGGGTGACGCTGGCTATCTGAAGAATGGCGAGTTGTACCTGACGGAACGAATCAAGGACTTGTTTAAGACCTCCAATGGCAAGTATATTGCCCCGCAGCATGTGGAGGCGTTGCTCTTGGTGGATAAGTTCATCGACCAAGTGGCGGTCATTGCCGACCAGCGCAAGTTTGTGTCGGCTCTCGTCGTGCCGGAGTTTAGATCGGTGGAGGAATGGGCTCGTGAGCATCATATAGCTTTCGACAGCCGTGAAGACCTCTGTGCGAACGAGAAGGTTCACAAGATGCTGAAAGACCGTGTCGATACACTCCAACAGCAACTCGCCTATTATGAGCAAATCAAGCGATTTACGCTCTTGCCTCATCATTTCTCGATGGAGTCGGGCGAGTTGACGAATACATTGAAGATTCGCCGTCCTGTCATCAACAAGAATTACAAGGCGGAGATAGACAAGATGTACGAGGAGTAAATGCCAAATTGTAAATTTTAAATTATTAATTATATATTAATGATAACAGCTGACCAATTGAAAGATGTGATGGAACGAGCCGAGGCTCTCCATCGTTATCTCAATATAGACCAGAAGAAAGTAGAATTTGAGGAGGAACAGCTCCGTACCCAGGCTCCTGATTTTTGGGAAGACCCGAAGTATGCCCAGGAGCAGATGAAGAAAGTGAAGGGAGTCCAGAAATGGCTAGATGGTTACAAGACCGTTCGCCTTTATGCCGATGAACTCCAACTGGCCTTCGATTTCTATAAGGACGAGATGGTGACGGAGGAGGAAGTGGATGCCGACTATGCAAAGGCTATCAAGGCTATCGAGGACTTGGAACTGAAGAATATGCTCCGACAAAAGGAAGACCCGATGGACTGTGTGCTCAAAATCAATTCGGGCGCTGGTGGCACCGAGAGCCAAGACTGGGCTTCCATGCTGATGCGTATGTATATGCGATGGGCTGATGCTCATGGATATAAAGTGACAATCACCGATATGCAGGAAGGTGACGAGGCTGGCATCAAGAGCGTCACCATGACCATCGAGGGAGGTGAGTATGCTTACGGCTACTTGAAGAGTGAGAATGGCGTACATCGTTTGGTGCGTGTCTCTCCTTTCAATGCACAAGGCAAACGCATGACGAGCTTTGCCTCCGTCTTCGTCACTCCGTTGGTGGATGATACCATCGAGGTGTATGTCGATCCAGCCAAACTCTCCTGGGATACCTTCCGATCGAGTGGTGCGGGTGGACAGAATGTGAACAAGGTGGAGTCGGGCGTTCGTTTGCGTTATTGGTACACTGACCCCGACACAGGCGAGGAGGAAGAAATCCTCATCGAGAACACCGAGACACGTGACCAGCCAAAGAACCGTGCCAAGGCATTGCTGCTCTTGAAGAGTCAACTATATGACCGTGCGATGAAGAAACGCTTGGAGGCTAAGGCGAAGATAGAGGCAGGCAAGAAGAAAATCGAGTGGGGAAGTCAGATTCGAAGCTATGTTTTCGACGACCGTCGTGTGAAAGACCACCGCACCAACTATCAGACATCCGATGTCGATGGGGTCATGGACGGAAAGATAGATGAGTTTATCAAGGCCTACCTCATGGAGTTCCCGACGAATGACAATGAAGAATAAGGAGAGGAGAAATCAAAAGCTTCACTCTCTCTACAATAATAACCTAATAATATTAAAAGACTATGAGTGGTAACAAGGATTTGAGAAGAGCAAAACATGCCGCTTACGAGAAGAAGCAGGCTGCTCAAGGGGAAAAGGTAATCAAGTGGATATTTGGGGTGTTGGTGGTTTTGGCTGTCTGCTTCGCCATTTATTCTGCGACTATCGCATAACAAGTACAAGGTATGAGTGGATTAGAAATTGAAAGAAAGTTTCTTGTAAAGAAGGGCGACGCATATAAAAGCGCCGCCTTTTCTAGTAGCCATATCCAGCAGGGCTACATCCCTGCCGATGGGGCTACGGTGAGAGTGCGTACTCGTGATGACAAAGCTTACCTGACCATTAAGGGTAAGTCGGTGAATGGCGGTATGACCCGCTATGAGTTTGAGAAGGAAATCTTGATGGATGAGGCGCAGCATCTCTTGCAACTTTGCAAGGGGGGCGTGATAGATAAGCGCCGTTATCTCGTGAAGAGTGGCAGGCATACTTTCGAGGTGGACGAGTTCTATGGTGACAATGAGGGACTCGTGATGGCAGAGGTGGAACTGTCGGATGAAAACGAGCAGTACGAAAAACCTGATTTCATCGGTATGGAGGTGACGGGCGACAAGCGTTTTTATAATTCCCATCTTTTGAGTTTCCCTTTTGTGATTTGGCGCAATACCTTGCCCGAAGAGTATCGCTAGAGTAGAAAAAACAACACAAAAAGGAAAATATACAAGTTTTTGCCATTTTTGCTTTCTATTTGTACGTTTAAGTGCAAAATATTTTATAATTTTGCACGCAGAATAAAGAGAAAGTATAAAATGGCAGAAATTAGTAGAGGAAGTTTTGGTAGCAAGATAGGTTTGATACTTGCTACGGCTGGTGGTGCCGTCGGGCTAGGCAATGTATGGCGTTTCCCATATATGACAGGTCAGAATGGTGGTGCTGCCTTCATCTTGGTGTATATCTTCTGTGTGCTCATTTTGGGAATCCCTTGTATGATTTCCGAGATTATCATAGGCAGGCATGGTGCTTCCAATACGGCCCGTGCCTATACCAAACTGGCAAATGGGTCGGCTTGGAAGTGGATAGGCTATCTGGAAGTATTGACAGGATTCTTGATTACAAGCTATTATGCAGTGGTGTCTGGATGGTGCTTGCAGTATGTATATGCTTCCATTATGGGAGAATTGCATGGAGACCCTGCTTTCGTGGCCAATTACTTCAAGGAATTTTCTGCCGCCCCGACACGTCCGGTGATGTGGACGGTGGCAATCTTCTTGATTTGTCACTTTGTCATTATCCATGGTGTGCGTGGGGGCATAGAGAAGGCTTCCAAGGTGATGATGCCTACCTTGTTCGTCTTGCTTTTGGTTATCGTTGTGGCTGCCTGTCTTTTGCCGAATGCAGGCAAGGGCGTGGAGTTCTTGTTGAAGCCAGACTTCGGCAAATGTGATAGGAGTGTGTTCTTGGGGGCGTTGGGGCAATCGTTCTATTCGCTCAGTATCGGTATGGGGTGTATCTGTACGTATGCTTCCTACTTCAGCCGTCAGACCAACATCTTGAAGACTTCCTTGCAGATTTCGGTGATTGACACGATGGTGGCGATTTTGGCAGGACTGATGATATTCCCTGCAGCGTTCTCTGTGGGTGTGTCTCCAGACAGCGGTCCTTCGCTCATCTTTATCACGTTGCCGAATGTGTTCAATGAAGCTTTTGCTTCGATGCCTGTGATAGGATGGATAGTGTCTTTGTTGTTCTATGTCTTGCTGTCTTTGGCGGCATTGACATCTTTGATGTCTTTGCATGAGGTTAATACCTCTTTTTTCTTTGAGGAATTGAAGGTGGATAGAAAGAAGGGGGCTATTATCGTGACTGTCACTTGTACTGTCATTGGTGCATTCTGCTCCTTGTCTTTGGGCGCAACGGATGCGTTGACTTTTGCGGGAAAGGCTTTGTTCGACTGGTTTGACTTCGTGACAGGACAGGTGTTCTTGCCTGTGGCTGGTTTCTTCACTTGTTTGTTTGTCGGTTGGTATGTGCCAAAGAAACTCGTGAAGGATGAGTTTACCAACTGGGGTACGGTGAAGGACAGCCTCTTCGGGGTATATTTGTTCTTGGTTCGTTTCGTGTGTCCGATTTGTATCTTGTTGGTACTACTCAATCAGTTCGGACTTCTTGGCTAAGGAATAATCAACATTCAACATTTCAAAAGGTGGAAAATAGAGGAAGTTTTGGCACCAAACTTGGTGTGATATTGGCGACAGCTGGTTCTGCTGTCGGATTAGGTAACGTATGGCGATTCCCATATATGGCTGGTCAGAATGGAGGCGCCGCCTTCATCCTAGTCTATCTGGTATGTATTTTCATGCTTGGTATTCCGGGCATGGTGGGCGAGTTTATCATCGGTCGCCATTCGGCAGCCAATGCCGCTCGTTCCTACAAGAATCTGTCGGGTGGGAAACCGTGGGGAGTGATTGGTTACGTGGGGGTGTTTACTTCCATGATAATCTTGGGCTTCTATGCCGTGGTGGCAGGTTGGTGCTTGCAGTACCTCTATGCTTCTTTGGCAGGTGGCATCCATGGCAATGTGGATTATGTGAAGCAATACTTTGTAGAGTTTTCTTCTAATCCTGTCAAACCAACGCTTTGGACAATAGCTTTCATCTTGATTACCCATTGTGTGGTAATCAAGGGAGTGCGCAACGGTATCGAGAAAGCGTCGAAGATATTGATGCCGTTGCTCTTTGCGCTCTTGGTTGTCTTGGTCGTGTCTTCGTGTTCGTTGCCGGGTGCATTCAAGGGAGTGGAGTTCTTGTTGAAGCCAGACTTCTCCAAGGTGGATGAGAATGTGATGCTGGAGGCTTTGGGCCAGGCGTTCTTTTCACTCAGTCTAGGTACGGCTTGTCTTTGTACATACGCGTCTTACTTCAGTCGCCAGACCAACTTGTTTAAGTCGGCTACTCAGATAGCGTTTATAGATACCTTGATTGCCATCATGGCTGGTTTGATGATATTCCCTGCTGCATTCTCTGTCGGGGTAAGTCCAGATTGTGGCCCTTCGCTCATCTTCATCACACTTCCTAATGTGTTCCAGCAGGCTTTCGACTCCTTGCCTTTGGTGGGGTATTGCATCTCTGTGCTGTTCTATGCCTTGCTGGTGTTGGCGGCGTTGACTTCTACGATTTCCATGCACGAGATAGGTACGGCATTCTTTTATGAAGAGATGAAGGTGAGTCGTTCTAAGGGTGCCTGGGTCGAGACGGCGGGGGCTAGTGTCATCGGTATTTTCTGTGCCTTGTCGTGTGGAGCGGTGCCTGAGTTGAGCGTCATGGGACTAAACTTCTTGGATTTCTGCGACCATCTGACCTCTCAGTTCTTGATGCCTCTGGGATCTTTTGCCACCTGTATTTTCTTGGGATGGTATGTGCCTAAGAAAGTGGTGAAGGAAGAGTTTACCAACTGGGGAACAGTGAAAGGTTCGCTATTCGGAGTCTATCTTTTCATGATTCGCTTTGTCTGCCCCTTGTGCATCTTGGCGATATTCTTGCATCAGCTAGGGGTGGTATAGAATGTAAAAAACAAATAAAGAAGCATGGTCGTGATTAACCTCGCATCTTGTGCTGTTAGAACTCGATGTAAGGCTCCAGCCTTTCTATTTCCGCAGGTGGAAAATCTTTGAGGAGCTTTAGCTCTTGTAGATTCTTGAGTGGACCTTTCAGGCGGCGGTAGTCGCAGATTTCCTTGGCTTGGTAAAAGTTGATATAGGGATGGCGGCGAAGTTGGTTGAGTGAAAGTTGGTTGATGTTGAGTCTTTTCACTTCCTTGGGATTGATCTGGATGAAGGGGATGGCAGACTCGGGAAAGCCTTCTATCTCTTTGAGTTGTGAGAGGGAGGCGAACCCGCCTAGTTGTTCTCTGTATCGGATGAAGGATTTGGCATAATAGCTGCCTATGCCAGGAATTTTCATCAATTCTGTCGTGTCGGCAGTGTTGGCGGATACATGTTGCCCTGGCTTTAGCTTGTGAGGATAGCTGAATACTTTGGAATCCGTAACTGGGTCGTTGTTTGATGCAGAGACATAGCCTTTTTGAGAATAGGTACTCTCATTTTGGTATCCTTTTCTTTCTTTGGAATCATAGCCGTAAGTTCTAGATTTTCCGTAGTAATCCGAAGCTGGCCGATAATCTTCACCTATTATAATATAAGGAGCTAAAACCTCATATTGTTTCTTGGTCAAGCCATAGAGACGGGCAAAGTCGGAAGGCTCTCTGAATATGCCTCCTTTGGCACGATAGCGGTAGATGCTCCTCACTTGCCATGCTTGCAGACCCAGTTTGAGCAGTTGTGTACTGTCGGCTGTATTGGGATCGAATGGAAACAACTCATGTGGCACGCCATCCACCTTATAATATAAAGGGTGTTGCTCTGAGGGATCTTCGTCTTTGTTTCTTTCTGATCCCTTTGTCGTAGAAAGATAATCGTTGTTTGGTGACGGAGTTGTCTCTTCGGTGCTAGGGCTGGTCTTTCCGACAACAATGACGAGAGTGATACATATGATGATGATGCCGAGCAAAACCAAGATGGCTTGTCGGTCGTTGCGCTGTAAATAAAAGAAGTCTTTTGGTTTAAGCATATACTTTTGGTTTAAGAAGTGAATAAGAATGAGTCGGGATTACTGGACTCGAACCAGCGACCTCATCGTCCCGAACGACGTGCGCTACCAACTGCGCTAAATCCCGATGGAGTAAGAATGATATGGACTTTGTTGGCATATCACGTATAATCCGATGCAAAGATACACTAAATTAATAACAAAACAAAATAAAAAGTAGAATTTTAAACTTTTTTGAAAGAAAAAGCCCGAAAAATTTGGTGGAATGAAATAAAAACACTACCTTTGCATCCGCAAATGAGAAATTGTGCATTTGTAATATAAGTTGGTGCCATAGCTCAGTTGGTAGAGCAAAGGACTGAAAATCCTTGTGTCCCCGGT
>CAVGEN010000103.1:0-16319 GCA_963628185.1 Waltera intestinalis | reverse complement strand
TTGCCCCCATTGCGGCAAGCTCATCAACATTAAGGTGGAGTAACAAAAGGACACAAAAAAGGAGGGAAGTGCATCACGCATTCCCCTCCAAAAAGTAAAATTTAAAATGGCATCATTAAGAATTATAATCTGCTCATCTTGTCTTTCATTTCGTGAATGTCGCTGAACGCTTGCAGCATCGGCTTGTGCCAAGCGTCCTGCCTTTCATCTATCGACTGCAAGCACATAAGGCTCTGGGCAAGGATTGTTCTTCCCTCATCCACCGCAAGCCACATACTGCCAACATTGGCGGTAATCGAAGAGATATTCGCCGTCAGGAAGTTGTCGTTATTCCCTTTTGCCACAGATGCTACATTTGGCTGCACGGTTGGGGAGTCTATCTTGGTGACACCATCATCAACCAAAGTGCCATCATCGGACAAGCCAAGCATCATGCTCAGCTTCTGATTGATTTCCTGAACGACTTGATACGTTCCCTCGGTTGCTATCTGAACTGCCGTGAAGCGACCGTTCAACTCTTCGCCCGTGTCTTGGCTCATCGTCTCAAAAGTGCCCGATGAGGCAGACTGGGAATAAGATTGCTTATAACCAGTAATATCAGCAACTCGGTCACGGATCTTCAAGCCTTCATTGACGATGGTCTCATACTCACCCTTTAAATCATTCAAGTCTGTATTTGAAAGCTGACCTTGTTTCATTTTGTCTGCCCATTCCTCATAAAGAGGTTTAAGTTTCTTTTCCATCAAGTCACTCAAAGCGTAATTCAACATGGATTGGTTAAGCATTGTTGTGAAATCGTTGGTGAAATCCTTTGCAGACTTGCTCATGTCCATAAGATTGCTGATGAAATCACTCTTCATAGAATCAAAGCTTGTTTGCGTAAGGTTCTGGTTAATTTGCTCTGTCAACTCTTCCAATTTCCCAGCAAGTTCCGTATATTGCTCCCAATATTCTGTCTTGTCATACTTGCCTTGGTCAGTCATGCTCTTCCAGACATCGGCGTTATAAGTGCGAATGTCTGCCATCTGTTCTGGAGTGAGTTTGTAAATGTCTTCCAAAGAACCAACCTTATTTATGGTAGAATTTACATATCCTCCCCTAACCTCGCTTTGTTGCGCCAATGTCTTGTTGATAGCCGCATAGTCTTGCGCCGACAGGTTCCAATAATAAGCGTTTGAACGGTGAGCACCATGATACCCCATTTGAGTTTTGAGAATATCCATAGTTTGCTCATTGACTTGCTTTTGAGCATCGTAAGCCTTATTATAATTACTAACGGCATTATAACCAGATGCCTTGTCGATGGAGTCCTTCAACTTGTCGATGGAATACGTCAATCTGTCGTTGCTCTCGGTAAGTTCCTCCGTCTTCTTGGCGACCTTTTCACCGTTACCACCACCAATACCGAACATCTTACCCAAGGAGCCGACAGCCTTGATGCCGTTCATTGCTGCACCAATATAGTTTCCGCTAGAAAAGTCCGAGAATGCTTGCTTTCCGCTATTCAAAGCATCCATACCATTGTTTACAGCTTTTCCAAAGCCAGTGTTGCCAAGCCCCAAGGCATCGACCAATCCAGGCAAATCTTTTAGCTTCTCTTGTATTTCACCCAAAACACCTGCAACCTCATCAGCAACATCTTTCAAAGTTTTTTTAGCCTTTTCATCAGCTACATTCTTATCCTCTTGTGCTTTTTTGACTTCTTTTGTCGCATTGCCAACCTTAACCTCGGAAATCGCCAACTCATCGAACAATTCCTTCAACCTATCCAATTGTGAAGTATTAGGGTTCAACTTGTTATCACGCAATATAGAATCCTTATTCTTCGATGTTACCTTGTCGGTGTCTACATTGATACCAGTCTCGGAAAGAACATTTTGAATAGCTTTCTTCTGCACTTGATTTTGTTCCTTGGCATCCATCTCTGCATTCATAGCTTGCGCCAATCTGTCTTGTGCATCCTTGGCTTCGTCAACTAGTCTTCTATGCTCACGCACCGCCTCGTTGACTATTCCCCATCGGTTCTTTTGCGCAGAAATCGCATCGTCTATCTTGTAGATTTGGTCTGATACAACCTTCATATCATCAATATCCAATGTACCTGAGCCAAGCAACTCTTTCATCTTCTTTCGCAAGTCTTCAAGATAAGGAACACTCAAACGGTTCATATCTTGGAAAACGGCATCCCAATTGATGGAGTCCTTGAAATCCGTGAAATTCAATTTCTTCAATTGTTCTTGCATTTCCATTTCAGCATTCGCCGCCCCATAAGCATCACCGCTTTGCCTTGCCAAGTCTATCTTGTCGGTATATTCCTTCCAAATGGCATAACGTTGCTGCTCCAAACTACCATATTGCTTCATAAAATCCAACATGTCCTTTATCTCAGCTTGTTGGATTTGCTTTAGCTTCAATTGGCGTTGTTGCTCTATAAGTACTATTTGGTCTTGGGAGTTTTGGCCTATAGTCATTCCTAATGACTTACCATCACCATCTTTCATTTGAGTATTCAATACTTCTTGACGATATTGTGCATCGGATTTGCCCTGTTTCCACATATTCGCTTTGCGACCCTTACCAGAGTTGACCCATACTATTTGGTCTTTCTTTTTCTGAGCCTCAACAAGTTTGTCGATAGAATCCTCTATAGCCTTTTTCTCCTTTTCTGACGATTGATTGATTTGAGCAATTTCTTTCTCCGTCTCATTCTTTATCAAGTCGGTTCTACGCTTTGTAAGCTCCTCTTCCGCTTTCTCGGAATAGTCGGAAACGGACTTGGTGTAGTCTTCCTCTGCCTTGCGGCGGTTTCCTGCTTGCGTCTCCGCCTCGTTTTTTGCCTTTTCAGCAGCCTTCGCCGCTTTCTCCTTAGCTTTCTTTTCCTTGTCAAGTTCCTTTTGGCTTTTCTTGGGCTTGTTCTCAACGTTTGTTCCCCTTGCCTGCATCATAGCAAGTTCGTTGGCAACTTGTTCGTAAGTTTTCCACTGACCGCCAACATTCAAGACATCACCCTTTTTGTGAGTATCAAGGAATTGCTTTCTTACAGCCATTGATGCTTTCAATTGGCTATTGGACATACTCTTTATCCAAGCAGGAAGCTGGCTGTCATCATAGTTCACCTTGATGTCAAGTCCTATCTTTTTGCTGCACAACTTAATGGTCTCTTGAATATCACTATTGAGTTCCTTGAAGGTCTTTTTCGCATACTGGTTCTTCAAGGCTTGCAGTTCTTGGGCATCGGTCAGGCTTGAAGTCGCTTTCCTTGCCCCCTCAGCAGCATCTGCGCTTTTGTTTACTCCATCAACCTGTTCATCAAGCGCAACCTTATTGGCTACCAAACCTTCTACATATTTTCTAATATCCGAATCCATCCCTTTCGCCTCGGAACGACTATGCCCTAGTTTTTCCAAATAAACATCTATCTCATCATTCACATCTTTTCGTAATTTGTAATATTGTGTATATAAAGCATTAAAGGTCTTTATATCTTCACCGCTTTCATTCATCTTTTTTTTAAGTTCAGCAAGCTTATCTATATCCTCTTGGTTCACAAAACTACGGATTTGTCCCATCTCAACGTTCGTCAAGTTATCCCCTATGTCATCCTTGAAAGAAGCAAATGATGAATCGTTAGCCGCATTATAATTATTGTAAGCCTCCTGCAATTGGTTGGCACGCTCCATTTCAATGGAACGTTTCTCAATGATACCGATAAGTTCCTTTTCATGGGCTTTCAGCTCATCCAGCTGGTCTCCCATATTCTCGGACTTCATCTTAGTCTCGTCAAGTTTCACCCCATATTCCTCGTAGGCTGACTTCAATTCATTGATAGTGTCCTTGTGGTCTTCCGCCTTGCCGTTGGCGAGGACTGCAAACAAGGAGCGAACCTTGTTGCTCGCCTCCGCTGCCTTATTGCCCATATCCTGCGCCTTTGCAGCCGCATCCTCTTCCTCGCTGCCAAACATGGAGAATATGGATATGGCGGTTGTCACCAAGGTAATGACACTTGTTATAGGATTTGCAAGCATCGCCGCCCACAATCCCTTCAAACTCGTAGTCACTGCATTGGTTGCAAAAGTCAAGACGTTTTGTGCCAGAGCCAAGCCCTTAGAACCTGCTGCCAAGATGGAAGTCACGAAAGAGTTTCGTTCCTTCGCTCCCGTGTTCACATTCTCCGACGTGGTGTTTATATTGGTGGCTGTGGTGTTAGTCGTTTGCGAAGCCGTATTTGCCGTGGTGGAAGTGGTATTCGCTGCCTTAGATGTTGTATTACTTGCCGTAGATGTGGTATTCGCAGCCGTTGCCGTTGCATTAGTCGTTTCGGATGCCGTGTTTGCCTGCATGGCGGCTGTTGCAGCCTCCGTGATGCTTATCTTGCCATCCTCAATGTCTATTCCTTTCTGTACAAGCTCTTCTACTTCATCTGCCTCTGCTCCCACCTTGCAGTAAACCTCAACTTCCCTCTCCTGGGCTTCTGTCAACCTATCCGTTGTAGTCTGCAATTCCTCTTGGATAGATTTTCTTTTTTTATTCGCAGCCTCGAACTCATCGCTTGCTTGTTGCCGCTTTTGCATCAACTCCTCCAACTTGGCTTGTTCTTCTTCGTATTGGACTACCGAGCTGTTGTCGCCATCAGAATACATGGCACCATATCGGCCTAAAGAAGTCACATCAATTCCATCGTTATCTGCGACAACTTGCTTTTCCTTTTGGTCAACAATTTGTTGCTGCTTTTTTATTTCCTCATCGAGCTGAGCCAAAAGAATGCGCTTTTCCCTTGCCTCATCCATAGCCTTGTCGTAACTTTCCTGCTGCAAGTCCACCTTCTTCTGCAAGGCATTCGTCTCCAATAAGGCTTTTCCGTAAGCGTTTTCGTTCGCCTTTGCGATTTTTTGTTTAAGGTCAGCCTCAGCCTTTGCTTGCACCGCAGCTTTGTTTGCGTTAGCTATGTCAATTTCTTCTTGCTTCTTTTTGCGTTGCTCTTCCTCTGCTATTTCTTTTGCATTGATAGCATTCTGGTATTCCATCTGCTCCTTCTCGGCAATCTTGGACTGCTCGACCAAGAGGTCACGCTTCAACTGGAGCTGCTTTGCCATTTCCTCGCTGATAAGACCCTCGGACTTAGCCAGCTCAATCTGCTTGGAAACGCGTTCCTCTGTAAATTCATCGCCTATATTCTCGGTGTCAGAAAGTGCATTGCCAAGCTCGGTGTATCGACTCGCCTTATAGTCCTTGGTTTCCTTGCCGTTCAAGTGACGGTAATCATTCTCCATTTCCTTAAACTGAGCCATCTTCTCATCAAGCCCCTTGGAAACCTCCAGAGCCTCCATCTGTTCCTTGGCAGCGGATTGCTGTTGGGCGACAAGCATATCACGCTTCAGTTGCAATTGCTGTGCCATCTGCTCAGTGATGATACCGTCGGTCTGCGCCTCCTTTATCTTGAGAGACACAAGTTCCTCTGCTTTCTTGTTACCAATCAAATCGGTGTTGCCAACCGCATTCGTCAGGTCGTTAAGCCTTTGGTTCTTATAATCGGACGTGTCCTTGCCAGTGTAGGAATGATACAGCTCCGCCATGTCCTTATAGGCTTGTATCTTGTCATCAAGTGTGCTTGCAATGCCGTCCAAGGTAGCTTGGTTCTGTACCTTCTGGATGGATGCAGCAGCCATCAAGCCAGCCTTGTATGTTCCAACTGCCACCGCCGCCGAACCTATAACCTTGACAACTGTCTCCCAGTTCTCGACCAATGTAGAGATAAGGTCAAGACCTGTACCAAATACACCTTGCGACTTCTTTCCGAACTCGTTGAACATCTGTTCCACAGAGTCTTCAATGTTTGACCACTTGCCTTGCAGGGTTGCGGACTGCTTCTCCATCAAGCCTCCGAACTTTCCTCCCTCAGCGGTCATTCCCTCAATGGCTTTCTTCACAAGGTCTGCACCCACCTGTCCCTTGGAAACTGCTTCCTGCACCTCTTGTGTAGTCTTGCCCATGAGTTTGCCAAGCTCCTCTGCCATAGGAATACCACGCCCCATGAACTGACGCAAGTCCATCGTGTACATACGCCCCTGCGCCATGGTCGTGCCATACAAATACACCAAGTCGCCCAAAGGAACGTTAAGACCTGCTGAAATATCACCAAGATGAACAAGGATGTCGTTTACCTCGTTCGCTGCCGTACCATAAGCCAAGAGCTGCTTTGCGCCATTCGTGATGGAACTCATATCGAAAGGAGTCTTCGCCGCCGTGTTTATCAACTGACTCATCAGCGCACCAGCCTTCTGCTCGCTGCCCAACATGGTGGAAAACGAAATCTCCAACTGCTGGAACTCGGAACGAACATTGAAAATATGCGAAGCCAATTGTTCAAAGCCCAAGCCGCCGACAAGACTAACCGCCAATCCCTTTGCATCCCCACTAAGGCGATTGAACAAGGATGTTGCTCCTTCGCCTACGGTAGGAACTTTCTTCATCTCCTCTATCATTCCGGCAAAGGCATCGGTCATTATCCTCACGTTATCCGCTGTGGCGTTGGAGGAACCAGAATACTTGACATATTCCGCCTGCATATTCTGCAATTCCTGCCTTGCCTGCTTTCCAAGCCCCGACAGATTGTCCAATCGCTTTTTCTCATCGTTAAGCAGCGTATAACTCTCGCTGACATTCGTATTCAAGACCGTTGTCGTTCCTGCATCCAAGCCACCCTTGCGTAGCTGGGACTCCATCTTTGCAATCTCAGAAGACAACTTTTCTATCTTTCGCTTTGAGGCATCTGCTTGCAACTCGAAGTTATAACATTCCCTCGTTAAGGATTGCATCTTCTTTGCGAAATCGCTACTGGTGACAGTAGCATAGCGGGACATGGCGGAAGTCAGTTCCCTGACCTTGCGCCTCTGTTCATCGTACTTATCAGTCAAATCCTGCACCACTATCGGGTCTGTCGCTTTGGTCGTATTCTTCAACTCTTGACGGAGCCGCTCCAACTCTTGACGAGCCTTTGCGACTTCATCGAAACTCGCCTTTATATTAAATTCCAAATTTGCCATACTGTATTTTTTATGGCAAAGATATTGATTTGCGGCGAAAGAACCTAATACCCAAAACTATTTGATTTCACTAAAAGATAATGTGCAAAGATTATTCATCTTTTGATAAAACAAGGAAAGCCCCAATCCCATAAAAGGTTGAGGCTTCCTTGCTATTTTATAATACCTTACAAAGTATCTTCATTCAAATCATAGTCCCACAGGAACAACTTTCCCTTCACATTCCCTATCGACTGGGCAAACACCCTTGGATTCTTCAAGAACCAGTGATATTGGAAATCCTCTGCGAACGGGTCGTTGTAAGCCTCATGGAACTCAATGTTGTCTATCTCCACCGAACCGATGATGGCAGACTTGGGCAAGGAGTCAAAGTCGGGAACTTCAATTCCGTGCGCCTGGCAATACTCACGCACAACCCTGTCCTGCCAACCATCCAACTGGTCTGCTTTGGCTTGGCTTGCGTGGATGAGGATGCGACCACGATACTTTCTCGACCAAGTTCTGTTTTCTATTGTCTTGCAGCCGATGGCGATGAGCCACGCCCACGGCTGGCGTACCGATAAAACTTTCATATTTCTTTGTTTTTAGATTCTTGCTTTGCGCTACAAAGATACACAATACTTTTGAAACGTGCAAGAAAACATTAAATTATTTGCAACTTCGCTTTAAAATGCCTTTGATTTTATTCGCATAATTCAAATATTTTTCGTATCTTTGCAATGTAGTCAATGGGAGATTACAAAGGGGATGCCGAAAACCTCTAAGAGAGTAGGCAAAATGAAAACCCAAAGTCTTATGAATATCATCAGCATTTCATTGAAGATTTGGAAAATAGAACTTCTGTCATTCTCCATCAGACTGTTCTAAACTTCCGAGGGTGCGGTGCTTGTACCACCGCCCCTCCTTTGGGTTTTCGTTTGCAAAGATACGGATTTATTTTCAATCCGCCAAATTTTTAACGTTATGGACACAAACATCAACAAGCCAGTAAGCACACGTGGAGGAGCAAGGGAAGGCGCAGGACGCAAGAAGAAATGCGTCAAGCGAATGTTCTTCTCTGCCTCGCAGGAGACACTCGACATCCTCAATTCCCTCGAAGGAAACAAGAGCGACTTCATCAACGAATGCATCATCAAGGCGACGAGAGGTTAAGACCTCAGCTGCCGTACCCAGTGAATCTGCCCACAGCGGAACTGACGCTCTCGTTCGTGACCGAGCCGGGTTTCAGAAAATACTTGTTGTGGGTGGAACGCTCAAGCATCTCGTGCCATCCAAATCCGTAGGCATCAAACTCCTTGCCGCACCATTCGTGCGCATAGTAGTACTCATTGGCGTGAACCTTGCCTTCTGCATAGAAATGAAAGTTGTTATAACACCACTTGTTGCTCCAGTTGTCTGGGTCTTCCTTATACTTGCATACGACCTCTTCGCGCTTGTTCTTGTACTCTGCCAACAACTTCTGATACTCTTCCTCGCTGTCGCAAAGGAAATAGTCTGTGTCTGTCCAATGGCTCTCCCAATAGGAGTTGGATGACTGGTGAATGTGATAAATATTCTTCATTAACCCTCTCCTTCAATAAACTTTAATCCATACTTCTTGATATAATATTCTTCGTTGAATTTTGGCAAGTCCACAACTCTTCTCGTTTCGGAGTCATAACCAAGGGCATAGTCATCGCCTTCTATTGCAAAGTAATTGTACTTGTATTCAAGATTTTTCCTTGCGTTATACGCCTTTCTTGGAAGAGTTGAAATCTTTAGCTTTGTCCTTTGTTCTAGTCCATACTTGACCCTTAGCTTTTCCATCTCGTAGACCTTCGAGAAAGACTTGCCCCTCTTTGTACAAACTTCTTTTTTGCGAGAACCATCCAAATTGCCAAGAGAAATCTTCCTGCGCCTTTCTATCCAGTCCTTTGGGTACTCCAAGCCCAGTTCCTTTGCAACTCGATACACCAAGCTCTCATCACACCCCAAGTCTTCGGCAATATCCTTCGCAGGTCTCACACACCAGTTCGCTCGGATATACTCCCTCTTTCTTTTCGCCTCTTCAAACTTGCCATAACTTTGCGGAACGCCTTGATTATGCCTGCGAACAATCCTTCCAACTGTACTGACCGAAATCCCAAGCTCCTTTGCTATCGTCTGCATTGATTGTCCGCTTGCATATCTCGATATTACTGCCTCAACTTTTCCCCTTGGAATTATCCTCATCATCCATGACCTCCTTGACTTTACGGAAACGTTCATATATCGTCTCCACCATTATCTTGTACTTACTCTTATCACACCATGCCAACATGACGGGTTCAGATTCTAATAGCTCACGCACCTTGCCCTCCAGCTTTTCAATCTTAGACAATGCGGCACGCATCCTCCCCTCAATCTCACAATACTTTACCCCATATTTCCCATTGCGGAAAGAAACAAACATATTGCTTATCTGCCGTGCAGTATCGCCATTAGCATCCACACGTACCTTTTCCACAAACTGATTGAACTCTTCCTCCATCAACTTGTAGTTGGCTTCAAAGTGCCGATAGTACGCCTTGCGCTCTGCATCGTACTTCTTGAACGCTTCAATTGTCTTATTCTTTTGCTCTATAACCGCATTCAGTCGCCTAATCTCTGCCTCTGGTGTCAAAACCAAATGCTTGTTGAGGCTTTGCTCCTTGATAATGTCTCTGCTCATACTCAATATTCAAAACCTATGTAATCATAAAACTTATCCATGAGAGGATTAAGGTTCTTCGCTCCCCACATACCACTCGGAAGTGTGGAATATATGTTGTGCTCACGCCTCAACGCATGGATGCAAGTCGATGCCTGGCCGCTTGTCAATGTCACCTTGGAAAACCTTGAAAGCATCTCGCTGCGAGTTGGCTCGCTGCGAAACACCTTCTTGATAAGACTTTCAATATAATCACGCTGCTTTTGGGTCATCATCCTTCACCTCCGACTTCAAGCTGTCACAAACCGCCTTTAAACCCGCAAACTTTGCCTTCAGCTCATCAATGGAATTTGTCTTAAAGAATGTGGTATTGTTCAGTGCCATCCCTCTCTGCGAATAGACAAACACAGAAAACACATCTTCTTCCTTTACGAAGGTCACCTTACCCTTCAACTCCGATACAAGGCCAATAGTGGCCTTCATAAAATCTTCATACTTCTCCATGATTTTTTATTTAGATAGTTCAACATTCAATCTCCTTGTTTCTGCCATCACCGTCTCCTTAGTCCACCTCTGGGGAGTATCACCGCAATGGCAAGTATCAAAGCCTATAATCCACCAGTCATTAGGCAACTCCTTTGCTCCGTCCAAGAATATTTCATCGCCAAGGTTGCAATTGCTAACAGGCTCGCTAAAAGTAACACCACCATGCACGCTTATTTCATACAAGTCCATATAATCCTTACCAAAGTGCTTGTTAGTTGGCGGTATCGCAACATAGCCATTAAACAAGCCACACTCCACAAATGGACTATCAGCCAAAGGACACATTCTAATAAACATAATATTCTCCATAGTCTATCTTTATTTAATAGATTACACACTCGCTGCCACGGATGCCACGGCTCTTTGCCTCGGCGATTACATTATCCAACCATTCGTTTGAGAAGAGAATAGCCTCATCGCTTCTGCGAACCAAGATGAAATACATACCATCCTTAACATAGTCTATATAGTATTTTGTAGTCATAACTTTAGCACAGTTTTTACGGTGTGTCTCACCATTCTAATTAAAACCTTTGTTTCTTAATCACGATGCAAAGGTACGAATTTTATTTTAAACTTGCAAGCGATTTAATGTTTTTCTTTATACGTTTAATATATTTTAACCTTTAAGCGTAAAAATCCCCATCAACACCTTATTTTATAAGATGATGATGGGGCAAAAAACTTAAAACAAAATTGCATTATGGATTTCTTTCTTCTTTTGTGCCTACCTCAACCATACGCCTTGCACCTTCGACATAAGCCGCCATTGCAAGGTTAAACACTGCCTCCCAACTTTTCCTGTCGCTCCCGACAAGAGCTTCCAAAGTTTTGCCGAAAGCCTCCCTCACGAAGTCGCAAGCTCCTTGCACGACATACTTGGGGATGCCAGAAGCTATCATTTTCTTTCCGTATTCGTTCATAATCTTTCCATTTTGTCCGTGGACGTGAAGGGACCCGAACCCTCCTTGATTGGCTTACTTCCCCAGAGGCTCAGTACACGGAAAGGTTTAATCAGTCATTCCGCTCCTTGCTTGCGAAGCTGCCACGCTAACCAGTCGCCGTGGCTGCACGTCCAAGATGAAAGATGATGTTGGTCTTCCTAAACAAGACCACCCAGACGCTAGGCCATCATCTTTCGTTCACGTCTGAATTTACAGGTTGCGCCAAACACCTTATTTTCTCTTATGTTGCTCGTTCCTCTGCCAACCTGCCGCCCACGATACTGGTGCGGCATTGCAGCAATGAAACGATGTGTTCACACTATACAAGGCGGCATAGAACTCGTCCAACTCCTCTTTCGTGAAAGGACAATCTTTATTGATACGCCGCATAGCTTTCCCCATTTGTAGCCAAGTTGCGCAGCGATATACAAGAAATCGTTCAACTTGCTTGCGCTTGGGCAGATTCCCCACTCTACGAACCCATCCTTAACAACGAAGTACCTCTTAGTCTTGAAAAGGGTATCTTCCAGCCAATACGTTCCATCTTCCATATTCTTCTATTTTTACGACATTCAACTATCTACATTCTCCTGCTTCTCTAGCTTGAAGTCATTGTTCATCAATGCATCCACATCAACAAAGCCGCCTTGTAATTCTTTATCTTCCGTTTCCAACACCTCGGACGCATTCGCACCCGCTTCTTTCAAGGTTCTCTCGTCAAATATGTCATTTTTTATCTTATCGAAGAATGGAATCAAGTCCTTCGAGATAGCCTTGCCGCTCATACGTTCAAAGTCCTTTCCCATGACCAACCGCATGAAATCGTATGAGTTCTCGAATGCCTTTATCGGGCAAAATTCCTTATAGGCATCTATTAAGTTCACGCGCAACAGCTCGTAAAGCCTTTCCATCACCGCCTCGTAAGTGCCAAGGCACATACTGGTGATATTGTAAAGGATAATAGCATTGGAATACAAGCCAGACATATCGCCACATCCTAGCCGTTGCAATCTCACGGCGAGTTTGTCACGCAGTTTGAATAGGTTTTTACTGGTCTTCTCGTAGAAAGTTATGGCAAATTCCTCGTTATAATCCTCGCCGTTCGGAGAGAAAGCATCGTATAGTTTAATGCTCTTCTTTAGATTAATCTTGCATTCCTTCCACTTCTTCTTGGTTTCAAACTTGAAACACTTCTTCTTCTGAACACCAGCCTCTATCTTTTGCATGAAGCACTCGGCAAGTATTATTTCTACATAGACATACTGGCAAAGGTACGCCCTGCATGCAGCAAGGCACTTGTTCATCCTCTCCTTGGTCATATCACCAGGAACTGGAACAATCTTTGTCTTACCAGCGATATTCAAGATATACCTCCTAAAGCAATTCACACTACTCATTCTCATATTTTCTTAATTTCTCTAAGCAAACCAAATTCACTTCCTTGTTCACAGAGTTCAATTCTACCATTAGACATACGTTCTCACGATTAACATTCGGCAAACTCTTTTGAAGAATATACTTGGTTCTCAACGTCAATCCGAACACCTTGGCAGTTTCCTTAATTATCCGGCCAACGACCTTGTCTCCCGAGCTAAGCGACTGTTGGTAGGAATAGACAATGTGTGTCTCTATTGAAAATATCCATCCGAACATATCTATCCCTCCAAGTTACGCAAAACATCTTCGCTGGCATCATCAGTAACATCATAGCCAACATAATACTCACCTCCTACCCTTGCGCCTACATACACCTCGTCGGCATGCAAGATGTACACAAGCATGGACTCACGAGCTTTTCTCTGTTCCTCATCCAGTCCTAACATATCGAAGCATTCATCCTGCGATGACTTACATGAAATGCCCAAATATGAGACATAAGCAATCTTGCCATTACAGAACAAAGGTTTCCAGCTCTTCCACCAATGGTCACGGAACATAATTATCTCTCGCTCCTCGCCATCGGCGCACATCCGTTTTTCAATCTTCAATTTCATTTCTTACACGCTTTACATTGACATAAACAACTCTATCATCGAAGTCAAACTTCCGAGACGTCACAAGATGCTCAACACCATGTATTTCGACACAATCGCCAGGCTGCGGAACAAGACCATCCTCCAAGGAAAAATAGAACATCTCTCCATTCTCCATATACCTAATCACCATCCGTAACCCTCCTGAACTTTCCGTACATCACGGAATTGGTCTCCGCCCAAAAGGTAATCACCACGTCCTTGATGTCAACGCCTTCCTGTCTTGCCACCATATCCGCTGCATCCACAAAGTCGAAATATCCCTCTGTGGTCTCGAACATTCCCTTGGCAACTCCTTCGACTCCTTTCTTGATGAGCTTTGCAGCGAAGTAAAAATAACGCTTCATTTCAGCAAATCGTTTATCAGTTCGTCACGCAATGGTGCAACACGGCTCTCGTACAACCCTTGCTTGCCCTCTGGGATGTCTTCCTTCGTGAGGCTGAACACCAATAAATACGACTGCGGCACGTCCAACGCCTTACAAATCGACTCTATCTTCTCCATACGGGGAAAGCTTCTTCCCGTCTCCATAAAAATCATGTTCGTCTCCGAACATCCTACTTTGTCCGCCAACTGCTTCTGTGTCAGTCCACGGCTCACTCTCAATGTCTTGATTGCTTTTCCAATATCCATTTAAAAACCTCCTATGTTAATTTATCGAATCTTTCCTTTATCGCCTTCACGGCATCCCTAACACCTTCCTTATAGCCAATGGCATACAAGGTGTAATCCTCTTCCTGCAAGTCTTCCTTTCTTGACTTTGATTTCAAGAACATCTCTATCGCATTGAAAGATTGCTCCAAGGCTCGGAGGAACATTGCGTTTTTCGTGAGTGTCGGGCGCAGGGTGTCCTTTACCCACCTCCAGCCATCGCCATAACCAAGGCAGATGTTTGACTTTGACATATATCTCACCTCTGGCTCATCAAGCCACGCCCGCAAAATATCTTTCTTGGTCATTCTTATTTCCAAACATTACTGATGTATTCATTCACAAAACGGAAATAAATATGGTGTCATCGCACTATTCCAATCCGCACAGTTTAAGGTGTGTCTCACCTGACTAATCGTTGCTATTCCTTAATCACGTTTGCAAAGGTACAAATAAATCATATATCTTGCAAATATTTTAATACCTTTATCCTTTAAATTAATATTTATTAAGTAAACAACTCCAACTCCACATACCTTTCTTTCGGCTTGGCTGGTTCTTCAGGAGCCTCAACATCATTTTCTTCCACATTCTCAATCTCGTTCGCTTTATTACCCTGTCGGAACTCCACACAATTCCAAGCCCTTGCGTTCGCCTCCAATCCTGCCAAAGACCGCTTGAAGTCATCCTCCTTGTCAAAGTACTGGATGCAGCACGCATTATTGACGAAGGGTACTTTGCAGGCGTTCACGATGAAGCCGAAATACCATTCTTGCGTAAGCGTGTTCTGCTTCACCACCGCACCAACCATGCCGTGTATCAAGAAATTCAATGCGCACATATATACAGATGTGGAGTCGATGTCAGCCGCATAGAAGAGGTTTCTGTTGTACTTGTCGCACACATTCCATGCCGCAAGCAATGTCCTGCCGCTGCCACAGGCGCAATCGTTGAACCTCACAACCTTGTCGGTCGGCATGGAACACCCGTCGCTCACCCTCGCCAAGAGGTCACAGATATTGCTCGGAGTGAAGAACTGACCGCATGAGCTGGCCTTGAAGGAAGACTGGTAGTTAGCCTCATACAATGTGCCAAAAGCATCGTAAGCACCACCACCTTCTATCTTTCTCGCAGCAAGCTCCATCCATTCCCTCATCGCATCGAAGAACAACGGATTCTCATCCCTGCACTCTGCGAAGCGTGCCGAATAACCTCCAGCCGCATCTATCTTGCTCCACTCAAAAACACCGCAACACCAAGAAAGCCAGTCGTTCCATGTTGCCATCACGTCACGACCAGCCTTGTTTGCGTACTTGCCCAATATGTCCGCTATTACCCTTGTATCCTTCAATTCATTGCCTGTACTCATAATCCTATCATCCATTAAAGGAGGAAGGCAAGAGAGCCGTTTTAATGGCAGTTGTTGAGGTGTGCCTCTCACCTTGCGGCTCTGCTTGCCTATCCGTTCGTTGTTACTTACCTTTACCCAAAAACTCTTTTTCTATAAATTCTTGCGTCACATTCTGCTCCATCAGCACCTCATCCACAAACTTGAACGTGTCTTGAAGGTCTTTGAATACTGGGTTGATTTTGGCCAAATCTTCTTTGTTCGCATCCTTCTTTGACAACTCAGCCAACAATTCGAGCGCATTGAAAATCTGCTTGCCTATCTGCGCCAAATCGCCATATTGAACAATGCAAGGGAACTCCTTGGCCAGCAACTCCCTCTTATGAAGGACTGCTTCAAGCATAGTTTCAAAGGGGAAGCCTATTACAACCGAAAGTTCACGAAGGTTCAAATTACCCAAACTCTTTCTATACTCCATTTCTATCTTTGTTTTATAGTGGGGATGCAGCCTAAGCTACACCCCACATTGTTAATATTACAGTTTATTTGTCGTGTGCCTCACCTTGCTCAATCAAGGGAAGGATGCCTTTCTCTTTCAAGAACTCATACAAGAAGAATCGTCCTTTCTGAGTCCACTTTGAAATGTACTTGATGGTTTGTGTACCATCATTATGCGTGATACTTACTGGCTCGCTGTTCACATAACCCTTGTCGATGTATTGACGGTAGAGCACCCACTGCCCTGCTACCTTGTGTTGGATACCAAGGTCATGCAGCAACTTGTTGAACGCCTTTGCGCTCATGCCATAGTCCTGCGCCGTGGAAGTGATAACGCTCGTACTCTTGTTTTTCATCATCACATCGAAGTAAGTTGTCTTAGGCTCCGCCTGAGTAATCGTGGCACTTAACGCTACTATCTCCTGCGATGCCTTGGCCAACGCCTCTTTCTGCTGCTTGTTCTCCAGAGTCAGCACTTGGTTCTTCTCGAACTGGTCTGCCCATGCTCTTGCAGCGATGGCCGGGTTCGTGAAGTCCGGCAAGGATGTCACATTTGCGGCACGCTCCTTCTTTTCCAACTCCTCCCA
>CAVGEN010000102.1:0-17801 GCA_963628185.1 Waltera intestinalis | reverse complement strand
GCTGGTTGTAATACAAATTGGCAACTGTCAGTCCGGCAGTCACAGCCATCACAAATAGTATGCTACGGGGAATACCTCCGTTTGGCACAAGTTTCTTTTCCATTTTATTGTCGTTTAGCTTTATATAACCAACATCCTTCCTCATACATGTCGGCAATTGCATCAGCAAAACCATATCCGTTTCCGTCCGACCTTTTTACGCACTGCTGAAGCCGTTTGTCATACTTCTCCCACAGCCCGTTGGTAGCAATATGCTTCGCGAATTCAACAACCATACTGCCGCATACACTTCCTGTCATCGACCAGTCCGTCGGTATGTGGATGTTGCATATGTAACCTACTTTTGCCATTGTTTTTGTCGCTTTTTGGGGGTAAGTTAAATTCTTTTCGGCTGCAAAGGTAATATGGAAATCGCAGAAACTTTCATACTGCGAGTTAAATAATACTATCAGAGCCAACTTTCTTTCCAATACTTTCATTTGTTGGCATCGCAAATCTGCATATTGCTTATCCCGAGAATGCCGCATGGTCAGGCCTGTACAACCGTTAATATAGCATAAAAAAAACTGCTTTTGATACGACTTAGCGATATTATCGTTACTTTTGCATACGATTATCACGGGGTGCTGAGAAATTCGGCTGAGATTATACCCATCGAACCTGATGCAGATAATGCTGTCGCAGGGAATTGATACGACCAAGGATATATTCAAGAAAGAAGCCCCTATTCCATGGCAACGACTGCCTGGACTAGGGGCTTATATCTTTCCTTGCTTTCAGAGGCATTTCCGTGTTTTTTCATTCATCATCATTAAAGGAAAAGCAGTATGAAAGTAACTATCAACAACAAAGAGACCGAGACCCAAGCTCTCAACGTAAGACAGCTTGCAGAAGAGCTGACGCTTCCTGCCACGGGTATAGCTGTCGCCATCAGCAACAAGATGGTGCCTCGCGACGAGTGGGAAAGCACGCCTGTCACAGCAGGCGCCGATATCGTAATCATCAAGGCTTTCTGCGGAGGATAGAGCATGGACAAAGCATATTCATTGCATAATTGCCAAATGCAGTTCATCTCCCACCAAACGGAGAAGGTGTCTTATCTCGAAGGCATCCATGCCGCCCTGACCGGTCTCTGCCCATGGATTCAGCTCCGCATGAAGGGGGCTAAGGACTACGAGGTGCGACCTATCGCATGGAAAGTGAAGGAATGGTGCAAAATCAAGCACGCCACCTTTATCATCGACGACCGTGTGAATCTAGTGAAAGAGGTGGGAGCAGACGGCGTGCATCTCGGCAAGAACGACATGCCGATAGCGGAGGCACGCCAAATACTAGGAGACGACTTCATCATCGGCGGCACCGCCAACACCTTCGAGGATGTAAAGGCGCATTATGATGCAGGCGCCGACTACATCGGCTGCGGGCCATTCCGATTCACCACCACCAAGGAAAAGCTCTCCCCTGTCTTGGGGCTGGAAGGCTATCGCCATATAATCGCTGAGATGAAGGCACACCACATCAACTTGCCTATTGTCGCCATCGGAGGCATTACAAAAGAAGATATTCCTAGTATCATGCAGACTGGCGTGTCGGGAATCGCACTGAGTGGCAGCATCATCAATGCCGCCAACCCTCCCGACGAAGCCCATAAGATTATGGAAATCATCAAAGGAGAGAGAAAATGAAGAACGAACGTTCCTCTTGCTTTAGCGCAACTACTTATAAAACAAACAACAGAACAAGATAAAAACAATGGAAAAACTGACAATCGCAGGCAGAGAGTTCAACTCTCGCCTATTCCTGGGAACAGGAAAGTTTAACAACAACAATCTTATGGCACAAGCCATTGCTGCCTCAGAGACAGAGATGGTGACGGTGGCCATGAAACGTATCGAACTGGAAGACAAGGAAGACGACCTTCTCTCGCATATCGTACAGAACCCCGACATCCAGTTGCTCCCCAACACCAGTGGCGTTCGCAATGCCGAGGAAGCTGTGTTCGCTGCACAGATGGCTCGTGAGGCTTTCGGCACCAACTGGCTCAAGCTCGAAATCCACCCCGACCCACGCTATCTCCTGCCCGACTCCGTCGAGACCCTGAAGGCAACCGAAGAGTTGGTTAAACTCGGCTTCGTAGTATTGCCCTATTGCCAGGCAGACCCTACACTCTGCAAGCACTTGGAAGAAGCAGGTGCAGCCACCGTCATGCCCTTGGCGGCACCCATCGGCACCAATAAAGGTCTTCGCATGAAAGACTTCCTCCAGATTATCATCGAACAAGCTACCGTCCCGGTGGTAGTTGACGCAGGCATCGGCGCCCCTAGCCATGCCGCCGAAGCCATGGAGATGGGTGCGAGCGCCTGTCTCGTCAACACCGCCATCGCCGTAGCCGGCAACCCTGTGGAAATGGCAAAGGCATTCAAGGAAGCCGTTGTCTGCGGTCGACGCGCCTACGAGGCCGGGCTTGGAGCCATCAGCGACTGTGCAGAGGCCAGTTCACCCCTCACAGCATTCCTCAACTAACATCTTTTCAAAACTATGCCAAACGACAACAAAGCTTACGCCAAGAGAGAAAAGGCGTACATGAGTGGAAAACTCTTCCCTGAGATTTCCGTTGGTATGACCAAGGTCAACCTCACACCTACCGTTGTGAAGGACGACTGTGGCATCCCACACACCGAACCTAACGCACCTATATATATATACGACACGAGCGGTCCTTACAGCGACCCTAGCTACCAGGTCGATCTAAAGAAGGGTTTGCCACGTATGCGCGAGCAATGGATTCTCGACCGCAACGATACGGAACAGTTGCCCGAGATTACGAGCGAGTATGGCAAGATGCGCCTCGCCGACCATAGCCTAGATGCGCTCCGCTTCGAGCACATCCAGCTTCCGCGCCGTGCCAAGGCCGGCAAGCACATCACCCAGATGGCATACGCCAAGGCCGGCATCGTTACGCCGGAGATGGAATATGTGGCTATCCGCGAGAACATGAACTGCGAGGAACTAGGCATCAAGAGCCATATCACCCCTGAGTTTGTGCGCGACGAGATAGCCCGTGGACGTGCCGTTCTCCCTGCCAACATCAACCATCCCGAGAGCGAACCAATGATTATAGGTCGCAACTTCTTGGTGAAAATCAACACCAACATCGGCAACTCCGCCACGACTTCCAGTATCGAAGAGGAAGTAGATAAGGCGGTATGGTCGTGCAAATGGGGAGGCGACACCTTGATGGACCTCTCCACAGGCGACAACATCCACGAGACTCGTGAATGGATTGTACGCAACTGTCCCGTACCCGTTGGCACCGTACCTATCTACCAGGCTCTGGAAAAGGCGAACGGCAAGGTGGAGGATCTAAGTTGGGAAATCTACAAGGACACACTCATCGAACAGTGCGAGCAAGGTGTCGATTACTTCACCATCCACGCAGGCATCCGCCGTCACAATGTCCACTTGGCCGACAAGCGTCTCTGCGGCATCGTGAGCCGTGGTGGCAGCATCATGAGCAAGTGGTGCTTGATTCATGACCAGGAGAGTTTCCTCTACGAGCACTTCGACGACATCTGCGACATCGTGGCACAATACGACGTAGCCCTTTCCCTTGGAGATGGCTTGCGCCCCGGCTGTATCGCCGACGCCAACGACGAGGCGCAGTTTGCCGAACTGGACACGATGGGCGAGCTAGTCACCCGTGCCTGGGACAAGAACGTGCAGACGTTCATCGAAGGACCCGGGCACGTGCCATTGCAGAAAATCAAGGAAAACATGGAACGTCAGCTCGACCACTGCCATGAGGCTCCTTTCTATACTCTCGGTCCGCTCGTCACCGACATCGCTCCAGGCTACGACCATATCACCTCGGCCATCGGCGGTGCCCAGATAGCCTGGCTCGGAACAGCCATGCTTTGCTATGTAACCCCCAAGGAGCACCTTGCACTGCCTAACAAGCAAGACGTTCGCACTGGTGTTGTCACCTATAAGATTGCGGCTCACGCCGCCGACTTGGCGAAAGGTCATCCGGGTGCAACCATCCGTGACAACGCTTTGTCGAAGGCACGCTTCGACTTCCGTTGGCGCGACCAGTTCCACCTCTCCCTCGACCCCGACTTGGCTCTCCAGTACTTCGAGGAGGCGGGGCATACAGATGGTGAATACTGCACGATGTGCGGTCCGAACTTCTGTGCGGCAAAGTTGACCCACGACTTGAGAAAATACAAGAATCATGAAGGGAAATAAGCTGCTACAGATGAACACACTGGCTGAAGAAGACAGGTATCATCGCCAAATCCTCCTCGAAGAGATAGGTGAAGCGGGGCAAGCTAAGATACGGAACTCCAAGGTGTTATTGGTTGGCGTGGGAGGACTTGGCTCTCCCGTCGCCACCTACCTGACAGGTGCTGGCATCGGCACGCTGGGGCTTATTGACGACGACGTGGTCAGTATCACCAACCTCCATCGGCAAGTGCTCTACTCGGAAGAGGAAGTGGGACTATCGAAAGCCGAATGCGCCAAGCGTCGCCTCCACGCCCTCAACCACGAGGTCAACATCATCGCCTATCCCGACCGACTGACCCTGCAGAACGCCGAAGCCATCATCGAACAATATAACTTGGTGATAGACGGCATGGACAACTTCGCCACTCGCTTCATCGTCAGCGATGTTTGCGCCCGGCTGGGCAAGCCATACATCTATGGTGCCATCCGCGGATTGGAAGGACAAGTCGGCGTACTCTGCCGTGGACGCACCTATCGCAGTCTTTTCCCCGACGAGGAGGCAACCTTGCGGATGCCCCACCCCGGCAAACAAGTGCTCGGCACCACCCCAGCCCTCGTGGGGAGCGTGGAGGCTACGCAAGCCCTCATGCTGATTGCCGGGTTTGGCGAACCACTCATAGACAAGCTGTGGACCGTCAACCTCGCCACCATGCAGAGTTTCATCATCCAGCTATAACAAACCCCGAACAGAGACGGCAACTATCCGTCAACATCAAACGAAAAAGAAAAAATGTTTTCAGACGAACTAAAGAATATCAGTTGGCAAGAGACCACCGACCGCATCGCCTCGATGACCGCCAACGATGTAGTGCGTGCCCTCAGAAAAGACCACTGCGACGTAAACGACTTCATGGCATTGCTCTCTCCTGCCGCCGAACCATACCTGGAAGAGATGGCACGGCTCTCACGCAAATACACAGAGGAACGCTTCGGCAAAACCATGTCGATGTTCATCCCCCTCTACATTACCAACGCTTGTTCCAACTCATGCGTCTATTGCGGTTTCCACCGCGAGAACCCGATGGCTCGCACTATCCTTACGCCAGAGCAAATAGAGAACGAGTACAAGGCCATCAAGAAGTTGGCACCCTTCGAGAACATCCTCCTCGTCACGGGCGAGCACCCTGCCAAGGCTGGCATCCCCTACCTCGCCAAGGCCATCGACATCGCCAAGAAGTATTTCTCCAATGTAAAGATTGAGGTGATGCCACTCTCTGCGGAAGACTACAAGACGCTGGCCGACCACGGCATGAACGGTGTCATCTGCTTCCAAGAGACCTATCACCGCGACAACTACAAGCTCTACCACCCCCGTGGCATGAAGAGCAAGTTTGAGTGGCGTTGCGATGGGTTCGACCGCATGGGGCAGGCTGGCGTCCACTCCATCGGCATGGGCGTGCTCATCGGACTGGAGAAAGAATGGCGTACCGACGTGACGATGATGGCATACCACCTGCGCTACCTGCAGAAGCACTATTGGAAAACCAAGTACAGTGTCAACTTCCCTCGTATGCGGCCGGCACAGAACGAAGGTTTCCAACCCAACTGCTTTATGTCAGACAAGGAACTGGCACAGGCTACCTTCGCCATGCGCATCTTCGACCACGACGTGGACATCTCCTACTCCACCCGTGAGCCAGCCTACATCCGCGACAACATGGCCACGCTTGGAGTCACCACCATGTCGGCAGAATCCAAAGTCAATCCGGGAGGCTACCACACCTACCCACAAGCCCTGGAACAATTTGCGGTAAGCGACGAGCGCACAGCCAAGGTCATCGACGCCAAGCTGAAGGAACTAGGACGTGAACCAGTTTGGAAAGACTGGGATGCCTCCTTCGACCTTTTCGGGAAATTGAAATAATTCGACCTGCATGGCCAGAAAAAAAACATCGTTTTCAAAACAATGACAATAGTAATAACCCTTCCCGACTTTTTTGATGGAGAAGCTGAACAAATCGTTCAACTTCTCCATTCCTCCATCGACCTCGTCCACATCCGCAAGCCAAAGGCGACGAGAGCCGAACTAGAAAAGCTCATCAAGGAGATTCCCTCGGAATATTACGACCGGCTTGTTCTCCACGACCACCACGACCTCGCCATGAGATACCATCTCCACGGCATACACCTCAACAGCCGCAACCCACAGCCACCGCAAGGATGGGAAGGTAGCGTAAGCCGCAGCTGCCATACCTTGAAAGAGGTGAAAGAATGGAAAGAGAAATGCAATTACGTTTCGCTCTCCCCCATCTTCGACTCCATCTCAAAGCTAGGCTACCGAGCAGCTTTCTCTGACGAAGCTCTCCTCATGGCGAAAGAAGAGGGCATCATCGACAGAAAAGTGCTTGCCTTGGGAGGCGTTACCTTCAATCGTATAGACGATGTCATCAGAATGGGGTTTGGAGGTGGAATGATTCTTGGTGATGCCTGGAACAAGAAGCAACAGCCTGTAGCACTGACGATTGCAGGGTCTGATTCGTCCGCTGGTGCAGGCATCCAACAAGACTTGAAAACGATGTCTTCCATTGGAGTTTATGGAGCGACCGTCATCACGGCGGTAACCAGCCAAAACACGTTGGGTGTCTCTGCCGTGCTCCCCATGCCAGCAGAGACGGTGGCGTCGCAACTGGAAGCCGTACTCTCCGACCTCAACGTGGAGGTCATCAAGATAGGCATGATTCCGAATGCCACCATCGCCCACACCATCGCCTTGCAAATCGCAAAATACAAGAAGAGTCATGATTGCAAAGTCATCTGCGACCCCATCATGATTTCCACTAGCGGCAAACGACTAATGGAGGAGAATTGCACCGAGACCGTCACCAAAGAATTGTTCCCCCTTTGCACCCTCGTCACTCCTAATATCCCAGAGGCAGAAAGTCTTCTAGGAAGGAAAATCGAGAATGCGGAAGAAGACGGCATCACTCTTGCGAAGAAACTTGGTGTTGCCATTCTTGTCAAGGGTGGACATCTGGTCAATACCGCCAACGAGGAAGGACATCTTTCCATTGATTACCTTTGCCACCCCAATGGTCATACTGAAGTTTATGAAAGTCGAAAAATAGGAACCCACAATCTCCATGGCACAGGCTGCACGCTGTCGTCGGCCATTGCCTCATACCTTCTTAAAGGATATGAGCTGCCATTAGCCATACAATATGCCAAGCAATTTGTCATATCGGGCATCATCAATAGCATACACAGCTATATCGGAAAGGGAAACGGTCCACTCCTCTTATTTGATTCCCAAACTTGCCACCAGACAAAGTAACAAACATTTAGCCGCCACAGTGGGGCTTCATGATGTTTTTTAACATAATTAGTCTTAACAAAGTAGTCACTATAAGATGAAAAAAGCTATCTTTGCCAACGTTTTATAAGTAAATGACAGAAAAAGACAAACAATAATTTCAAAGATACAACATCATGAAGAAAGTATTTCTATTTGCAGCTGCCATCGCTCTGACCTTGGCAAGTTGCGGCAACAAGGCACAAGGCAATGCTGCCGAGGCTGACTCCACAACCACAGAAACCGTAGCAGACACTACAGCTGAGGCTGGAAACGCAGAGGCTGAAGCTGCCCTCACAGATGAGTCAAAAGCAACCGTAGAGAACCTGACTGCCGAATTGAAGAAAGCTGTGGAAGCCAAGGACAGCAAGGCTGCCATCTCTGCGCTCGCCAACCTTGAGACCATCTACAAGAACTTGGTCGCACAGGGCAATCTTGACGAGGCAAAGGCTTATGGTTCCGCCATCAAGAACTTCGTCAACAACAATGCCGAAACCATCCAGACCATCGCTTTAGGCAACACAACCGTTGCCAGCCTTGTAGAAGGCATCAAGAACCTCCCTACTTCAGCAGACGCCACTGTAGAGCAAGCAAAAGCCGCCATCAGCAGCGACATCACCAGTTTGGCTTCTCCTGCCATCGCCAAGGGAGCCACTACCGTCGCTACCGCCAAGGAAGCAGCCGAGGCTATCCAAAACGCTCCAGCCGCAGTGAAGAGCGCTGCAGAGAATGCCGCCAAGACGGCTGTCAGCAACGCCAAGACTGCCGCAGAGAACAAGGTAAACTCGGAGGTAAACAAAAGCAAGGAGGCTGTAGAAAATGCCAAGGAGGCTGCCAAGACCAAGGCTACCAACGAGGTAAACAATGCTAAGCAAAAGGCTAATGACGCTGTAAACAATGCTGCCAACAAAGCACTCAAAGGCTTAGGACTCTAATCGGAAAAATATTAACAAAAACAAAGAAATGGGGCGTGGGAGAAATTTACACTCCCATACCCCACTTTCATTTCTGCGTCGGGACGTACAACTTTTTCCCTCCCGACGCAGAAAATTTTCCCTCCCGACGGAATACTTTTTTCATCGAGAGGGAGGAATATCATAATTTTGAATTTATTTGACAAGCCTACTCCGCAGGACAAACAAACTTGTCGCCAGTCTGCTTAATCAGTTCACGAGCATACTTCTCAGGATAGCCAGGGCGAACGGGGCGAGCGCCCAACCCTTCCTTGGTTTTCTCAAACTCGCCATCCTTGGATGTAGGCTTGATGATCATGTCATTGTACTTCACGACCATAAAGGTGAAGAGCTGCTTCCAACGGTTTAACATCTGCTGCGCCTTCTCAATGCCGTAGTCATTGAGATATTTCACAGCCTGCTGAGGATTCTGGGCATACAACTCCTGCGCCTTTGCCTCAACCTCCTTCTGGGCAGCGAAATAGCTGTTGTCCAAGCTATCACGCACCTCCTTCAATGAAGGGAACATCAGACTATAACGAGGATAAACCATGTTGCTGGTCATATTGCATACCCAATATGCATTCTTATCGCTATAGTGCAAGGCATCTGCACCAGGCGTGTTGTAGCATTCCGGCTGAACCGTCGAAGAACAATAGATAGGCGTAAACGCCACCATGTTGGCATCATCATTGCCAAACCAAAGCACACCACCAATCTCACGTGGCAACCAAGAACGCATCTGGCTCACATAGACAAAGCCACTCTGTTGCGTACTCGTAGGACGCTCATTGAAGCACTGCTTACCATCCACCTTGAACATCAACGGTGTAGGACGGTAAGGCATCTGCCAGATACCACCACCCAAGTCATCACCATCAGCTACAGAGAGAGGGGTTCCTTCGTAGTGGTCGCGCATACAAGCTTCTACATCCTGCACACTCACCTTGCGGTCTGGCACTACCCAGAGAGGCATATCCTCGGCATTGGGATCCTTGCCCAAAGCCCAAGGCAAATAACGGCTCATATCCTTGAAATGATTCAAGAACGCCCAAGCACGGGCATCACAGAAACGACGGCCAGAGAAATCAGGCTTGGCATAAGCCATCTTCCAAGAGAAGTCAGCATCCTTGCCGCTGTACCACCCCTTGCTGCGAGCGAAAGCGACAACATCCTTGGAGAACAACACGTTTTTCTTGTCCTTCATATTAAACTTGCCGATGCGGCTCTGGTTGGCATGGGCACAGATGGCATCGTCCGGGATGCGTTGTGCTACCCATACAACGCCCTTCGAGCCAGGTCCCTTGCCCATCATCTCCATGATCCAAGCCTCGTTAGGATCGCAGATGGTAAAGGTTTCACCCTCAGAGTTGTAACCGTACGTCTCTGCCAAGGTAGTCATCACCTTGATAGCCTCACGAGCGGTCTTGGAACGCTGCAAGGCGATATAGATGAGAGAACCATAGTCGATGATACCCGTAGAATCGACCATTTCCTCACGACCACCATAAGTCGTTTCGCCGATGGTCACCTGCCATTCGTTGATATTGCCGATGACATTGTAGGTCTCGGCAGCCTCAGGTATCTCACCATGATACTTATTAGTGTCCCAATCATAAATCTTACGCATCTCGCCCTTGGCATGTTTTGCAGCGGGATAATGGCAAAGATTCTGGAACATACCATAGTCATCGGCACTATAAGAACAGATGACAGAACCATCCGAAGAAGCCTTTTTGCCCACGATGAAGTTGGTGCACGCCTCGGCTTCCAATGCACTAAAAGAAGCGGCAGCCACCAAAGCCGCCGCAATTATATTCTTTTTCATATTTAACAAGCTTTAAAACTCATGTCAAGTCCCTTCACACTATGGGTAAGCGCACCTACAGAGATAAAGTCAACACCCTGCTCGGCATAGTCGCGGATGGTGTCATAAGTGATGCCACCAGAAGACTCCGTCTCATACTTACCAGCGATGATGTCAACGGCCTTCTTGGTATCAGGCACAGAGAAATTGTCGAGCATGATACGGTTCACACCACCATGCTTCAACACCTGGTCAAGCTCATCAAAGCTGCGTACCTCTATCTCAATCTTCAAGTCGAGTCCCTTCTCCTTCAAGTAGGCATGGCAACGATTGATGGCATTGTCGATGCCACCGGCAAAATCGACGTGGTTGTCCTTCAAGAGAATCATGTCGAAAAGACCGATACGATGGTTCATACCACCACCAATCTTCACAGCCTGCTTCTCAAGCATACGCATGCCAGGAGTCGTCTTACGGGTATCAAGGACGTGGGTCTTGGTACCTTCGAGACGCTTCACATACTTGGCGGTCATGGTAGCGATACCACTCATACGCTGCATGATGTTGAGCATCAATCGCTCTGTCTGGAGCAAAGAGCGAGTCTTGCCTGTCACCACCATAGCGATGTCGCCCTTCTTGACAGGAGTACCATCTTGTATCAAGACCTCCACCTGCATGGTAGGGTCAAAACGGTTGAATACTTTCTTGGCAACCTCTACGCCAGCCAAGACACCATCTTCCTTGATGAGCAAATGGCTCTTGCCCATTGCATCCTCAGGGATACAGCAAAGAGTAGTGTGATCACCGTCACCGATGTCCTCAGCAAAAGACAAGTCGATGAGTTTTTCTTCTAATTGATCTACGCTTAACATATTATGTAATGTTTAATGTTTATTGTTTAATGTTTATTTTCTTAGCAGAACCGTAACCTTTCGGTCACAGCGTCCTTCCTTTCCATGAGGCACGGAGGATGCCCTCCTCGTCTCTTTCTATCTCGATGATGCCTCCCAGCCACTCAGTCATAGGTAGTTCATCGGTAAACTCGTAGTAGTTGACTACCCTACCGTCATCTATCTCCACGACTGCCTGGCGCAAGCATCGTCCATCCGGAAGTTTTACCTCATGGGCGCCACATCTCCTCACCTCTTCCATATGCGTCAAAAACAAATTGTTCCATCAGCGACGAGGCACATCGCTTCTCACTTCCAACTTTTCGAGTTTATCAGGGTTAAGCTTCAGCTTATCCGGTCCAGAAAGATGAGGACGAGGCTTTGGTAGGTCACCGTCCGCCGAAGACGAACTCTTCAAGGTGCTGTCGGCTGCCCCTGACTTTCCACCATCTGAATTCTTCCCCGATTCCGCAGACTTCTTCTGTGGATGCAATCTTATCAGCTTGATGTTTTGTACGAACATCATCTTCAAGGTGGTAAGCGAAGAGTTGCCCGAGTTGTAATCGCCGGGATTCAACAAGAAATATCCCCTCACGCTCTTGATGCCCAAGCTATCACGGTCTTCCACCTGTAGGGAGTAACGTTGAGAGTTAGACAAATGCAGACTGTTGGCACAAACACTGTCATTCTTGAAGGTAATAGCCAACACCGCAATGCCATCACGCATACCGTCTTGGAACAGGAACTGAGAGTCGAACTCAAGCATCAGCTTGTCACCCTTATGGAATCCGCTGTCAACAGGAATCTCAAAAGCTGAATAGTTGAAAGGAGCAGTGGCAGAGAACACCAAAGAGCCAGGTCCATTCCAGACATTAGCCGTATCTCCCATCTCGACAGCTCCATAACGATTCAAATCATTGACATCAGCACCCAGCGACTGAGCCTCAGCCGTCAAACGGTCGCCGATTCTGACATAAATATCATGTAGCAACTTGGTATGGCGCATATAATACACCATAGAGGAATCAAACTCAGCCGATGTGACCTCATGCTTCTTGAGCACAGCCACACGATAGCTAAGCATGATGGTGGTGTCGGCACCAGTCGCATTGCTAGCCATCGCCTCAGCCAAATGGATATCATAGAGAATATCCTCCATCTTCCCCTCCGACAGATACTGGCTCGGGATGGAAGGTTTACAAGACTGAAGGCAAGCCAGAGCACAGATGGCCACCAATACCCCGATGATTGCTTTGTTCATTGATTTCATATCAACCTACAGTTTTATCAGCCTCCACGGCTTCGTTCTTTTCTTCTACGCCTGCCTTCTCTTCTGCGTTTTCTTTCTTGTCACCTCCCAGTTGCTCCAATTCCTTACGGCAGAACAAAAGAAGAGATATGATACCTACCGAAACACAAGCATCGGCGAAGTTGAATACTGGGTCGAAGAATGTGCCATGACTGCCACCGAAGAACGGAACCCAGTCGGGCCAAGTATAACTAAAGAACGGGAAGCGGAACATATCCACCACTTTGCCCATCAACACAGTAGAATAGCCATGACCGAAAGGCACAAGGTAAGACACATAATCTGGCGAGGACCCCGTAAAGACGAGTCCATAGAAAAGAGAGTCTATCATGTTGCCGATGGCACCAGTGAGCACCAAAGCCACGAGGTAGATGTAGAGTTTGCGATAGGTGCCCGCCTTGATGATACGGCGCAGATACCATACCAGCAAGACAATGGCTACCGTGCGAAAGATACTGAGCCAGAACTTGCCGATGAACGACATACCCCAAGCCATACCATTGTTCTCTACGAACTCTATAAAGCACCAGTCTGTTACACGAACCGACTCGCCAAGGCAAAAATGGGTCTTGACATAGATCTTGATGACTTGGTCAATCACCAAGAGAACAACCATCATTGCCGTGACGAGCCAACTTGTTTTCAATTTATTTTCTTTCATTTATCTCTTGTTTCTTGCCTCCTTGGAAGCGACACTCAATGTGGCATGAGGTACGGCACGAAGACGCTCCTTGGGAATCAACTCTCCCGTCTCACGGTCGATGCCGTAAGTTTTGTTCTTGATACGCACGAGAGCAGCCTCCAATCCTACGATGAACTTCTGCTGTCGTTGAGCCATCTGGATGATTTCTTCCTTGCTCTGAGCTTCACTGCCCTCCTCTAGAGCCTTGTAAGTAGGTGAGGTGTCAACCACATCATTGCTGTCGGAATGATTCAGTTGAGCCATCATCTCCTTATAGTTCTTGCGAGCCACTTTAATTTTCTCTTCAATGATAGCGCGGAACTCCTCAAGTTCCTCATCGCTATAACGTAGTTTTTCGTTAGCCATAGACATTACTGTTATAAGTTTTTATTGTGCTTGTTTTACTGTATATATTACACAAAGATACCTACGGCGAATCCCATGAATCCGCCGTAGGCTTATGCTCTTAATTCTTCTCTACGAGAATGTTCAACTTGAAGTCATCAAACTCAGTCTCGACACCTGCGTTCTCACCAATTTCGATGTCGTCTGCCAGCACCTGTCCTTTGATGTAGTCACCGAATGCCTCGATGGAAGCGTTGGTTTCCTCATTAGGAGCCACAGTCACCTTGATTCGGTCGGTAATCTCCAAGCCCGTCTCCTTTCGGAGGTTTTGGATACGATTGATAAGTTCACGCGCCATACCCTCCTTCTTCAACTCTGGAGTCAGCTCTACCTCAAGAGCCACTGTCAAGTTGCCATCATTGGAAACGAGCCATCCCGGGATGTCCTCGGAGATAATCTCTACGTCGGCAACATCTACGACTGCCTCTTGTCCATCTACATTCAAGGTGATGTTGCCTGCCTTCTCGAAGGCAGCAATTTGGTCTTGGTCCAGAACTGCCATTTGGGCAGCGACGCCCTTCATCAACTTGCCAAACTTCTTGCCCATCACTCTGAAGTTACACTTCACCTTCTTGACCAGAATACCCTGACCCTCAATGAAGTTAACCTCTTTGACGTTCACCTCGTTCTTCAGCAAATCAGCCACAGCCTCAATGTGTGCCTTCTGTGTAGTATCTACCGCTGGAATCATAATCTGCTGGAGTGGCTGGCGCACCTTGATGTTCACCTTGCGGCGCAAAGCCAACACCATAGAGGTAATCTTCTGGGCGATAGCCTGACGCTCCTCCAAGTCGTGGTCGATGGCTGCCTCATCTGCCTCAGGGAACTGAGCCAAGTGTACGCTCTGCAACTCACCGCCCAAGTCATGATACAACTCATCTGCATAGAATGGCGCAAATGGTGCGAGCAACTTAGCCACTGTCATCAAACAAGTATAGAGTGTCTGATAAGCACTGAGCTTATCCTCGCTCATCTCCTTACCCCAGAAACGTTTACGGTTCAAGCGAACGTACCAGTTGGAAAGGTCATCATTGACAAATGCGTCGATGAGACGACCTGCACGAGTTGGGTCATAGCCCGACAACTCCTTATCCACGCCCTTCACCAAAGTATTGAGTGAAGAGAGAATCCAGCGGTCTATTTCTGGACGCTTCTCCAAAGCCACCTGTGCTGTCTGTGGGTCGAAGCCATCCACGTTGGCATAGAGGGCGAAGAAACTATATGTATTATATAATGTACCGAAGAACTTGCGGCGTGCCTCATCGACACCGTTAGGGTCGAACTTGAGGTTGTCCCAAGGCTCGCTGTTGGTCATCATATAGAAACGAACAGGGTCGGCGCCATACTTGTCTATCATCTCAAACGGACTGATGACATTGCCCACATGCTTACTCATCTTGTTGCCCTTGGCATCGAGTACGAGACCTGAAGAGATGACGTTCTTGAAAGCCACGCTGTCGAACACCATGGTAGCGATGGCATGCAAGGTAAAGAACCAACCACGAGTCTGATCGACACCCTCGTTGATGAAGTCGGCTGGATAGAACTTTGGAGGAATCGCATATCCCTCGTAAGTGCTATGAATCAACGCCTCACGGTCTGCCTCCGTTCCACGTGCCATCTCTCCCTCGAAAGGATAGTGGAGCTGTGCGTATGGCATGGAACCAGAATCGAACCAAACGTCAATCAAGTCGCTCTCGCGATACATTGGCTTGCCCTCGTCATTCACCAACACGATGTTATCTACGTATGGGCGGTGGAGGTCCACCTTATCGTAGTTCTCCTGGCTGTAGTCGCCGGAAACGAAGCCCTTGTCCTTCATAGGATTGCTCTTCATGATGCCTGCAGCAACAGACTTTTCGATTTCAGCATAAAGCTCTTCGAGGCTACCGATGCACTTCTCGCCACGGTTCTCGTCACGCCAAATAGGCAATGGAGTACCCCAGAAACGGGAACGGGAAAGATTCCAGTCGTTCAAGTTCTCAAGCCAGTTGCCGAAGCGACCTGTACCTGTGCTCTCAGGCTGCCAATTGATGGTCTTGTTCAGTTCCACCATGCGTTCCTTGCGTGCGGTGTCCTTGATAAACCAACTGTCCAACGGATAATAGAGGATAGGTTTGTCGGTACGCCAGCAGTGAGGATAGTTGTGTACGTGCTTCTCGCTCTTGAAAGCCTTGCCCTCCTGTTTGAGTTCATAGCAAAGCACGATGTTCAAGTCTTCGGCCTTGTCAGAAGCCTTCTTGTCCCAAACGCCATCCACATTAAACTGCGGGTCGTAGGCATTCTTCACATAGTCGCCTGCGTGGTGAGCATATGCGCCCTTATCGACACAAGCCTTCACGAAATTAGCGTCCAACTCGTCGATAAGATAGAACTTACCCTGGAGGTCAACCATTGGACGAGTCTCACCCTTCTTATTAATAAGGTATAGGGCTGGGATGTTGGCATCCTTTGCCACCTTGGCATCATCGGCTCCGAATGTAGGAGCGATATGTACGATACCCGTACCATCGTCGGTTGTCACATAGTCGCCGAGGATAACACGGAAAGCCTCGCTCTCCATCTCTACGAACTGGTCACGACCATCCTCAGAAGCAAATACTTTCTCAGGATGAGCGGCTGCATAGTCTGCGACAAACTGAGGAGCGAACAAATCCACCTTCTCGCATGGTTTCACCCATGGCATCAACTGCCCGTAGTGCATACCTTCGAGTTCCGTACCCTTCATGCGGTCAACGATGCGCCATGGGCACTGCTTTTTCTCCTTGTCGAAAGGAAGAAGGTCGCCCTCCTTGCACTCTTGGTCAGCCTTCAAGTAAGAGTTCACCAAAGCCTCAGCCATGATAAGTGTCATAGGTTCGCCATTATATAGGTTGTAAGTCTCAATGGCAACATAGTCAATCTTAGGGCCCACACAGAGAGCCACATTAGATGGCAAAGTCCAAGGAGTAGTTGTCCATGCGATGAAGTAAGGTTTGCCCCACTTGGTCCACTCTGCCTTAGGATCCTTGATAAGGAACTGTACAGTGGTGGTGAGGTCCTTTACGTCGCGATAGCAACCAGGTTGGTTCAACTCGTGAGAACTCAAACCAGTACCTGCGCCTGGAGAATATGGTTGGATGGTATAACCCTTGTAGAGCAAGCCCTTGTTGTAGAGCTGCTTCAAGAGCCACCACAAAGTCTCGATGTACTTGTTGTCGTAAGTGATGTAAGGATGGTCGAGGTCAACGAAGTAACCCATCTTCTCGGTAAGCTCGCGCCACTCGGCAGTGAACTTCATCACGTTCTCACGGCACTTATGGTTATAGTCTTCCGTAGAGATATACTTCTCAGAAGCCTTGTTGTCAATATCCTTCTTGGTAATACCCAATTCCTTTTCGACACCGAGTTCAACAGGAAGTCCGTGTGTATCCCATCCCGCCTTGCGGTGAACCTGGAATCCCTTCATTGTCTTGTATCTGTTGAATGTATCCTTAATACTACGTGCGAGGACGTGGTGAATACCCGGGTGTCCGTTTGCAGATGGAGGCCCCTCGAAGAAGATAAACTGAGGGCAGCCTTCACGCTCATCAATAGACTTGTGGAAGATGTCGTTCTTCTCCCACTCTGCTAATACGTCGTTGTTGGTCTTTGTCAAGTTCAGACCATTGTGCTCGGCAAATTTCTTAGCCATATTTATCTGATTTTTATATGATTATTTTCTTTTGGGCGCAAAGTTACTAAAAAAAATCCTTATGCCCAAAATTAGAAAGGATTTTTATACAAAAAAGATAATGGGGTGTCTATTGTCTTTAAAAAGAAGAATCCTGTGATTCATGTAGATATGAGTAGAGGGAAATACTATCAGCTGAAAAATCTTCATGTCACCCTTGATGGTATCTTATCGGAGTATGAGCACTTGTATCATATAGAGACCCCTTTCGATAACTCTGATGTCTATAGTACAAGATTAACCCGCATCATCAATGCAGCAACACAGCAGACAGGCAAAAAGGTCGTGGTTCTCATCGACGAGTATGATGCACCGATGCACGATTCTGTGAATGATGAGAATTTACAAGACCAAATCCGAAACATCATGCGTGATTTCTTCAGTCCCTTGAAGCAGCAGGATGCCAACCTGCGTTTTCCTGACTTCGACTATGCGTCACCGAATTTAAATAATCACTTTGTGAAATTTTA
>CAVGEN010000101.1:0-18860 GCA_963628185.1 Waltera intestinalis | reverse complement strand
ATACCTCGGCATTGCTAAAGGGTTACTTGTCAAGTGCAAAGATGACTGAGTAGTGGCTTTCTTCCAGTTGAAATGTTAAAACACCAAAAACTTGCTCAAATAATTCACCATCACTGTGCAAAATACAAAGATAAATGCTATCTTTGTGCACGTCAAGACCACATGCTGCTTTCATAAGCCTACATTTTTGAAGTTAAAAATTCGGTTAATGAACACTGCTTCAAAGATAATAAATATTTTTGTGACTCAGAGCACGTTGGTAGGATTTTTTGCAGTTGTGGTCTTGATTTCTCGAAAAATAAGGCTAATTTCGCACAATTCGGGGGAAATCATTCAAGTTTTTTATTTTACTGGCTTATAATTCAAAAATTTTATCTATATTTGCCATCCGAAACAAAAGTTAGGATAAGGACATGAGATACAGATTGCTTTTCTTTTTGTGCATCTTGCTGGGCACGAGCCTTCAAATGTCGGCCCAAAACGATGATATTAAACCCGAAGATAGGGAGGTCGATATGGACAGTCCTACCTTCGAGCCTATGGTAAAAGTGGGAAAAGTGCTGCAAGGGGGCGACAGTATCCAATATGTACAAGTAAATAATGTATATGTCTATCCTGAGCCTGTCTTCAAGGACGCCAAGCAGCGACTTGCCTACAACCGTCTGGTATATAATGTGAAGAAAGTTCTTCCCATCGCCAAGGAGGTGAGAAAAATCATCATCGAGACGGGTGAATATCTCGAAACCCTTCCCAACAAGAGAGCCAAGGACGCCCACATGAAACTAGTGGAAAAGGGCATCAAGGAGGAATACACCCCACGAATGAAAAAGCTCACTTACGCCCAGGGAAAGCTTTGCATCAAACTGGTATATCGCGAGTGCAGTTCTTCCACCTATCAACTTATCCAGGCTTTTCTCGGACCAGTGAAAGCTGGGTTCTACCAGGCTTTCGCCTGGGCATTCGGTGCCAGCCTCACCAAGAAATACGACCCAAACGGCGTGGATAGACTCACGGAAAGAGTGGTAAGACAAGTGGAGGCCGGGCAGATATAAGAGAACTACCCTTCTTTCACCTCGTCGCAAGCGACCATCTCCGCACCATGATATATCACCACGATTCTATGAAATGTGGTGGTCTTTGCCGATTCCCGCACAATGTCGGTTTCCACCAGAATTTAAGTAAATTTTATTTGGTATTTCTCACAACAAGCAGTACCTTTGCACCTCGAAAGCTGTTTCCTTCAAAAGGAAAGACTTCTTTTATTATTCATTTATAAACATTTCATTAATGTACAAAACAATTTTCAACAAGCGCAACAGTCTCTGGTTCAACCACTTCTCCAACAAGTGCTATGCGCTCTTCTCCGTTTTGGGAAGAGAAGTGCTCGTGGGTTCCTTGAGCGTAGCCACATTGAGCCACGCCAAGGCCGAGGGCATCAGCACCGAGGGAATGAAGGTTGACTCCACCCTCTACAAGGGCGGAAAAGCCTATGAGCTGGATGCGGTGACCGTTACGGGATCCCGTGCGCCGATGACTGTGGAACAGTCACCCAAGATTGTGTCTGTCATTACCCGCGATGACATTCATCGTGCATCGGTGCAGACCATCAACGATGTATTGAAATTAGCCACTGGCGTGGATGTCCGTCAGCGTGGTGGCTTTGGTGTTCAGACGGATATCTCCATCAACGGTGGAACCTTCGACCAGATTACCATTCTCTTGAATGGGGTCAACATCTCCAACCCTCAGACGGGTCACAACGCCTCCGACTTTCCTGTTGCTCTCGCCGACATCGACCACATCGAAGTGCTCGAAGGGGCGGCATCGCGCGTATTCGGCACGTCGGCGTTCAATGGTGCCATCAACATCGTGACCAAGAAGGCCGCGAACGATGGTATCTCGGCGAGCGTAGAAGGTGGCTCGTTCGGAAGTTTCGGGGCACAAGCACGATTGCAGACTGCTTTCGAGACAGGCAAGTGGACCCACTCTTACTCCGTGAGCGGAGGCTACAAGCGAACGGATGGAGGCACAGAGAACAGTGATTTCGAGAAAGGACAGGGCTACGGTAACTTCGCTTTCTCTTACGACCATCGCTTCGACATCGGGGCACAGGTGGGCATCGCCACCCAAAGCTATGGAGCCAACACTTTTTATTCCGCCAAGTACAACAACCAATACGAGAAGACCGACCACAGCTTGGCTTCGCTCAAACTGAGTCTGCACAATCAGGCGAAGACGTGGGAGGTATCCCCTATTTTATATTATAACAAGTTCAAGGACCATTACCAGTTGATTCGTGGACAAGAAGGAGCCAAGGCTGGCGAGAACTATCACAATCTCGATGTCTTGGGCGGAGGATTGAACGCCAATATCTTTTGGCTTCTGGGCAAAACAGCCGTAGGCTTCGACATCAGCAAGGAGCGCATCTACTCCACCGCCTTGGGTTCCGCCCTTGCCGAGAATGACTACAAGAGCATTTCGGGAAGCGAGCGCAAGTACGACCACAAGGGCGAGCGTACCAACACCAACATCATGCTGGAGCACAACTTTATCTTCGGCGGCTTTACCCTCTCCGCCGGTGTGCTTGCCGACAAGAACACCGGGCTAGACAATGACTTCCGCTTCTATCCTGGCGTAGATGTAAGTTATCGCCCGAACGACAACTGGAAGTTGTATGCCTCATGGAACAAGGCACTCCGTATGCCCACCTACACCGACCTATATATAAGCAATGTAGTGCAGCAGGGTGACCTCACGCTGAACCCGGAGAAGAACTCCACCTTCAAAATCGGCACTCGTTATCGCCAGACTGGTCTTTCCGCCGTGTTGAGCGGTTTCTATGCCCACGGCACGGATATGATCGACTGGGTGCAGACCTCGGAGACGGAGCTGAAGGACAGCAAATATCACGTGATGAACATCGGCAAGCTCAACAACATGGGCTACAACCTCGATGCCACCATCTACATGCAGGAGCTGATACCGCATAGCTTCATCACTCGCATCAAGCTCGGCTATGCCTACATCTACCAAGACCACAAGACGGATGTCACCATTCTGAAGTCGCTCTACGCCCTGGAGTACTTGAAGCACAAGGCCGTGCTCGGCCTCGACCATCAGATATGGAAGAAGCTTTGTGCCTCCTGGAGTGTGAGATGGCAGCAGCGCATGAACGGCTATCATCCTTACACCAAGATAGATTGCAAGTTGATGTGGGACGAGAAGAAATACAATATCTACGTGAAGGCCGACAACCTCACCTGCCATAGATACTACGATCTCGCCGACGTGAAACAGCCTGGGCTGTGGATCATGGCTGGGGCAAGCATCAATTTAGGGTGGTAATACAGGATTATTCGGTGTTTGTCCGAACAAACCCCGAAGCAAACATATCTTTGGTATATGTTTGGTATAACTTTGGTATATGTTTCTTACGGACATGGGGCGAAGCTGTAACGGAGACGACCCAGAGAATTTACGAGCCTTGAAGTACCATAATTGGTATGCTTCAAGGCTTTTTTAGATACAAAGACTAACTTCCTTCTCCACAAAAGCAAAGGCATACAATTTCAAAAACTAGGCAAGTGCTTTATGACGTTGCGGATTTATTTTTCCGTATAAAGCACCTGTATCACGGTCTGTCCTACTGCCTTCAATACATTCTTGTCTAGATGAGCCATATCATCGTTCACGGTATGCCAAGTAGGTCCGAAACTACTCTGTTGGCAATCTGGATAATAGGCTATCACATCCACCGTAGGTATCTTCGCCTTCTCGTTCACAGGGATATGGTCGTCGGTAATCATACCACCATCGCTCTTCGGGAAGAAGCTTCCATAACCAGCCTGGCGGGCAGCGGTCCACACTTTCTTGACGATGGCAGAAGCATACTGCATGGACATGCCCTCCCGATAGAACTTGGCTCCTTGCCCACCTACCATATCAAGCAAGATGCCATATCGTGGGCAATATCCCTCAGGCTTGTTCTCACTCCAGTATTTGGCACCCAAAGCCCAAGTGTCACCACTATCCTGTACGTCAGCCCACTGAGGAGTTCCCCAATCCTCTGTGTCGAAGCAAACAAAATCAACACCAATGGCAGGATTCAACTTCTTGTCGGCTTGCAGCAAACGAGCTATCTCCAGTATCACACCTACTCCACTAGCTCCATCATTGGCCGCCATCACAGGCTTACGCCAATTCGCACTATCCGGGTCATTGTCTGCCCAAGGGCGACTATCCCAATGGGCACAAAGCAAGATGCGAGTGGTCGCCTTCGGATTGTAACTTGCGATAATATTGGTATTCTTCAGCACCGTACCATCATAACCCTTCAAATCTGCTTTCTGTGTTTCCACCACACATCCGAACTGCTTGAATTTCAGCACAATCCACTCTCCACACTTTTCGTGCGCCTCACTATTCATCGTACGAGGTCCGAAGTCACATTGCGCCTGACAATAAGCCAACGCAGAGTCGGCATTAAAAACTGGACCGACGGGATTCAATTTCTCTGCCTCCTCTACTTCCTCCACTTCTGGAGAAGTGGCATAAGAAGACTTATAAGTATATGCGCCTGCCACAATCGCCGCAGCAGCCACAACACCCAACAATATTTTCATTTTCTTACTCATTTCTTTTCTGGTTTAATACAACATTTGAATTATCTCACCATCTGAACTTGCGCCATCACCCTGAGCCAGTTGCCGCCCCAAATCTTAGCTATGTCTTGCAGACTATATTTACGGCGGAGCAAGTGAATGGTGAAATTTATCAATTCCGAAGAGTCGGCAAGTCCACGAATACCGCCATCTCCGTCAAAGTCGGTGCCAAGACCTACATGGTCGATGCCCATCACGTCAATGGCATGTTCCAGATGGGCAATGGCATCCATGATGTCCGCCTCACCCTCCTTGCGAAGGAAACCATGGTAGAGAGTGGTATGCGCCACACCTCCCTTGGCAGCTAGAGCACGCATCTGGTCATCTGTCAGATTGCGAGGCACATCACAAAGAGCACGACTACTGCTATGGCTGCACACGATAGGCTGCTTGCTTATCTCCAATGCATCATAGAAACTCTTCTCGCCACCATGGCTCAAATCCACCATGATGCCCAGACGGTTCATCTCCAGGATAACCTTCTCGCCAAAGCTACTCACGCCATTGTGGGTATTGCAGCCACGAGCACTGTCGCAGATGTCGTTGTCACCATTATGACAGAGCGTGACATAGACGATGCCACGTTGGGCGAAATGCTTCACATTGGCAATGTCATGCCCCAGGGCAAGGCCGTTCTCAATACCGAGCATGATACTCTTTCTGCCCTTGCGCTTGTCACTATAGAGGTCGGAAGGGGTACGGGCGATGCTCAGATAGTTGCTATTCTTGCTCACTATCTCCTCTATCTTGTCAAAGATGAGGTCGGCGTATTGAGTTGGTCCCTCCACATTGAAATCCACCTTGCTGCTAAACATCTCGCCAATCTTTGGCTGTGGCAAGTAAGCCACCATGGTAGTAGCATCCTGATGCCCATCGGCCATTTTGTGCAAATCCACCAAGATTCGGCTATCCCGATGGTCGAAGTGGATGCCTTGCGGGAAAAACATTGGTGTGTCACAATGCGTGTCTAGGGTAAGGATGCGCTTGTGCAGTTGCTTCGCCTCATAAAACTCATTCGCCTGCCCCACAAGCCATTGGAATATCTTCAAGCCATCTTCCTCAAGCCACTCAGGATGCCACTGCACGCCGAGAATAGACTTATACTCGCTACTCTCTATAGCCTCGACTATTCCATCGGTGGATTTGGCGATGGTTCGCAACTTGTTTCCCGGCACACACACCGCCTGATGGTGGAAAGAATTCACAAAGATTTTCTCCGTACCATATATATTGTATAAGGTGGAACCCTTCACGATCAGAATGCTATGGGTAGGTTCCTCACGATCGGCATCCTGCGAATGTTTCACCCCCTGCTTGATGTCTTGCTCCACCTTTCCCCCAAGAGCGATTGCCAAGGTTTGAATACCACGACAAATCCCCAACATCGGAATCTGGCGATTGTAAGCCAACCGAACGAGCAAGAACTCGGCGAGGTCACGTTCCCGGTTGATGTTATGGAGCTTAGGCGAAGGTTCCTCTCCCATCCAAAGCGGATTATGGTCGCCACCACCCGTAAGGATAACACCATCAAGATGCTGAAGCGTATTGACGATGACATCCGTATCGGCTACAGGAGGAATGATGACAGGAGTACCACCCGCCGCCATCACTTGTTTATAATATCGGTCGCGAAGCGTGGCATCAACTCCCTCGTAATTGGCGGTAATGCCTATCATGGGCTGGCGATGCGCCTCGGGGAATACAGAATACACCCCCTTTAAGTGTGAGTCCAAATCAAAAGTTTCCATGTTCTTCTATCTTAATAAAAAATGGGATGCTTATCGGCATCCCATCATTTTATCCTTATTCGTCTTCCAAGATGACAGGAATCTCACGTTTGATGCTCTGCTCCAAAGAGATAAGCGTCTCGGTAGATACCACGCCAGGAATGGCCTGCAGCTTGTTGTTGAGCAAGTCCATGAGCTGCTCGTTGTCACGAGCATAGAGCTTGAGAAGCATGGTATAAGAACCAGTTGTGAAGTGACACTCCACAATCTCAGGAATGTTCTGAAGGCGTTCCACCACCTTCTTATACATATTGCCACGCTCCAAGTTGAGTCCTACGTATGTACAAGTAGAGTAGCCCAAGCTCTTAGGATTGACATCAAATCCACTGCCTGTGATAAACCCTGCCTCTATCAGATGCTGAACACGCTGATGGATAGCAGCACGAGAGACCCCACATTCTGCCGCCACATCCTTGAAAGGAATGCGGGCATTCTTAGAGAGGATACCCAATATCTTTCTGTCAAGATTGTCTATTTTTTCCATTTTTTCTGCAATTTATTACTGTATCTTTGATGGTATCGTCTTATACCAGATAGCAAAATTAGAAAAAACTATTGATATAAACAACAAAAAGCACGAATATTTTACAATATTCGTGCTTTTTGTTACTTTTTATATTGTTTTTAACATCTTTCTCTCGATTTTACCCTTTGTTTTTAAGAGAAATGCGTGAGAAAGGTATCTTCTTATTCCTCCACTTCCGAGAAATAGAAGCTGCGTAATGGTTTCACCACCTTTTCTCCCTTCAAGACGATTTTTTCCTTCAACTTGATGTCTTCGGAAGATGCACCTATCTTGATTTCAAAGGTGCCCGGGACGATATTCCACTGACGCTTATCCTCATGGGAATAATACCCCAACTGTTCGGTGTAAAGTTTCACCTTCACAGTCTTGCTTTCTCCCGGATTGAGCGAGAGACGTGCGAAACCTTGCAACTGGATAGGGCGGATATGCTGCCCCTCTTCGGTAGGAGAAAGATAGACCTGGGCGATTTCGTCAGCCTTCATCTTGCCCGTGTTCTTGACATCGAAGGAGAGATGGATAGCCTCCGAGTCGGTAGAAGCCTCCTTATCCACCAACAAGTTGGTATATTCGAATGTCGTGTAGCTCAAACCATATCCAAAAGGCCAGGCGATACGAACATCTCGCTTGTCGGAATAATTGTAGCAGACAGCCTCATTGATTTCCGTGTTAGGATAACTGACACTCAACTTAGCGGATGGGGAAATCTTGCCATAGAGGATGTCGGCGACGGCATTGCCTCCCTCCTCACCGGGATACCAAGCCTGGATGACGGCTGCGCAGCGGTCGGCTATCTTGGAGATGACTTGCGCCCGCCCCCCAAAGACCACCAGTACCACAGGCTTGCCTGTAGCCAATAGTTCTTCGACATATTCTTCTTGTTTGCCTGGCAAACGAAGACCTTGTCGGTCACGGTTCTCGCCACAAAGCATGACATTCTCACCAACGGCAGCCACGACAACGTCGCTTCCCCTTGCCATCGCCAAAGCCTCAGCCTTGTCCATCTTATCTTCTGCCTGCACCTTACGATGAAGGAGCTTATACTCCCAGGCACGCTTGTCACCGCTCTCGGCAAACTTCGTCTCAATCTCCTCCGTCCAGTCACAACCACGTGAATAAGACAGTTCGATGCCCTCAGGCTTGCTTGCCTCCATCGCCTCCAGGAGCTTGACGATATGAGGGAGTCGGCTATCATCCCATTTCTTCTTCCAACTCTGCCAGAAATAGAACATGGAAGGGAAGGTATAATCGCCACACATCGCCCAAATGGAATTGGCATTAGGACCCGTCAGAAAGACTTTCTTGTTTTTCTGCAAAGGAAGCACGCCCTTGTTTTCGAGCAAGACTATAGATTGGCTGGCGATGTCGTAGGCTGTCCGCCGATCCTCCTTTGTATCCAATTTCACTGGTTCCTTACTATATAAATAAGGTGTCTTGTCGAAAAGACCTGCACGAAACTTATGGCGAAGCACATCCTTGACCGCCCTCTCAAAAGTCTCCTTCTTGACCAAGCCCTTGTCCAAAGCCTCCTGCAAGTGCTGATAATTGCCCCCTCTAGGGAAATCGACATCATTGCCACCGTTGATGGCAGCCACCGCTTTCTGTAAAGGAATCTCCAAACCAGGAATCTGGTCGATGGCAGTATAGTCGCTCACCACCATGCCATCAAAACCGAGATAGTCACGAAGAATTTCATGGAGAATTTCACTATTCGCCACACATTTCGTACCATGCACTGCATGATAACCAGGCATGATGACCTTGCTCCCCACCAACCGAATCATCGTCTCGTGAGGAAGCAAAATCTCCTCCATCATTTCCTTCTCGTCGGCATCACCACCGCCACCATATCCTAGATAATGCTTGGAACAGGCCCCTACTCCTTTCTTCAAGTCACCTTGCTGGAGTCCTTTGACAAAGGCAGTACCCATCACTGCCGACAGATAGCCATCCTCGCCATACGACTCCTCCAAGCGATTGAAACTAGGATTGCGACAAACATCCACCATCGGCGACAAAGACAACACGCCACCCATGGCACGCAACTCCTTACCCGTTTGTAAGGTTTTCAATTCCGCCAATTCTGGGTTGAAAGAGCAAGCCTGCCCTATCTGCTGTGGATAAACCGTTGCATCCATCGTGTTGATGCCCGAAAGCACTTCCTCATGGAAGAGGGCAGGAATGGCATTCGGGGTATGGTTTATCAACCAGTCTTGCACGATAGCCACACGTTCACGAAGCGAGTTGGCATCCTCCAGTTCCTGACTTGCATATTGCGAGAAATGCCCTATGCCGTAAGGGATGAGTTTCTTACATTGCGCAGTGTCCAACTTGCCGTCCTTGTCGAAAAGTTCATCCATATATCCACTTCTCAACTGGGCGATACGTTCCTCTTGCGACATCTTGGAATAGAGGTCATCTACCTTTTGCTCCAGGTTTTCCACCTGTCCGCAACTGGTCATCAATGCTGCTGTACAAATCATAGCTGTAATTCCTTTCATACTAGTTTAGGTTTTAAGAGTTTCATTTGTTTTGCAAAGATAGTACAAAGGAATGGTATCACCATGAATTTCGCATGAGTTTTTTCCGATTTATCCAAAAGTTAATGGGTATGAGACAAAAGCTATTTTATCTGACATGAAAATAGTCTTCAAAAAACAGGTGAGTATTTTTCATGACTTTAGATATTTTCTAAAGCCAACAAGTCGCCTTTACTTTAGCAGACTTATTGGCTTTTTAAAAAGAGTATTTAATTTATCTTCGTGTCTTCTTGGCAGCAGGCTTAACCGTCTTCTTTACAGTAGCGGTCTTCTTCTCTGCGCCAACAGCTATCTTGGCATCAAGTTTTTCATCAGCCTTGGTTGGTTCCTCTACCTGTGGTTTCACAATGTCAACCAGTTCTAGGTCGAATACCAAAGTAGAATATGGAGGAATCTGACCTGCCTGACGTGAACCATAGGCAAGTTCCTGTGGTATATAGAGTTGCCACTTACTACCTACAGGCATGGTTGTCAATGCCTCTGTCCAACCCTTGATCAAGTTGCCAGCCTTGAACTTATCTGTCTTATTTTCACCATGCTTGGCTGTGGAGTCGAAGATCGTGCCATCTATCAAGCGACCTTCATAGATAACCTCTACCTCATCGCTAGCCTTAGGCACCTCGCCATGCCCCTCGGTAATCACCTTGTACTGCAATCCACTCGGCAACACCTTGACACCAGGCTTCTTGGCATTCTCTGCCAAGAACTTCTCGCCAGCACCAGCCAAAGCTTCTTTCTGAATATCTTCCGCAGCCTTAGGAGTCAAAATGGTGGTATCACTGGCCAATGCCGCCATAAAACCTTGCTGGAAGAGAGCATGGCTGATAGAGTCGTTTGCGCTCTTCAACTCCTCTTTGATGCCAGGATAGACACGTTTCTCCACCATCTTGGCGATTTCCATACCAGCCGAATAGGCAGTGGTCCGTGCATTGATACCCATAGCAAGCGCATCCTTGTAACCACGGATGAAGTTCTCCATATAAGCCGTATCAACCTGATAGCTCTGCTGCACAAAATTCACCAAGCCACGAGTTGCGTTAACACCTGCCGCATAACTCAAGGAGTCAGCCGACGATTTCAATTCCACACGGGCAGCCACCTGCTTGGCCTTGCCCTTCTTGTCTGCAGCATTCGCCGTAAACAAAGAAGCACCCGCCGTGAGGACGAGTGCTATCATTATCATTTTTTTCATTCTTATATAAGTCCTCTTTTATTTGAGTTCCCACAAAAACTGATTATTTGCCACCTACAGAAACCAACTCAATCTTGAAGATAAGAGCTGAGAATGGCTTAATCTGACCTTGCGCACGCTCACCATAAGCCAATTCCTGAGGAATATAAACTTCCCAAACAGAACCAGCTGGCATGTGAACCAAAGCCTCTGTCCAACCCTTGATAACCTGATTAGCACGAAGATCAACAGGCTCGCCACGCTTGTAAGAAGAATCGAATACCTTGCCGTCGATAGTCTTACCCTCATACTGCACTTTAACCATTGAAGTGTCCTTAGGCATAGCGCCATTACCTTCCTTGATAACCTTGTACTGTACGCCAGAAGGCAAAGTTACGACACCTGCCTTCTTCTTGTTGGCTGCAAGGAACTTCTCGCCAGCCTCCTTGTTAGGACCGTACTCTTTCTCCATAGCCTTAGTCTTGATCGACACCATCTTTTCCTGAGCAGTCTGGGCAGCCTGCTCCACGGTCATCAAGCCCTTCTTGCCAGTAGTGCCCGTGATGAAACCAGCCATGAAGTTCTTCAAAGAGATAGTCTTGGTAGAGTCTTCGCCGAACACCTCGTGGTTGATGCCCTTGACCATCTGGTTAGAAATCTGCTGACCAATCTGGATACCAGCATAGTAGGCAGCCTTCTTCTTGTCGTCACCAGCATTGGCGCCATCATTGAGACCCTTGATAAAGTCATCCATGTAAGCGGTATCAATCTGCAACCGATCACTCAGATACTCCTTCAAACCCTGAGTCTGGGCCATACCCATGGCATAGCTAAAAGTATCTACTTCATTTTTAAGAACAGCCTTTGGGGTTGAGTTGCCACAACCCACGAAAGAAGCTGCAGCGAAAGCCATCATGGCTCCGAAAAATAACTTTTTCATTTTCTTGTCTTTATTTATAGTCTTTATTCTCTTCTAGAATAGGATTACTTGACTGCTACCAACTCCACATCAAAAATCAATGCTGAGAATGGAGGGATGGATGCACCGGCACCACGCTCGCCATAACCCAACTGGTAAGGAATGAAGAAACGATACTTAGCCCCCTCGGTCATGAGCTGAAGACCCTCGGTCCAACCAGCAATCACCTGATTCAATGGGAAGGTGGCCGTCTGACCACGGTCGTAAGAGCTATCAAACTTAGTTCCATCAATCAAAGTACCCTCATAGTGGCACTCCACCTTATCGGTTGCCTTAGGAGCCTTGCCATTGCCTTCACGCAAAACCTGGTATTGCAAACCGCTCTTGGTGGTTATGATGCCTTCCTTCTTACCATTGTCTGCAAGGAACTTCTCTCCTGCCTCCTTGGCAACCTTACCCTTCTCGGCAGCAGCAGCCTGAGCCTTAGCCTCCTGCTCTGCGAAGAAATTCTGTACTAGTTCCTGAGCCTCTTGGTCACCAAGCTGCACCTTGCCAGCAATAGCATCCTTTACAGCCTGTGCAAAATCGTCAATGTTCAAACTCTCTGCGCCCATAGAAGCCAACTGGCGACCAATGCCAATGCCTAGAGCGTAACTTACTTTGTCCATAAAATCTATTTAAACTTATGATTAATAATCGTATTTTGTCCTTAATTGTATTGAAAACGAATGCAAAGATAACATTTTTCTCTCTGAAAACGATGCTATTTGAAAAAAAATCACTAAATTTGTGCATTCTTAATAATAAGAACTAGAAAAAATCACCAAAACAAAACGTAACAACATGAAGAAACTCGTATTTTTGACTGGTGCAGGCATGTCTGTGGAAAGTGGTTTCAAGACATTCCGAGGCAATGACGGACTGTGGGAGAACTATCCCGTGGAGAAGATTGCTACCCACGAAGGATGGGAAGCCGACCCCACCCTGGTGACTAACTTTTACAACATGTTGCGCCATAAGCTCTATGCCGCACAACCCAACGAGGGGCATAAGCTCATCAAAAATCTAGAGAAAGACTTCGAGGTGACGGTGATTACCCAAAATGTAGATAACCTGCACGAAAAGGCAGGATCGCAAAACGTGATTCATCTGCATGGCGAACTGACCAAAGTTTGCTCTTCGGACAACCCATACGACTATCGCTACATCAAGGATCTACCTGAGGACAACTGCGAAGTGAATCCAGGCACTAAGGCTGGCGACGAAAGTCTGTTGCGCCCCTTCATCGTGTTCTTCGGCGAGAGCGTGCCTATGATAGAACCTGCAGCTGAAGCGGTGCAGAACGCCGACATCTTTGTCATCATCGGCACATCGCTCAACGTATATCCTGCCGCTGGCTTGATTTCCTATACCAAGCCCCACATCCCCATCTACCTCATCGACCCGGGAGCCGTGAACACCAACGGCTACTACAAGATAGAACACATCATGAAGGGGGCTTCCGAGGGAATGAAAGAACTTACAGAAATCCTTAAAGGGCAAAACACTTAATTTAATGTACAAGTTAAAATAAAAACAGAATGAAAAAATTTATTAGATTGGGCTATATGGCTTTGATGGCCATCGTAGCAAGTGTAATTGTTACATCTTGTAGCAAGAGTGATGACGAAGGCGGTTTCTCTCCATCCGCATTGGGTGTCGTGTATGGCTTTACAGATGTCGTAATGGACAACTACGACCTCAAGTTCACCTACACCGACGAGAACGGAAAGACTGTTTCCGAGGACATCAAAAAGGAACAGACAGAAGTGACCGACACCATAATTCGCGGTGAGAAATACAGCTACTACCAATGGGAGAAAGCAGTTGTCTTCAACAAGAGCCTAACAAGTGGGGAAGCTTATGTTACCGCAACAAAGAAAGCCAATTACGCCATCAAGGATGACGGAAGATATACTTGGCTTATAACCCAAGGTTGCGCAGCTGTAAAAGCAAATACAAAAAAAATGAACATAATGCGCCATGCTCAGTATGGGAAGAACGCGCAGGGAAGTAAGTTTAACGACATCATACAAAGTGCGATTTCTACTACCAGAAAGACCTATACCGTAGGTTCTAATGGAACTCTCACTGTCAAGTAGGTAGATTTCTTACAATATTAGACTATTCTATTTTCCCACAATAAAAATAATAGGGTGTGCCAAACTAAGAAGTATGTGGCACACCCTTTATTTATGGACAAAGGAGTCGTTTATTACTTTTCCGCCATTTTTGTTCCCATTCTTGCTTCGGCAACATTCACCACATAGTCGCCCAGTTTCTCACACTCCTGTATGATGTCCATATAGAGCGTTCCCACACCATAGGTGTAGAGATGGCTATCCACTGCGTCCAAGTTCTGGTTGCGCAACTGGTTGCGATAGTTGTTGATTTCCGACTCAATGTTGAACGTACGGTTCATGTCGAGCGTATTGCGATCGTGGGTGAACATAAAGTTCATCTGCGCCAAAGCCTCGTCCACTAGTTCGAACATCTGGTGGATATTCTCATGCTGCTTGTCGGTGAACACCTCCTTGTTGTCCATCTTTCGCTTGATGGTGCGGGCAATGTTGTAGCAGCTGTCACCGATGCTCTCTATCTCGGAAATCTCACGGAGCATGGCGCGAATCTTAGCCTTAGTGTCGTCGCTCAAGTGAGCGTCGCTCACCTGGTCAAGATACTTGGCAATCTCTATCTCCATATTATCTGATATGCCCTCATATTTCTCTATACGGTCGAAGAGTTTGCCGAAAGGCTTTTCGTCGGTGGTCAGCATCAGTTCCCTCACCATGCCGAACATACGCTGTATGCGCTCGCCGAAGCTGCAGATTTCCTTCTGAGCCTCAAAGACAGAAAGTTCCGGGGTCTTCATGATACCCGTCTGGATGAAGCGCAGACGGAACTCCTCGTCATCCTTCTCAGCCTTTGGCTTGATGAGCGTACAAACCACTTTTTCTATCTGGGGAATAAACCAGATGAGCACACCCGTGTTGCAGACATTGAAACAAGTGTGGAACATCGCCAAGACGATAGGCAAAACCGTGGCTTTCTGCACAGCACTGAGGTTGCCGTCGGGATCGTAGCCTACCAAGGAACAAACCAAGTTGACAAAAGGATAGAACAGGCAAAGCACCCAAAGCACACCGAACACATTGAACACCAAGTGAGCCAAGGCTGCTCGCCGAGCCTGTGCATTGGCTCCCAAAGCGGCAAGGTTGGCGGTGGCGGTGGTACCGATGTTCTCACCCATCACCAAGGCTATACCTAAATATATCGGGAGCACACCTGTAGAGCAAAGCAGGATGGTTATCGCCATTACAGCAGCTGAACTTTGCACGATACAAGTGATGAACGTACCTATCAAGAGAAAGATAACGATGGTAAGATGGCTCTTCGTATCAAAAGAGCTGAAGAAGTCGATAACCGAAGGGTTATGTTCCAGGTCGAGTGCCTTTCCTGCATTGCTCAGAAGTACAAGCGAGAAAAAGAGAAAAGCGATGCCAAAGAGAAAGTCACCGATGTAACGCCGCTTCTTACTATAAATCAGCATAATACCCAGGAAGAAAGCCGGGAACACGACAATCGTCAAATCGACATTGTATCCCAACGACATAATCCAAGCGGTAAGTGTCGTACCGATATTGGCACCCATGATGACCGAGATGGCCTGTGCCAAAGTGAGAAGCCCGGCGTTGACAAAGGAGACCGTCATCACCGTGGTGGCAGAAGAACTCTGTACGGCACAGGTGATGAAAGTACCCGTGAGCATACCCGTAAAACGATTGGTGGTCATCGCTCCCAAAATGTGGCGCAACTGCGAACCTGCCATCTTCTGCAAGGCTTCGCTCATCACCTTCATTCCGTAGATGAGCAATGCGAGCGACCCTAAGATCTGAAAAAATATCACAAGATATTGACTTGTACCCATAAATGTTTTGTTATACAGAAATAATTGTTACATTCTGTTTGCAAAAATAATAAGATTTTCGCTTTTTCCGAAACATTTATGATAGAGATTACAAGTTGTAACAGTATTGTAATACATCTGACAAAAAAACTTGTGTAACAGTCGCTCCCATGAGGATGCAATCTGCAAGCCTACGCTCGTTACTGTTTTTTGAAATCTATCAGCTCTACAGGTCGAAAAATCAGAAACAAGTGTCTTTTTTGTTACATATTTAATAAAAAACGAAAAAAAGAAGCTTTGAAAGTTTGCTTTTTGCGTTTTTTTTTGTTTCTTTGCATAAGGCAAGCAGCATTCAGCTATTTGAAAGCAAGTTTTCATTGCGCTCGTTTGCATTGGCTTTGCCCCTAGGAAACTATTAACTTTTATAATTATGGGAAAAGGTAAAAAAGGAGGCAAGAAAATGAATAAGGCGCAGCTCGCCGAGCTGCTCCACGAGTTCTTTGCCGGCCAGCCGGGCGTAACGCTCAGCTTTAAAGAGATATTCCGTTCCCTCCATCTCACCACGCATCCGCTCAAGATGCTGGCTATTGACATCATGGAGGAAATGGCATGGGATGATTACCTTGCCAAGGTTAGCGACAACTCCTATCGCCTGAATCAGAGCGTACAGGTAATGGAAGGCAAGTTCGTGCGCAAGAACAATGGCAAGAACTCCGTTATCCCTGATGGTAGTGAGAAACCGATTTTCGTGTCTGAGCGTAATTCCATGGGGGCTCTCAACGGCGACCGTGTGGAATTCACATTTCTGGCTCGTCGCAAGAACCACATCAAAGAGGCACAAGTCAACAAAATCTTGGAACGTGCCAAAGACACCTTCGTCGGTAGATTGAAAGTCGATAAGGACATTGCTTACCTGGTTACTCCTGGCGATGTTTTCGCTCACAACATCATCATTCCTCGTCGCAAGCTCAAGGGCGGAAAGACTGATGATAAAGCCATAGTACGCATTATCGAGTGGCCTGACGGAGAAAACAAGAGTCCTATTGGCGAGGTAGTTGACATCCTTGGTCAAACGGGGGATAATGATGTAGAAATGAATACTATCCTCGCACAGTATGGTTTGCCATACAAATATCCCAAGAATGTGGAGGATGCAGCCAACAAGATTACGGGAGAAATCACAGAGCAGGATTTAAAGGAGCGAGAGGACTTCCGCAAGGTGTTCACTTGCACCATCGACCCCAAGGATGCCAAGGACTTCGACGATGCACTCAGCATCCAGAAACTGGAGAATGGCAACTGGCAGGTGGGCGTACATATCGCCGATGTCTCCCATTATGTCACCGAGGGAAGTATCATCGACAAGGAAGCCGTAAAACGTGCGACATCCGTCTATCTTGTTGACCGCACGATTCCGATGCTGCCCGAACGTCTCTGCAACTTCATCTGTTCGCTCCGCCCTAACGAGGAGAAACTTGCCTATAGCGTCATCTTTGAGATGGACAACAATGCCGAGGTCAAGAACTATCGCATCGTTCATACTGTCATCAAGAGCGACCGCCGCTATAAATACGAAGAAGTACAGGAACTCTTGGAAGCCAATGGCGTAGTGGATGGCACTGGAGAGCCTGCTCCTGCCGAGACCCCAGAGCATCCTTACCAAGGTGAGAACGCACTTCAGCTCATCACACTCGACCACCTTGCCAAGAAACTTCGTGCCGCCCGCTTCAAGAACGGATCTGTGAAATTCGACCGGGAGGAATTGCATTTCGACATAGACGAGAAAGGCAAGCCTATCCGCTGCTATTACAAGCACTCCAAGGATGCCAACAAACTGGTGGAGGAATTCATGCTCCTCGCCAACCGCACGGTGGCCGAAAGCATCGGAAAGGTGAAAAAGGGCAAGAAACCGAAGGTGCTGCCTTATCGCATCCACGACAACCCAGACCCACAGAAGCTGGAGACCCTACGCGAATACGTAGTGAAGTTCGGTTACAAGATGAAGACCGAGGGCACAAAGGGAGCCACCGCCAAGAGCCTGAACAAGTTGATGGCAGAATGCGCTGGAAAGCCAGAGAGCAACCTCATCCAGATGGTGGCCCTACGTGCTATGATGAAAGCTAAATACTCTGTGCACAATATCGGTCACTTCGGTTTGGCTTTCGAGTATTACACCCATTTCACCTCTCCTATCCGCCGTTATCCAGACACAATGGTACATCGCCTGCTTACCAAGTATGCCGAGGGTGGCAGAAGCGCCAACGAGAAGCACTACGAGGAACTTTGCGAGCATAGTTCGGAAATGGAACAGATTGCACAGAATGCCGAACGAGATTCCATCAAGTACAAGATGGTGGAATTCATGGGAGATAAACTCGGCGAGGAATTCGATGCACATATCAGCGGCATTACCTCTTACGGCATCTATGCCACCATCGACGAGAACCACTGCGAGGGCATGATTCCTATGCGTGACATCGCCGATGACTACTATGACTTTGACGAGAAGAACTTCTGTTTGATTGGCAGACGCCATCATAACAAGTATCAGTTGGGCGATGCCATCCGCATCAAGGTGGCGCAAGCTAACCTGGAAAAGAAACAGCTAGACTTCGCCCTTGCTGGCGACTTTGCTCCTATACGCAAGGAAAAGCCAGCTCCAACACAAACCTCCAAGAAGGAGAAGAGGAGCAAGCAAAAGACACGTAATCACCGTAAAGGTAAATAAAAATCACAAATAAAGAACAGGCTTCTTGCCTGTTCTTTATTTTGTCTAAAATTCTAGTGTTTCTATGATAAGACCAGTTTTATTTCCAGTCAAATTTTATCCGACATTCAGCTTTATAAATTAACTCAGAATACTTCGATGCTAGTTCTATTCCTTTATACTTTGCAACCGCATAGTCTCTCATATGCTCAATAAGTAAAGAGTAGTTACAGCGCCTCTATTCAAAAACAAATATAACTTAAAAGCATCATAATCTTGAACTACCTTTGTCTTAGGATAATACTCAGACATTGGCATTCCAAACACAGTCTTATCGTTCTCTACACAATATAAACTTACGCTTGTATTTCTCCGCCATCCAAAAGCGTACCTTCTATAGGCACATTGATTTCATCAGGCATAACGCTTTGTTCTACATCCAAATCTTCACTTTGGCATGAAAGCAAAGACACCCCACCCAATAAACAAAACAGAAGATATATAAACTTTTTCATATGCGACAAACTTTATGTTTAACATAAAATTTACAAAAAAAGCCCCGACTACTTTCGTAATCGAGGCTCTCTATTGAAAGGAGGCGGCTAC
>CAVGEN010000100.1:0-19668 GCA_963628185.1 Waltera intestinalis | reverse complement strand
ACTATGTGGTGGAGCAAATCAAGGAGGCAATGCCCGAGAGTCCTACCGTCAAGACCTTGGTAAGCATCGGTCCCGACATCCCCGAAGGATTCCACGACTGGATGAAGGAATGGAACGACTGCGCCCCCTTCGTTCGTCCCGAGCATGTGAACACCAATGAGGACACGCTCCTGATGTACTTCACATCGGGCACCACCGGCGAACCCAAGATGGTGGCACACGACCACCTCTATGCCCTCGGGCACTTGACCACGGGCGTGTATTGGCACAACCTGCATGAGAGTTCCATCCACCTCACCGTGGCTGACACGGGATGGGGAAAGGCGGTATGGGGAAAGCTATACGGCCAATGGTTTGCCGGAGCCACTGTCTTCGTGTTCGACCACGAGAAGTTTACAGCGGAGAAAATCATGCGACAGATAGAGAAGTATCACATCACCTCCTTCTGCGCTCCTCCCACCATCTACCGCTTCATGATACAGGAGGATTTTTCCAAGTACGACTTGAATAGCCTCGAATACTGCACCACGGCAGGCGAGGCGATGAACCCTTCGGTGGCAGAGACCTTCCAGAAGTTGACCGGCATCCAGATATACGAGGGCTTCGGTCAGACCGAGACCACCATGACGCTCGGCACTTTCCCTTGGATCAAGCCGAAGCCGGGCAGCATGGGCAAGCCCAACCCTCAATACGATGTCCACATCCTGCGTCCAGACCAGACGGAATGTGAGGACGGCGAGAAGGGGGAGATTTGCATCCGCATTGGCGATGACAAGCCGCTCGGTCTCTTCAAAAATTACTATCGCGACGACAAGCAGACCAAATCAGTTTGGCACGACGGCTATTACCACACGGGCGACATGGCTTGGCGCGACGAGGAAGGCTACTTCTGGTTTGAGGGCAGAATCGACGACGTAATCAAGAGTTCGGGCTATCGCATCGGTCCCTTCGAGGTGGAGAATGCCCTGATGACCCACCCTGCCGTAGTGGAGTGCGCCATCACGGGAGTACCCGACCCTATCCGAGGCATGGTGGTGAAGGCCACCGTCGTACTCAAGGCTGAATACAAGAATATGGCAGGTTCTGACCTCGTGAAGAAACTGCAAGACCACGTGAAGCATGAGACAGCACCCTACAAGTATCCTCGCATCATCGAGTTCGTGGACGAACTGCCAAAGACCATCTCGGGAAAAATACGCAGAGTAGAAATCAGAGAAAAGGACAACAAGAAGTGAAGAACGAAGAGTGAAGAATCATGAAAAGAAGAATAGTAGTAAAAGTAGGCAGCAACGTGCTGACCCGAGAGGACGGGAAGCTGGACGTGACAAGGATGTCGGCAATTGTTGACCAAATCGTTTGGCTCAGACGATATAATTATGAGGTAATACTGGTATCTTCCGGTGCCGTAGCGGCAGGAAGAGCCGAACTGCACGTGGAACATCACTTGGACAGCGTGGAGCAACGACAGCTTTTCTCCGCCATCGGACAGGTGAAGCTCATCGGCTTGTATTACGACCTCTTCCGTGAATACAAGATCAAGATAGGCCAGGTACTCACCATGAAGGAGAACTTCGGTGCCGAAGAGCAGTACAAGAACCAAGAGGCATGTATGGAGGTGATGCTGGAGAACGGTGTACTGCCCATCGTCAACGAGAACGACACCGTATGCATCACCGAGCTGATGTTTACGGACAACGATGAGCTATCGGGCTTAATCGCCAAGATGATGAAGGCGGACACCCTCGTCTTGTTGAGCAACGTGGATGGCATTTACAATGGCGACCCCAAGGATTCCGACACCGAGATCATCCCTTCAGTGGCTTTCGACCGTGACATCAGCGAGTACATCCTGGCAAGCAAGAGCAGCCACGGCAGGGGCGGCATGACCTCCAAGGCACATACCGCACAGGAGGTGTCGAAAGCTGGCATCAAGGTCATCATCGCCAACGGCAAGACACCCAACATTCTCGTCAACTTGAAAGAGCATCCCGAGGATACACCCCACACCGAGTTTGCGGCAAGGCCCAAGGAGAAGTAATATGATGGCGCACCCTGAGGAAAACGTATAACTATTCATTTGTCACCCTAAAGCCAGTTTTCTTGCATAAAGTTTGCAATTACAAATATTTATGCTTACCTTTGCTGCATCTTATAACTAAAAGACGAACGGAATAGCGAATGGAACTGAAAGAAACTTTCCAAAAGGTGAAGAAGGCGAGCAAGAGCTTGGGACTGCTCACTGACACACAACGTAACGAAATACTACAGGCGGTGGCGGATGCCATCATCGCCGAGACTCCCGCGCTCCTCCAAGCGAACGCAGAGGACTTGGCGAAAATGGACAAGACCAATCCGCTCTACGACCGACTGCAACTCACGGAGCAGCGACTCCAGGACATAGCCTCGGACATGAGGCACGTGAGCACCCTACCCTCCCCACTCGGAAGAGTGCTCAAGGACAAGACGCTCGACAACGGATTGCACCTGCAAAGGGTGGCCGTTCCCTTCGGAGTCATCGGTATGATCTACGAGGCTCGCCCCAACGTGACCTATGATGTTTTCTCACTCTGTTTCAAGAGTGGAAATGCGTGCGTACTGAAAGGCGGAAAGGATGCAAACGCCTCTAACTCAGCCGGTGTCGAACTTATCCACAGGGTGTTGATAAAGTATGGTGTCAACCCCGACGTGGTGACTCTCCTCCCTGCCACCCACGAGGCTACGGGTGATATGCTGAACGCCGTGGGATACATTGACCTCTGCATTCCTCGAGGCGGAAAGAAGCTCATCAACTTTGTGAGAGACACTGCCAAGGTACCCGTCATCGAGACGGGAGCTGGCGTGGTGCATTGCTACTTCGACAAGGACGGCGACACGGAGATGGGCAAGCGAATCATCACCAACGCCAAGTGCCGCAGGGTAAGCGTGTGCAACGCCCTCGACTGCCTCATCATCCACGAAAGCCGTTTGAGCGACCTTAGAACACTGTGCGAAGACCTTTCGAAGCACGAGACAAAAATCCATGCCGACGAAAAATCATACGAGGCTTTGAAGGGGCATTATCCCAACACTCTATTATATAAGGTAGAGGAAGACATCTGGGACACCGAATGGCTCAGTATGCAAATGGGCATCAAGACCGTAAGCACAGAGGATGAGGCGCTGGAGCACATCGCCACCCACGGCAGCGGACACAGCGAGAGCATCGTTTCCGATGACATCGAGGCACAGAAGAAATTTCAGGCGATGGTGGATGCAGCCTGCGTCTATGTCAACGCACCAACGAGTTTCACCGATGGCGCACAGTTCGGACTCGGAGCTGAAATTGGCATCAGCACCCAGAAGCTCGGAGCCAGAGGTCCCATGGCATTGGAGGAAATCACCACCTACAAGTGGCTGATTACAGGAAACGGACAGATTCGTAAGTAAGTGAAGAACGAAGAGTGAAGAATTCAATAGCTATATAAGGAAAAAAGCTATTGTCTTAACTCCTTTAACTTCTTAACTTCTTTAACTCCTCAATATAATAATAACATAAAATAATGAAGACATTCTTTAATGTAGAAGACCTTGGCGACTTGAAAGCCGCTCTCGCCGAGGCACAGGAAGTGAAAGCCAACCGCTTCGCTTATCAAGAGTTGGGCAAGAACAAGACCTTGCTGATGATTTTCTTCAACAATAGTCTGCGTACCCGTCTCAGCACCCAGAAGGCAGCGATGAACCTCGGCATGAACGTCATCGTGCTCGACGTGAATGCTGGTGCCTGGAAGTTGGAGACAGAACGTGGTGTCATCATGGATGGCGACAAAAGCGAACACCTCTTAGAGGCAATCCCAGTAATGGGCAGCTTCTGCGACCTCATCGGCGTACGTAGTTTCGCAGGACTGAAAGACCGCGACTATGACTATGCCGAGACCATCGTCAACCAGTTTGTGAAATACAGCGGTCGCCCCGTCTTCGCCATGGAGACAGCTACCGTTCACCCTCTCCAGGCATTCGCCGACCTCATCACCATCGAGGAGCACAAGAAGGTGGCTCGTCCCAAGGTGGTGTTGACATGGGCACCCCATTGCCGTGCCTTGCCACAGGCAGTACCCAACTCCTTCGCACAGTGGATGAACGCAGCCGACGTGGATTTCGTGATCACCCATCCCGAGGGATATGAACTAGCCCCCAAATTCGCGGGCGATGCCAAGGTGGAGTACGACCAAAAGAAGGCTCTCGAAGGCGCAGACTTCGTTTATGCAAAGAACTGGAGCTGCCCAGGCGTTAAAGACCCGGCCCAGTATGGCGAGATATTGAGCAAAGACATGAGCTGGACTATCGACGAGGAACACATGAGTTGGACCAACGACGGTTGCTTCATGCACTGTCTGCCTGTGCGCCGTGGTCTCATCGTTACCGATGACGTAATCGAGAGCAAGAACAGTCTCGTCATCTCAGAGGCAGCCAACCGCGAGATTTCCGCAGAGGTAGTCATCAAGCGAATGTTGGAGGCTTTGTAAGAACCAGTTTAAAAGCAAAATACAAGGGTATGGCATCAGCCATGCCCTTTTTGCATGAAAAGAACAGAAAAAGATGGATCAATATATCATTATATCACCAGAAGCAAAGGGGTCATTCACCGACCGACTCAATTTCCTCTACCTGGCATTGGGCAACCACATAGACAAGGAAAGCATGGAGAACCGCCACTTGCAATACTGCAAGGTGTTCCTCAGCGATGCCCAAAACCAAAAAGCAGCCTTGAAGGAATCGCTCCTATATACGGAGTTCCTCTCCAAGCAAGCCTGCACCATCGTGGAGCAACCGCCCCTCAACGGCAGCAAGATCAGCCTGCTCGTCAAGACCACCGATGACACCACCCCCATCATCTTCCAGAGCCTCCGCCTCAGCGAGGAAGAAGCCGTGGGCAAGACATCCTACGAGCAAACAAGGATGCTCTTCGACAAATACAAGAAGTCGATGGAAGGCAAAGGATTGACCATGGAGCGCAACCTCGTGAGGACATGGATCTACATCGCCCATATCGACGTGAACTACCAAGGAGTGGTCGAGGCACGCAATGATGTCTTCGACCAAGAGGGACTTACCGCAAACACCCACTACATCGCCAGCACCGGCATCGGGGGTTCCACCCCCGTGCGCCATGCGGTAGTGGCAATGGATTTCCTCACCATCCCCGACATCGAGGAGACTGACAAGAAATATCTTCAGGCACTCGACCACCTCAACCCTACCCATGAGTATGGTGTAGCCTTCGAACGGGGCACACGTGTCACCTGGCCCGACAAACAACAGTACTTCATCTCGGGCACCGCAAGCATCGACAAGCACGGCGGCATCCTCTACCCTGACGACATCGTTAAGCAGACCGGCAGACTGTTAGAGAACATCGGAGCCTTGTTGAAAGACGGCAACGCCACAATGAACGACATCCGATACTTCATCATCTATCTCAGAGACATATCCGATTATCAAACTGTGAGATATCTTATGCTACAGTTTTATCCACAGATACCACATATTATCGTAGAAGCAAGGGTATGCCGACCGGGATGGCTAATCGAAATGGAATGCGTCGCCCAAAAAGAAGCATAAATTTACGTAATTACCTTGCTGCTTATTGGGCAGCAAGGTAATTGCGGAGAGGATTGGCATACATTGTCAAGAGACGTTCTTGCAAGTATGCCTCATCCTTATTCGAGATGTCTATTTTTGCAAGTTGGCCTGCGATATATTGTTCAAACTTAGCTTTTTGCTCTGCCGTATAGTGGTCGGAATAGATGGTCGTACCTTCCAAGAGGTCGAGAGCCACATAGTTACCAAAATACAACTTATAGTTGCGATGTATCTCGTGGTCGATATGAGCAGCCACCTTATTATATATATCCTGTTTCGGCATCTCTGGGTCGAGATTGCCAAGATATTCGTCGAGGCAAGATGCGGCATGATAATGCACATGTCCCTTATAACCGAAGATACCCGTTTGCATACTCACCAAGTCGTCAGTAGGTCCTTTTTTCCAATCGGCATTGTCACGCTTCAGTTGAAACTCCTTAGCCTTCAAGAAGTCACAAGGATCATATTCATAACTGATAGACAAAGGCACGATATGAAGTTGGCGCAAACGTTCGATAATACTCCCATCGCCTCCCATCGACATCATCTGCAAGATACTCTTTTGCGTACGGTCGTTGCTATCCTTGGCACGTCCCTCTCGCTGAGCTATCCAGATGTTCTCATTCTTCTCCTTGATGGCAAAGTGCATATAGTCGGCAAGACGCTTGCTTGACATCAGCATCTGGCGCATACTCAAAGCACGCTCCACGATGAACGCCTTGTTGACACGCACCAAGTCCTTTACCCAAGAAAGGGAAAGAAGATTGTCGCCAATGGCAATCTCACAGGTTGTCGTAAACTTGTTATCGACCAACAACACATCGAGTATCGCAGAGTCAAGCACGATGTCACGATGGTTACTGATGAAAGTATAACGCTTGGTATTGTCCAACGCCTTACAATCCATCTCACAGCCTGTAGCAGCCTTCTTTAGAACACCATGCACAAAATCGTAAGCGAAAGCCAACTGGAAATCCAAGTTGGTCTTACAGGCCTTCAACTTCTGAGCTATCATCTCGAAAGGTACTTGTGGATAAAGATAGGCAAGCACTTGCCTAAACTGCTCGTTTGCCAACAAGCGGTCGAACACATCGGGAAGGTCTTCAGGCTCCCAAGGGCGAATGGCATCAAATTCTTGAGGAATGTTCATTGTTTTGTCGCTTTAGGGAATTAAGGAGTCAGGGAATTAAGGAGTTAAGACAACAGCAAAGGCAACACACAAAACCTTTTACTTAACATATAACATTTGTCTTAACTTCTTTCACTCCTTCAACCCCTTAACACCTCATTATTTATTAGAATTGATTCTCCACGATGTCGCTGAGCACATCCTTGATGTCAAGCCCGGCAGCGCGAACTTGCTGAGGAATGAAGCTAGTGACAGTCATACCTGGAGTGGTATTGATTTCCAACATGTTGACCTTGGCCTTGCCATTCTCATCCTTGGTGATGATATAGTCGATACGGATAATGCCATTGGCATGGAGGATATCATAGATTCGAGAGGTAATCTTTGCCACCTCCTCAGCCGTCTCTGGAGCAAGGCGAGCCGGAGTGATCTCCTGAACCTGACCATTATACTTGGCATCATAATCAAAGAACTCATTGCTGGTCACGACTTCTGTAGCAGGGAGCACCACACACTTGTTCTTGGTTTTGTAGATACCCTGTGAAATCTCGATTCCATCCATGAATCCCTCGACCATAGCCTCTTCTGCCTCCATGAATGCCACACGGAGAGCTGGAGCAAGTTGATCTGCCTCTTTTACCTTCGACACACCGAAGCTACTGCCATCAGCAGCAGGTTTCACAAAACAAGGCATGCCCAAACGCTTGGCGATAGCCTCCTCGTCATATTGCTCTCCACGTCGGAGCAAAATGCTATCAGCCACATTGATGCCAAAACCACGGAGATAGTTGTTGAGTACATACTTGTCGAAAGTCATTGCCTCGACAAGCACGCCACTGGTAGAATAAGGCAAGTGGATGAGGTCGAAATAGCCTTGCAACACACCATTCTCTCCAGGCTGACCATGAATCGTGATATAAGCATAGTCGAAATACATTCGCTTGCCATCCTCCAAGAAAGAGAAGTCGTTCTTGTCAATCTCGGCAATATCGCCATTTTCGAAAGCGACATGCCAGTCTGTTCCCTTGACATCTACAATATATATGTCATAGCGCTCTTTGTCGAAGAAAGAGTACAAGCCTTGACCTGAGCGCAATGAAACGTCGTGCTCAGAAGAATCACCACCACAAACGATGGCTATCGTTCTTTTGTTATTTTTCATTGTTTTTATTTTTATAAATGTACTGTGTTATTTCGTTTGAAACGTATCTTGCGTGGTTCCCGCGATAAAGCCTCTCCACTTATCTATCAGCAAGCGGAAGTCATCCGGCCACTCACTGTCAAAGTCCATCTGCTCCTTAGTTGCAGGATGCACAAAGCCAAGCGTCTTGGCATGAAGTGCCTGACGTGGGCAAAGTTTGAAGCAATTTTGGATGAAAGCCTTGTAGCTACTGCTTCGCTGACCTCGCAAGATTTCCGTACCACCATAGGTCTCGTCCATGAAGAGGGGATGCCCGATATGCTTCATGTGTGCACGAATCTGATGGGTTCTCCCAGTCTCCAGGATGCACTCCACCAAGGTTGTATAACCGAATCGCTCCAAAACCTTGTAATGAGTAACGGCGCTCTTGCCGATGCCACTATTCGGGTCGAAAACCTTCATGCGGAGCCGATTCTTCGGGTCGCGTCCGATGTTGCCCTCGATACGTCCTTCATCCTCGACGATATTTCCCCACACCAAGGCATTGTAGCGACGATGAGTCGTCTTGTTGAAGAACTGCTTTCCCAAGGAAGTCTTTGCCGTTGGAGTTTTAGCCACCACCAACAATCCCGAAGTATCTTTGTCGATGCGGTGCACAAGTCCTACCTCTGGGTCGTTGGCATCAAACTCGGGCATATCTCTCAGATGCCAAGCAACCGCCTGGATGAGCGTGCCGTGAAAATTGCCAGCGCCAGGATGCACCACCATACCCGCCTCCTTGTTGACCACCATCAGTTGGTCATCCTCATAAATCACATGGATGCCGATTTCCTCTGGCTTGATACTCGTCTCATGACGAGGGCGATCCATCATCAGTGTCACCACATCATTCGGGCGCACCTTATAATTACTCTTCACTGGCTTGCCATTCACCTGAATAAAACCAGCATCGGCAGCCTGCTGGATACGGTTACGGCTCTGATAAGCCATCTTGTCGGCAAGATACTTGTCGATTCTAACAGGGTCTTGATTGGCATCCACCTCCACTCGCCAATGCTCATAGAGTTCACCATCGCCCTGAGAAGCAGAAGGCACCTCGCCAGAAAGTTCATCGATGTCTCCCGCATCATCAAACCCAAAGTCATTCTCCACGGGAGCATACACCTTATTATATATATAGTCAAATATATTCATCAGAAAAAGTATTTGAATTCCTCACTCATTCAACCACCTCGTTATTATGCGAACGAGACGGAGTTGACGGTTCCGCCACTTCCGTTCCCGGAACGACCTCGAAGCCATCATCATCGCTTCCACCACTTTCCTTATCCTCCTCCAATTCATCATGCTGACGGATAGGATCCACAAAATTAACAGAATCACCAGCATCACGCTGTCCGTTGCCTACCTGGATGACAAGCACAGCATCAATGGACACCTTGTCACCAGCCACCACATGCCTTCCCTTGACAAGGATGCCATATACCCAGTCTTCTTCACCGGCAATATACTGAGGCGTTCCCAGTTTGAATCCCATTGCCGTCAGCTTCGCCATCGCCTCACGCAGAGAACTGTTGTCGATGACATCAGGCACCGTAAGTGTAGGAGTATGGTCGGAGTTGATGGTAACATAAATAACACGTCCGACCTTCACCCTTTCGCCTACACCAGGCGACTGTTCCAAGATACAGTCAGGAGGGAGGTTGCGCACATATCCCGTATCGCTCACCTCGATCAGCAAGCCAGCATCATCCAAGATTCGCTCTGCATCGGCAAAACTCTTATGGCGAATGTCAGGAATCACGATCGTCTCCCCATGATGGGTGTAGAGTTCAATGCCCACCTTGACGCCGACACAAAGGAGAATCACTACGACAACCATCGCAAAGAGATTGCCCCAAAGATACTTGCTTTTAAACTTATTGATAAACTCAGATGGAGCCATATTTCATTCTTTTTGACTGCAAAGATAATGCAAATCGAAGACAACACAAAATTATCCAGATACTTTTTGTATTTTAAGACCTATAAAAACACAAAAGCAGCCAAGGCATAATCCTTTGCTGCTTTTAATGTCATCGAATCATCTGCAAGAGACCAACGCGAATTATTTTCCGTGGTGCTCGTCAGATACTGTCAACTTCTTGCGGCCATGAGCACGGCGAGAAGCCAATACGCGACGACCATTCTTTGTTGCCATACGCTCGCGGAAACCATGCTTGTTCACGCGACGACGATTGTGAGGCTGAAATGTTCTTTTCATTTTTCTTTATTGTTTTTTTAATTAATATTCCAAAAAAGAGGGCATAACGCACCTTTCGGGCTGCAAAATTACGCATTATTTCTGAAATAACAAAGAAAACTACAAAATTTAGCTTAAATATTTATGTTTTTTTCGCTATTTGCTTGGGTTTTTCGTGTTTTTACCGTAACTTTGCACCGTTTTTCAGATTAAGTAATAAAATTCAAGATAAACAAAATGATTAATTCACAGGAAATTAAGATTGGTACTTGCATCCGCATGGATGGCAAAGTATGGGTTTGCATCGACTTTCAGCACAGAAAGCCAGGCAAGGGAAACACTGTCATGAACACTAAGTTGAAGAATGTTGCCGACGGCCGTGTATTGGAGCGCACATTCCAGGTTGGTTTCAAGTTGGAGGATGTTCGCGTTGAGCGCCGCCCTTACCAGTATCTCTACGAGGATGCCACTGGTTGCATCTTCATGAACCAGGAGACCTTCGAGCAGGTGCCTATCGCCAAGGAGAACGTTACTGGCGGTCAGTACATGAAGGAAGGTGACGTTGTAGAGGTTGTTACCGATACTACCGATGGCACTATCCTCTTGGCCGAAATGCCTGCCAAGACAACATTGAAGATTGCTCACTCCGAGCCAGGCGTCAAGGGCAACACTGCTACCAACGCGACCAAGCCTGCCACATTGGAGACAGGTGCCGAGGTTCGCGTACCTTTGTTTGTCAATGAGGGCGAGACCATCCAGGTAGATACTCGTGACGGCAGCTACCTCGGTCGTGTAAGCGAGTAACCAAAGATTATTTTCGACTTAAAGTTTTCATAACAACATGAAGTATTCCATCATCGTCCCTGTCTATAATCGTCCCGACGAGGTGAACGAACTTTTGGAGAGCTTGACCCATCAAACGGTCAAAGACTTCGAGGTGGTTATCGTCGAGGATGGATCCAGAATTTCCTGCAAGGACATCTGTGACCATTACAAGGACGTGATGGACATCCATTATTATTATAAAGAAAACTCCGGTCCTGGCCAAAGCCGCAACTATGGTGCCGAAAGAGCATCAGGCGAATATCTCTTGATACTCGATAGCGACGTGGTTTTGCCAGAAAAATATCTCAAGGCTGTAAGTGACGAGTTGAGCCGTGAGCCTGCCGATGCGTTCGGTGGCCCAGACAAGGCACATTCGTCATTTACAGATACCCAAAAAGCAATTTCTTACTCTATGACTTCCTTCTTCACCACAGGTGGTATCCGTGGCGGGAAAAAGAAGAAAATGGACAAGTTCTATCCTCGCTCTTTCAACATGGGTATCCGCAAGGATGTATATACCCGACTAAACGGCTTTTCCAACATGCGTTTCGGGGAAGACATCGACTTCTCCATCCGTATTTTCAAAGATGGTTGCAGGTGTCGTTTGTTCCCAGAGGCATGGGTATGGCACAAGCGTCGCACCGACTTCCGCAAGTTTTGGCGCCAAGTCTATAACAGCGGCATCGCTCGCATCAACCTCTACAAAAAATACCCAGAGAGTCTCAAGCTCGTCCACCTCCTTCCGATGGTCTTCACCATTGGCGTGATCGGTACGTTCTTATTGCTCTTCTTCGGTTTCTTGCCCTATATGCTCGGAACAGTCCACATATTCCCTTTTTTAGGCAACGCAATGGCAGCATTGGGTTGCATCGGCTCATTCCTCATCATTCTTTATAGCATTGTCCTCTGCATCGATAGTGCAAAGGAAAACAAGAGTGTAAAGATTGGCTTGTTGAGCATTTGCGCCGCTTTCACCCAGCTGATGGGATATGGATGTGGGTTCTTGTCTGCCTGGTGGAAGAGATGCGTATTGGGAAAGGACGAATTTAGCGCATACAACAAAACATTCTATAAATAAAGCAAAAAGAAGCGAAAACTTTCTTTGAGCGAAAACATAACATCATTCATGAGCGAAAAACTATCCATTGCGAAGTGGGCTTCAGAAGACCGACCTCGCGAACGTCTCGAAAGTTTAGGACCTAGTGCATTATCCAACGCAGAGCTCTGCGCCATCCTCATCGGGTCTGGTTCCCAAAATGAGAGTGCCGTAGGATTGATGAAGCGCATTCTCAACGACTGCGACAACAATCTCAACACGCTTGGCAAAATGACATTGCAAGAATTGCAGCAATACAAGGGCATGGGACCCGCCAAGGCAATCACACTCCTTGCTGCTTGCGAGCTTGGCAAACGACGAGCACTCGACAAGATTGGCGCTCGCCCCGACCTCGGCTCCTCACTAGCCATCTACAACTATATGCTTCCTCGAATGCAAGACCTCGACACGGAAGAGGCTTGGATATTGATGATGAACCAAAACTTTAAACTCATCAAGGCGGAACGAATCTCGCATGGCGGAATAACAGAGACCGCCATCGACATTCGCCTTATCGTTAGAGAAATGTGCCTCAACAACGCCACCATCCTCGCCCTTTGCCACAACCATCCAAGTGGCAGTCCGCTGCCAAGCAAGAATGACGACAGGCTAACCAGCCAGGTGGAAAAGGCCTGTGAAATCATGAGAATCTTCTTCATGGACCACGTCATCATAACCGATGGTGCCTTTTATTCCTATCACGACAAAGGCAAACTATAAAAATATACACTTTTATTTTGCCATGTCCGCAATTATGTTTATCTTTGTACACAAAATCTATGACAATTATGACACAAGAAGAAAAGACGACAATAGAAGAAAGAATCGTAGACGTACTCAAGACCGTATACGACCCCGAGATTCCCGTCAACATCTGGGACCTCGGTATGATCTACAAGATAGACGTGAAGGATGATGGCGATGTTGATCTCGATATGACTTTCACCGCCCCCTCTTGCCCAGCCGCCGACTTCATCCTGGAGGATGTACGCACCAAGGTGGACAGCGTGGATGGTGTGAAATCTGCCAATGTCAACCTCGTATTTGAACCAGCATGGGACCAGAGCATGATGAGCGAAGAGGCCCGTGTGGAACTAGGATTCGAGTAAAGGCAAGAAGATTCTTCACTCTTCGTTCTTCACTCTTCACTTAAAAACGCCGCTTATGAAAAACGTATATTTCCTTTCAGATGCCCACCTCGGCTCACTGGCGATTCCGCATGCCCGCATGCAGGAACGCAGATTGGTACGCTTCCTCGACAGCATCAAGAACAAGGCTGCTGCAGTATACTTGCTAGGCGACATGTTCGACTTCTGGAACGAGTACAAGTATGTAGTACCCAAGGGCTACACCCGTTTCCTCGGCAAACTCTCCGAACTGACAGACATGGGCGTGGAAGTACATTTCTTCACCGGCAACCATGACCTTTGGACTTACGGTTATCTGGAAGAGGAATGCGGTGTTATCGTGCATCACAAGCCACAGACCGTGGAAATTTACGACAAGGTGTTCTACCTTGCCCACGGCGACGGATTGGGCGACCCCGACAAGAAGTTCAAGTTCTTGAAGGCGATGTTCCACGACCGCATCTGCCAACACCTACTCAATGCCATCCATCCCCGTTGGGGAATGGCACTGGGACTGAACTGGGCGAAGCACAGCCGTCTGAAGCGTGCCGACGGCAAGGAAGCTCCCTATATGGGTGAGAAGAAAGAATTCCTCGTCCGCTTTGCCAAGCAATACATGCAAAGCCACAAGGACATCGACTACTTCATGTTCGGCCATCGCCACATCGAGCTGGACCTTATGCTGAGCAAGAAGACCCGCCTGATGATTCTCGGCGACTGGATATGGCAATTCACCTACGCCGTATTCGACGGCGAGCACATGTTTATGGAAGAATATGTGGAAGGCGAAAGCCAACCGTAACAAACGAACAAATTATATTTTGGAAGATTATGGAAGAGTCAGGCAAGAGCACAAAGAAAGTTTACCGCAAGCGCATCCCTTACGGCATGATGAACTTCGAGGACGTAAGAAAGGAAGGATGCTATTATGTAGATAAGACTCCATATATAGAAGAAGTGGAGGCATCCAATAAGTTTTTCTTCTACATCCGCCCTCGCCGTTTCGGCAAGAGCCTCACCCTCTCCATGCTCCGGAATTACTATGACGTGAACAAGGAAGCACAGTTCGAGCAACTCTTTGGCGAGCTTTACATCGGCAAGCATCCTACGCCGGAACGAAACAAATATCTCGTGCTCTGGCTTGACTTCTCGGCAGTGGCTGCTGGCATCGATGATTACAAGGACGGTTTAGACATCAACTGCAACATTTCCTATAATTCCTTCTGCGACACCTACCAATCCGTCTTGCCTGAAAATATCAAGGAGGAGATGAACAAGTTGGAAGGTTGCGTTTCACAACTGCTCTATTTATGCGACGAATGTAACAAGGCTGGCCAGCAAATCTATCTCTTCATCGACGAGTACGACCATTTCACCAATAAGATTCTCGGCGAGCCGCAGCACATGGCCAACTATCGCAAGCAGACTCATGGAGAAGGCTATCTCCGTCTCTTCTTCGATGCGGTAAAGTCGGCTACGGCAACATCCTTGAAGCGAGTGTTCGTCACAGGCGTAAGTCCTGTGACGATGGACGACCTCACGAGCGGTTTCAATATCGCAACCAACTACTCTTTGAGGGCAGAATTCAATGAGATGACAGGATTTACAGAGGAAGAAGTACGCACCATGTTGACGTATTACTCCACTGTCTGCCCTTTCCATCATTCGGTTGACGAGCTCATCAAAACCATGAAGCCTTTCTATGACAACTACTGCTTTGCTCTCAAAAGCTACGGAAGGGTCACGATGTACAACTCGGTGATGGTGCTTTACTTCATCGACCAATACATCAGCAATGATTGCGAAATCCCCACAGACATGATCGAGGAGAACATCCGCATAGACTACAACAAGCTTCGCATGCTCATCCGCCATGACAAGGAATTTGCCAACGATGCCCGCGTCATCCAGCGTCTCGTAACGCAGGGTTTCATCACGGGAACTCTGAAAAAGGGATTCCCTGCCGAGAGCATCAACGACCCAGACAATTTCATCAGTCTGCTGTTCTACTTCGGTATGATTACCATTGCCGGCACCTATCGGGGCAAGACCAAATTCGTGATTCCCAACGAGGTGGTGCGCGACCAAATCTACGCCTACCTGTTGAGCACCTACAAGGAGAACGAGCTCACGTACGACAACTACGAGAAGAGCGAGCTGGAAAGCGGCTTGGCATACGACGGCGACTACCAGTCGTACTTCCGCTACATTGCCGACACCATCAGGCAATACTCCTCGCAGCGGGACAAGCAGAAGGGCGAGTCGTATGTGCATGGCTTCACGCTGGCGATGACCTGCCAGAACATGTTCTATCGTCCCATCTCCGAACTGGACAACCAAGGCGGATACGCCGACATCTTCCTGCGACCCCTTGTTGAGAACTATCCCGACATGGAGCATTCCTACATTGTGGAGCTGAAGTACTGCAAGGCGGATGCCACAGACGAACAGGTGGCAAAGCTCAAGGAAGATGCCATTGCGCAGGTGAACCGCTATGCAGACACAGAGGCCGTGAAAACGGACGTGAAGAACACCCGTCTGCACAAGCTCGTCGTGATATTCAGAAGTGTAGATATGGTGGTTTGCGAAGAAATAGGATAGCCGCAATGGCCATGAGGGCAATTATTATTGTGATGATAATAATGCCCACTCTAACAAGGAGAGGAGGAACTTTGCCTATCACGTTCCTCACTTTCTCGCTTCTCAACTCGATGTTATCTGATTCTCTTTCTTTCTGTTCCATGTCAAAAGCGTTTTAGTTTCCCAGTTCCAACTGATTCTTCACAAGGTTATAATATGCCCCTCGCTTGGCGGTCAAAGACTCATGGTTGCCGACCTCTACCACCTTGCTCTGGTCGATGACCACGATTTGGTCGGCATTTTTCACCGTACTTAGGCGATGAGCCACAATCACAACAGTCTTTCCCTTGTAGAACTTATCCAAGTTCTCCACGATGCTTCTCTCATTGTTGGCATCGAGCGAGTTGGTAGCCTCGTCAAGGAAGATATAGTCAGGATTCTTATACACTGCCCTTGCTATCAAGATACGCTGTTTCTGTCCTTGGCTCAGTCCCACGCCATCACGTCCAATCTTGGTATTGAACTTCAGAGGCAAATCCATCACATAATCCTTGATACAAGCTATCTCGGCTGCTTTCAACAACCTTTCCTTATCTATGTCGCCATCATCAACTGCAATGTTTCGGGCGATACTCTCCGAGAAGATGACACCATCCTGCATGACAACGCCACATTGTCTGCGCCACCATTTCTTGTTGAGCTTGTTGATGTCAGTATTGCCTATGTTGATTTGTCCCTCCAAAACAGGATAATAGCCAAGCATCAAACGGATGAGGGTGGTCTTTCCACTGCCCGATGCACCAACAATGGCTGTCACCTTGCCTTGAGGAATGTGGATGTTCACATCGTCTATGGTCTTGCGCAAGGCATGAGGGTCATATTTGAACATGATGTTCTTGATGTCAATGCCCTCGTTCTTGTCCTCGATAGAAGTCTGCAAGCCTTCCTTTCCATTCTCATCGTCCATCTGATGAATTTCATTGATACGCTCCAAGCTAATCTTCACATCTTGCAGGGAATAGAAGAAGTTCATCAGTTGCTCCACTGGTGAGTTGAGCTGCCCAATGATGTATTGCACGGCAAGCATCATGCCGAGCGTCATTTGCCCATGAATCACAGCGGTTGCAGCGACTACCGTAATGATGATGTTCTTCACCTCATTGATGAAGATGCTTCCTGCCTCCTGTGTCTGTTGGAGTTTGAGCGACTTCATCTGCACGCCGAACAGGTCAGCTTGCGTGTCCTCCCATTCCCATCTTCTGCGTTGCTCACAATCCTGCAATTTGATTTCCTGCATGGAAGTGATAAACTCATAAGTCTTATTATTATTGATGGCTTGTTGCTCAAACAGTTCATAGTCAAGCACCTTCCTTCGCTTCAAGAACAAGGTCATCCATGCGCCATAGAGAATGCTTCCCAACAAGAAGATGGCAAACACCAGCTTATTGTAGAAGAACAGTACCACCGAGAACACGACAAAGGTGAACATGGCAAAGGTGATGTTGAGTGTCTGCTGTGTAAGGAAGTTGTTCACACGGCTATGGTCGTTCATTCTTTGCATCAAGTCGCCCATAAGTTTCGTGTCAAAGAAAGACATCGGTAGCTTCAATAGCTTGATGAAGAAGTCGCTCACCAATGAGATATTGATGCGCAGAGATATGTGAAGCAACAACCATCTTCGGATAAAGTCGATAGCCGTTCTGCTGATAGTAAGCATCAATTGCCCCAAAAGTATCAGCCAAACAAATCCTATATCTTGGTTTTCGATGCCGACATCCACGATGGATTGGGTAAGGAATGGCAAGATAAGTTGCAAGAGACTGCCGACTATCAAACCCAAGATGATTTGCCCGAAGTACTTGCGGTATTTCTTCACGTACCCGAATAGAAAACGGAAAGACCTCTTCTCTTGGATGTTTTCTTCACCCTCCATCTTGTAAGTATAGAAGGCAGGAGTGGTTTCCAAGAACATGGCAATGCCCTTATCCTCGCCATTGGATTTCGTGCTTATCCAATGCCGCTTAAACTCTTCTAAACCATAAGTCACCAATCCCTTTCCTGGGTCAGCGACATAGAATTTCTTGCCTTTCTTTACCTTATATAATACAACAAAGTGATTCTGGTTCCAGTGGAGGATGCAAGGAAGAGGCATCTTGCACAAAGTTTCCACACAAGCCTTTGCACACATTGTTTCTAAGCCTAAATTATTTGCAGCCTCATTTATTCCAAGCATAGAGACACCTTCCGTTGTAGCGACACAAAGTTTCAACAGAGAATCCATAGCGTATTCTCTGCCGAAATATTTGCATACCATCTGCAAGCAAGCTATGCCACATAGCATGGAGTCATGCTGCATTCTTACAGTAAAAGACATAATACCAACTAATAAGCCATCATGTCCATGAAGAAACAGGGAACATGATGGCAAATTAAACATCTAATAGATAATTATTATCTATCCAAGTCCACAAACAATACTGACAACTAGTATTGCTCTAAATGGCAATAACTTTTGCAATCGCCATAAGTTGCGCAATGTCCCAGATAAAATTTAATTTCAGAATTACTTCGTTCACCACCCATAATTTTGACTTGCTGAACCTCGTTCAACAAATCCGTTACATTAATTTTTTCCATTGTCTAAATATATTTAAGTTACACATTGGACTATAAAAGTCCATTACCTTTTTTATTTTCATCTATAAACAAGTTTTTATATTCATTTCGATGAGTTTTCTTTCTATTGTCCAAACGAAAGCGAACACGTAACAACAAAGTATTGTCATAAGTTTTCATTGACTGTCTTTTCTGTATATCCATAAAGTCTGTACTAATAACAGACTTTTGCTCTCGCCTTATTCCAAAACGAAATGGTGGAATATACATAAGTGAAACACTTACTCGGTTTTTCCAAAACATTTTATTTACTGCAACCTGCCACAAATCCTGTCCATAATGCTCCCATCCATCAAGTAGCGGATTTTTTATCATCTGATGTCTATATTCTAAAGAAAAATTCGTTTTCATTTTATCACTCCACCAACTCAAAGTACTAAGATATGACAAATTAGAGCATTTATTATCTAAACTATCTAGCTGAATCTTTAAAATCTGTCCACTTATCGTATTATCCCATGTCAGATTATTCAAGATATCCCAACCATAAGATACCCACAAACCTAATCCATTTTTGTTGGCATTAGTAAATGTTTTGACATAGGCGTTACTTTTTTCCTTGTCATATAGCTGTTCTATACTATTATGCTCATATTCATATAGTCCACCCACTTGCAGTTTGGCCCAAAACGTCCCCATTATAGAGAAGCTATGAGTTGTCGAAGCTTTTAGGCTTGGATTGCCTTGTGATTTCAACCATGTATCTACAAATGTCTTATTCGTTGACAACTGATATAGCTTAGGAGCCGCAACCGTCGTTTGATAATCTAACGAAAGTTGCATATTATCATTTGGGACGAAAGACATTGACACTTGAGGTAAAAGTATCCACTTTTTCCAACTTGTTTCCAAACCTTTCTGGGTTACATATCCCAAGCCTGTGCCCAAATGAGCTAAAAGTTTTTCCGTCATCTTATAATCTAAATAAGTATAGAACACTTGATGATTATTTGCATTTTCCAAAAGGCTCAACCGTTGTTCTGCATCACTTACCTCATACTTACAAAAAGAGCCTATATAACCAAAGTTAAAGGATAACGCATCTGTCATTTGACTTTTGGCATCAAACTCTCCATGAATATAACGCTTATTATTCTTAGTATATAGCGAAGATGCCAACATTCCATTTTCCCAAAACGTATTTCTTTGTTTACCAGACAAAAACTCAACACCAAGGGATGCGTACACTTTCAACTTATCAAGCATGGAATTTTTATAAATCACATAAGACTT
>CAVGEN010000099.1:0-22899 GCA_963628185.1 Waltera intestinalis | reverse complement strand
TTAACGGAAAAATGGAAGATTTATTAGGGCAACCACACATTTTTGCAGGTGACCCGTTCTTTTCCGTATATTTCATTATGCATAGCTCCGACCATTCTCCAATAAAACTAAGGCATAGAAGCTGGCCGTACTTTTCTCTGAAAATACTTAAAGAATATGCCAAGGTACACATTGGTCATGTACCTTGGCATATACATCTATTGCAATAAGTCGGTATCTATGTCGAATAACTCGAATAGTCTTGTGCAGGATTTGCTTGGCAAAACTTCCTCGGCTTGCTCTTTGAAGCCTTTCTCGTGGCTTATGATGTAAGCGTCCATATCTTCCTCCTTGACAAGCACTGGACCTTTGATGTTTGTGAAAATGAATGGATAGCAGTCATCAGTAGTGTAAAGCTCGTCTTCGTCTCCAAGGAAAGGCTTACACTCACCACTTGTTGCCACCAGCATCATTAGGTAGAGCTTGTAGCAGCCGTCATCTCCATGGTTGAAGAATACGACACGCTGACCTTTTTGGGGCAGGTTATGCATGTCCAAGGGGAAGCCGCCCCAATGGAAATGTGCAAATCCCTTGGTACAAAGATTATCCTCCATTTCGCGTCTTTCGAAGTCGCTCATGTTTACAACTCTCAGCGAAATCTTGGCTTGTTGTTCTTCCTCAGCTTCCAGTTTGTCCTTCTGGCGGACATAAACCTTGATGTGTAATTTGTCATAGTTGCTTTCCGGGTTAATCTCCGAAATGCTAGCTGCAAGAATATGGTGCCATCCCATGTCAAGTATGGTTGCAATGGCTTTGTTTTCCATCTTGGGGATATAGCCCAAAATGTTGGAGAAATCAAATTCCCAAAGGTTGTTCAAATAAGGATTTTTCAGGGTTACCGCAACGGCATTGCCATCATGCTGGTTCTTGTAGTCCCTGATCAAAAAGACATCATCCCCCACTTTGATGTCATCAAGTATGTCATCTACATGGTGATGTGCCGTTCCTGCAATTTTGCATTCCAAGAGCATCTGTTCCCTAGAATTGGTCTGTGGAGGTTCGCATACCCAATCCTCCATGCCTTCAATGTCCGGCATTCCAATCATGTGCGACAATTCTGCTTCTTCATCGGATGACTCAGACATCTCTTCTTGGCTTTCCTCGGCATATTTCTCGATGAGGTCACTTAGCGTAGCGTCAGATTCAATGTCTGTGATACCCTTCTTTTGGAGCTGTTCCTGTAAGTCTGCAAGTTCTGCCTCGCATTTCGGGCAAGTCCCCTTGCAGTCACCTTCATGAGTGCATTCAGTTGGCTCATAGTCCAGCCCATATTTCTTTGCCACATATTTGCGAATCTCTTTGAGGATTTCGCATTTGTCCTTACCTTTCTTCATATAGCGTTATTTATTATTGTTTCCATTCAACTTGATGTATTGGCATTCCATGATGTCCTTGAATCCAAGTTCCTTGATTAGTCCAATGCTTTTAGCCACATCCTTATCCGTGTTGCATTCCGGGATATGCGGAACTTTGACCGTGACATTTTGTATGATGCCATTTCTTTCCAGGAGTTTCAGCGAAGCCAATGAACTTAGTTGCATTCCAGTGTACTTGCTTTTGATGTTCGGGTTCATGTCCTTGATGTCCACAATCCAATGGTCAACTATCGGGGCCAGCAGGCTGATGTCTGCCCCAGAACAAGCCAAGGCTGTTTCCACGGTAATCTTCCACTTGCTGCCGCATAGCTCCTTGAACTCCTTGATAAACTGAGAGTGCAGCAATGGTTCTCCTCCGCCGAAACAGATGCCTCCGTTAGTTGCTTGGAAGTAGATGTTGTCAATTTTCACCTTTTCATATAGTTCCTGTGGGGTAAGCAGAAGGACTCCGTTCCTTGGTGTTGTGCCATCTTCCTCAAAAATGGAATCATGGCAACGCTCATTGATGCAATACTTGCATTTGAAAGGGCACCCCATGAATGTAACCAATGTAGTAACCCCCTTTCCATCAATGCCAATGCGATGGCGGCTAATCCCGAAGAAAGCCTGTCTTTCTGGAACTTTGCAAGGCTTTTCAAAAGCATTATTTTCTCCGCCCACCAAGCCCCACCGATATTCTACGGAATACATGGCTTCTTCAATGGGAGAAAAGTCGTTGCTGGTACTCTCGGATGACTGCAAGTTGACTATTCGGTATGTGCAATCGCCTTGGTTGGCAAGATTGAAACGTTGGAGAACCCTGCCACTCCTATATACATATACAAAGCCGTCATCAAGGTAGAAGCCGTACCTGTCGTCAAAGGATGGCTGGAATGCCTTTAGTATTCTTCGGTGAAGCTCTGGTGTAACAATCTTGTCCTTATAAGGGTTTGCGACATCATGCCATTGATGCTTCTCCACATTGGTTGCAGCGCAATTCTTCGGAAAGAAAGTCCGTTTATGCTTGTGAAGCTGTATGATTTCCTCCGAGGCAAGATTATGGTAGTTCAAGGCACATCCTTCGCCATGCTTGCTTTTGACTAAATACAAACCACAACCATACATGGCATCCGCCAAGGCACCCACAAAAATGGCATTGATGTGACGGTCTCCTGACAATAGCATGGCATTGTGCAATGCGCTTCCGAAGTCGAAGGAATAGCGGAACGCCTCCCATGCCCTCATCAATGTGCCTAAGATGGATTCCTTGCCTTTCCAATCGTCAATCATCTCCTTGAATGGTGCGACATGCTTTACGGATGCAGCCTCTTTCTTTGATGCGCCATGTCGCAAGGCGAATATCAACAGGCACATGAATGCCCCGGCATACCAATCTTCCTTGTCATCGTAAAGGCAATAGTCCCGATATGCCGACCGGGTCTCTTGTTCTGTGTCGTACAACCATCCGATGGCAATGGCCCTAAGAACGGTTGCGGTCGGACTACTGTTCCTGATGCGGCTACAGTAGTCTTCCTGGCTCATGTTTCTTTGACGCATCAGAAGATTTGCAGTCAAAACCATATCCTCGCAAAAGTGCGATGGAATAGCCTCTGGCATAACCAGTTTCTTGTAGAAAGCGTTTGGGTTATGCTCCCATGTCCATGCGGCTAAGTCGCCTATGATAGCTCCAACCATACCAGTCTGATTGAAAAAATAACAAACTTACATACAGCAAAAAGTAATAGCAATGGTTGCAACTACCCAGAAGGCGATGACCACACAACAACCGCTGTTCGAGGAAGAACCTTTCGCCAAGTCGAAGATGCTGAACGTTGTTCTTCTATACACCTTATTATATAAGGCTCTCTTAGGATGGAGGATGCCCATGCCTCTTTTTCCATAACCAGGGATTATGGCTCTTTTGATGGCTCGTGTGGCACGACCTTTTGTCCGTGCGCTCAGGCTCTTCTTCCAAGAAGGTTTTCTCATTCCATACCTCATAGCTTATTCGTTTTTTGGAAATTTAAAATACATTCATCGCTATCTTTGAAGATTCTGCTGCATAGATTGCAATAATTTTCCGCTAAATGGCTTGGTTATGCTATATCTTCTATTAAGGGGAAGTAATTTATATTTCTCCAAATAATTTGGCAAGACATGCGGTAATGTCATCTCTATCATCGTTTATATTGTCCAATCCTTCTTTTCCGAAAAATTCCACATTTAAAGCCTCGTCTTCGAACTCATCCAAGCAAGGGTCGTCAAATGCAAGACTATCATCCCTTTGGAACTTTTTAATGTCAAATTCATTATAGTCTATATATTCTTCCATATTAACATTAATTTCATTCATGATGGCATTCTCAATTTTTTCACGAACTCTGTTGACATATGGCATATGTGAGACGGGAATCCAATCTTCGTTGAAGCTAATGTTTTTGAAAAAACGTATTTCTGTTTCGTCATCAGCTCCTAACCAAGTGAGTATTTTTTCCTCTGGCAAGAACGGAACCCAAGTTTCCTTATCACTTTTGAATTCCGACATGAGGGATTTGAAATAATCAAATTTCTCTTGGGAAAAAGGACGTAGAAAATAGGATGTCCTCGGCCCTATGGCTTCAGAATAGATGCCAGTGACCACAGACATTGTCTCCTCGTCAAGTTCTCTATATATAGGGTTGGCAGTGATGACAATAATCTCTCTGTCGAACTCTGGATAAGGAAGTTCTATGGTTTGCTTCAAGTATTCGTTGTAAACGCAGACTTTACCATTGTCATTAGGCATAGCCTTTTCAACCTTTAGAATATTAAAATGAGTCATATTTTTAGTTGTTTTAAATTATTTATAATTAGAAAGGGAGTTCATCCTCTTCTTCAGTATTTTTCTGTATATTCAAAAATGGAAATGGGGGCATTGGTGGAACCGTCGTAGGTTCAGGAATGATGACATATTTTTCCGTCGGATTTTCCTTTTTCAACTGTTCCACTTGATTTGCCTTTATATGGAGGACATGTCTTTTTGCCGAATTCATTTTTTCTGGAATTTCCTTCTCATCGTTAAAATCGAGGAATAATGTATATTGGCATCCTGCCGTATAATTGGTGCATCCATATAATCTCCAACGCTTAAATTGACTTTCTCCTTCTTTAACTACCTTCAGATTTCCATTATGGCACCAAGGACATTCTGTCATTCCTTGCTGTTTTTCCAGTTCGGTAATGAAGCAGGATGGTGAGGCATAGTTATACATCACATAGGTTTGTTTTCTTGCCCTTGTAATAGCTACATAGAATAATCTTCTTTCCTCTGCGTATGGGAAGGTCTCTGGTTCACTGAGGACATAACCCAATATAGGATCGTCACTTACTCTTGAAGGGAAACCATTGCCGTCTTGACTGCAAGATACAACAATAATGTTGTCTGCTTCCAATCCTTTGGCAGAGTGAATGGTATTATATGGTATGTCACGGTCAGAAATGTGCGCAGAGACAATATTCCCCTTTTGATTTCTTTTCAAAAGAGAATTAGAAATGAACTCGGCATCGCTATGATAACGTCCAATGAGCATGATTGATTGCTCTGAAGGAATTTCGGAAACAATCTTTTCCAATACCTTATATTGGGAATCCCCAGTGTCATCTGTATGGTAAGCGACTGTTTCAATTCCTGTTCTTACAGATTCGTTGACAGGTTTTATTTTTTTATGAACCTGTGCGCTGTTTTCCAAGATGAAATTGGAAGAAATGTCTATAGTCGGGTATCCAAACCTGTATGTTGTTTCAATGGCACATTTTTCAGTAAAGCCAAAATGCTCCTCGAACCCATTGAACAATGAGAGGTCACTTCCTGAAAATCTAAAGATAGATTGCCAGTCGTCGCCAACACAATATAATTTGGTGAGATTCTTCTTATTTCTCAAAGACTGCAAAAGTTCGAACCTATCAACAGATATGTCTTGGAACTCGTCAACAAGAATCATGTCATATTCTTTTTTGTACAGCCCTGATTGACATACATCCGTCGCTCTAAGAATCAAATCAGTATAGTCGATTTGTTTTTTATCACGCAACACCTTCTCGTATTCGTCAAAGATAGGTTGGAAAATCTCATGGATCATAAATTCAGCCCTCTCAATAAATAAAGGGTTATTGCTTTCTTGTTTGATTAAATTTAAAACAGACTCGGGAGTCTGTCTGTTTGATTTCATTAGAGTGATGAAGGTCGTAATGAGTTGGAGGATGGAATCTTCCATTCTCTTGTTTCGCTTAACCAACTTTTCATATTTTTCGTCTTCAGTTAGTTCTCTCATTGGTACACCATACAGTTTGAGCTGTTTTCTGAGATTCTCATATATGGTTCCATCTTGGAACATGGCACTGGTGGTTTCAAGAAGTGCGGTGTTGTATCTACTGTTGATTCTTCTTTTCCAGATAATTCCGTCATTATATTCTTTATTTGCCTGTTCAAAACCTCCTTTCTTGCCAATGCCAAACCACTGAGGAACTTTTCCGTAGGCATCTATACCAAAGTGCTCAAGTATAACAAAGAATTGTCTTCCATTCTGCTGAAAATAAATGGTGAAATCTGGCCTGTATTGTCTCTTGAATTCAGTGGCTGTGTTTTTATAATAAGGATATTCATATCTGAACGATATTCCATTCATAGACAGAAAGGTGCATATTTTCTTTTCTTCTTCGCTTCTCGTGAAGATAATTCTGCCGTCCATGTCAAGAAAAGGAGCCTGTATTCCGTAAAGAGCTCTGTCTTTGTAATAGTCTTTTGCCGTAAGGTAATCATGCTCGTTCTTTGTCAAAGACTTTTTGTCGGTTAGAAACTTGTTAATCGCTTTTTTGAAGTCGGCATTGTGCTCAACCAGATAATTGAAACATTGCAACATTGTGTTGTTGTCGCAAACGTCTGGCTTTTCTTGGTTTGCCTCCGCTAAGATATGAAATGCCAAACTGTGAAAAGTATAACAACGCAAGCCCTCTTTCGACAAAGCCAGTCTGTCTGTAAGTTCTTTGGCAGCCTTTGTCGTATAGGTCAACGGCAGTATTCTTGAAGGCGCAATATGTCTTTTTTCTACAAGATATTTTATTTTGGCTACACTTGTGGAAGTCTTGCCGCTGCCAGCACTACTGATGACAAGACAATTGTCTTCCAGTTTGACTATTGAAGTTCTCTGTTGCTTGTCCAAGGGGTATTTGAGAACTGTGTCAAAGTATTCTTTGTTCTTTGCAAGTTCTTCTTGTACGAACTTTTCATTATGCTTTTGAGGAATATCAGAGAAACCGATGGACAATGCGTGTCTGTACTTCTCCAAGTCGAGATAAGACTCAGGAATCTTTTCATTGATATATTTCAAAAACTGGTTGCTCAGAAAATATTCCGTATCTTCTTCGATATTCATCCCTTCCAAGCAAACAAGATATTCACTATGTGCAAAATAGTGATTTTCTTCCATGTAAGAAGACATTCTTTCTATAAAGGTCTGTACTTCATCGAACCAATAAAGATATTTTGCTATGTAGATCTTTCCCAAAGTCCCAAGGAACCAAGAGTCTCTATGTTTCTTGCACTTGATGAAAAGAGTTTCGTATTCCGTGAATGTTACATGGCTCTTTGGATGATAGAAGGCTGTATCATGGCAATTCCGTATGAAATAATCAATGCACTCATAGACACCATGATAGTATTTGCTCTTTAAAATAAAGCGTATGCAGAGTATGGCGGCAACTATTGCTAAAACTACCACCGTACCAATAATAACATAATGATTTCCAAATATAAGGAATATATAATCTTTCATTTATTCTTGCTTTAGAAAAACGTTTCTCTGTATAAAAACGAACAGGCATTTCGTTTAGGCAAGTTAAGGTAAAAATATACTTTTTGTCCATGCCATTTGCTATATCTTCAGAAAGTTATAAGAGTTTATTCTTTGTTTCTCAGAGCCTCAATGAGCAAGTCCTTTGTCCTCAGGCTCTCATCTTTGGCTTTGAGAGTTTCCTTCAATGCTTCCAACTCCTTTTTGAGCGATTCATTCTCAATGAGAAGATTGGTACTGATGGACACGTTCCCCACATAATTGTTGTTGCCAGCTACATTGTTGGCCTTAAATGCACTGTTTGTTCTTAAATAATCCACAGGCATATGGAAATAGTCTGCAATGGCTTCCACCTTGGACAAGGACACGTCTTTGGTTCGTCGGAAGTAAGCTATTGATTGCCGACTCCTTTTGAAAACCAAGCGCATCAACTCTTGTTTCTTGTCATTGTCCAATCCTGCGTAGAGATTTTCCAGTAAATCAATGTTCAACATATCTATATTTGTTTAATCGTGAATAATGTTAAAATGTGCTAACAGTATCAATATTTTAATGAAAAGGTTTTGCACATCCAATATTTTGTTATATTTTTGCATGCAAATATAATCAAATATTGAGATAAAAGCAAATAAATATTGATTCTTTAACATTAAAATATTGAGGAAATGACACTGAAAGAAATTGCAGACTATTACAAGACGCTCACCAACGGAGAAAAGGGGCGTTTTACGGCATTTGTCAGTTGCCATGTCGGAGGCTCGCCACACACGTGGCAGCAGAAATTCCTCGGATGGGGGCAGGAGCATTTCGGCAGACCGTTGTCGCCAGTAGTGGAGAAGGAGTTGGTTTCCATCATTGAGAAGGAAAGGTGGAAGGTTAAGTAGAAAGAAAAAGCGTATATAATGATAAAGGAAAAGTATATAGACCTCGTCAAGTCACGAGTAGACATTTGCCAACTTGTGGTTGACGTATGCCCCGGGACAGTCTTGGTGAAGGGAGGTCGCAACCGCAAGAAGTGCAAGTGTGTGTTTCACAACGAGAACACACCCTCCATGCTTTTGGATTCCACGACCAACCTGTACCATTGCTTTAGCTGCAAGAAAGGAGGCGATGTCATCACATTCGTGGAAGAAAGCCAGGGACTTGAATTTGACGGTGCGGTGCGTTACCTCTTGGACATGTATTGTCCAGACGCAGACACAAGCGACCTGTACGAGAAGCGGACACCAGAGGAGGATGAGCTATACCGGAAGAAGGAAACTATGTACATATACAATAAGTACGCTTATGATTTCTTTCGCTCTCAATACCTATCCGACACCCCAGAGGCGGCAGTCTGTCGCAGCTATGCGGAAATAGACTCGAAAAATCCTTCTCACGGTCGTTGGGACTCCGAATTCTGCAACACCTACGGCTTGGGTTACAGCCCATTGAGCGGAAACAAGTTCGTCGCATATGCCAAGGGAAAGGGCTTGAAGATGGATGTGCTTCTTCAGTTGGGCTTGATTGGGGAAGACGAGAATAGGCCGGGCAATTATTATGATTTCTACCGTGGGCGTCTGATGATACCCCAAAGAGACCGTTACGGCAGAATCGTCACGTTTACGGCGAGAGCCCTCAACTCTCAGGCGACCGTCAAGTATCTCAATGGAAAGGACTGTGCCATCTATAAGAAAAGCTCGTCCATCTTCGGAATAGACATAGCCTTGAAGGCAGCCCGCCAGACAGGTAAGGTCTATTTGGTGGAAGGTGCGCCGGATGTAATGCGTCTGCAAAGCCTTGGTATCGCCAATGTAGTAGCTTCGCTGGGTGGTAGCTGGTCGGAAGAGCAGTTGGGTTGTTTCTGTAATTTCGGCTGCACCCTGTGTTTTATCCCCGACCATGACGTGGCCAAGAACGGAGAGAAATTCGGAGCTGGTGAGAACTTTGTTTTCCGCAACGGGCGTCTTGCCATGGAAATGGGAATTCAGGTGTCCGTGCGTGAAATACCTTCAAATGGTGTGCAAAAGCAAGACCCAGACTCGTATGTCGTCAATCTCGAAAAGTGGGAGTCCCTTTCCGAGAAGGACTTTGTCTTGTGGTATGCTGCCAAGCACTATGATGCAAATGGTACGAATGACGAGCAGTTGAAGGTCATCGCCGACGTGTGTGACTTGCTTGTTAACATCCAGTCGGAGGTGTTGCGTGCCTCTTTGCTTGCAGACCTGAAGGACAAGTACAAGAAGGCTACCGTTTGGAAGGGCGCCCTCGCCGATGCCTCCCGCAGGAGGAAGGAGAGGAGGAAACGCCAAGCCATCAAAAAGTCTGATGAACTGGAGGGATTCCGCTTCTACCGCAAGCACAATCACTACTATGATTTGGACCAGCAGGGAAAGGAAAGGGACTGGAGCAACTTCATCGTCCACCCCTTGTTTCTCATAGCCGACGAGAAGAACCCCACCCGTATCTTCGAGCTGGAGAATGACAACGGCGTGAAAAGAACGGTCGAGCTGCAACAGGCAGATGTCACCAGACTGGAGAGATTCAAGGAAAAGATAGAGGGAAAGGGAGACTTCCGCTTTTTCGAGAAGCCTGAAAAGTATGAGCTGTTGAAGGCTTACATGTATGGCAAAACAGAGGAAGCGGTCCGTGTGACCAAGATGGGTTGGAACAACCTCGGCAAAAAGGGCTTCTACGCCTTTTGCAATGGTGTGGTCTATGAAGGGAAATGGAAACCTATCGACGAGTATGGCATCATCAGGCTTGAAGACGAGAACATTTACCTTCCTGCCATGTCCAAGTTCCATATCAGGGACAAGGTGGGTTATGCTAACGAGCGTCGGTTCCTGCATGACCCGAAAAGGATAGTTTCGCCAAGGGAATACTTCTCGTTGCTCAGCGAGTTGTATGGCGACAATGGCATCGTTGCCATTTGCTTTTACCTTGCAACACTATTCAAGGACATCATCACAGATAGCACTCGCTCGTTCCCTGTGCTCAACATCTACGGAAAGAAGGGAACAGGAAAGACGGAGTTCGCCATATCCTTGATAAGTCTTTTCCAGCGGAATCCAGAGGTCAGTAACCTTGACAGTACCTCCTATTTCGCCATGGGCGACAAGTGTGCGGAGGTCTGTAACATGATAGTACATTTCGACGAGTACAAGAACATGCTGAGTCGAAAGCACGTTGACTTCCTGAAAGGCATCTACGACCATGCAGGGCGCATCAAACGGTCTGCTGACGGAGAGCGAAGGGAGGCTACGGATGTGGACTGCGGTGTGCTGCTAACCGGGCAGGAAATGCCTACTGCCGATGTTGCCTTGATGTCGAGAGTCGTGTTCCTGGAATCCCAGAAGTGTGCCCACACCAAGTCGGAGACGGACAGGTACCAGGAGTTCGTCAAGCTCAGGAACATGTGCCCGACGAACATCACAGTGGAAATGGTGAAGTACCGTGAGAATTTCAACGCAGGATGGTATGATGCTTGGAAGAGAGCCCTGCATGAGATAAAGGACGAGGTCGATTACAACATCATTGGCGACCGTTTCATCAACAACTGGGCGATGATGCTGGCCTCCTACTATTGCCTGAAGCCTGTGGTGGAAGACCTGCCTTTCACGGAGCTGAAAGTCCATGACATCTGCATCAGTGGCTTGAAATACCAACACTCGCTTTGCAGCAGCACGGACGAGATTGCCGTATTCTGGTCGATGTTCGCCAAGTCAAGGCAACTGGGCGACATCAAGGAAGGGCAGGACTACAAAATTGCCAGTTTGAAGACCTTGAAGGTGAGCGTCAAGGCTGAGCCACGCAAGGAGATTGAGTTCGACGAGCCTACAGAGGTGCTGCTTGTGAGGGAGAAGATTTGCATAGCCAAGGCAAACATACAAGCGAAGAGGGAAGGCAAGACGATGATTCCTGATGACTCCCTGCTATCATATCTCGTCTCCACGCCCGACTACTACGGCAAGACACGCTCGCCGTTGAAGTTCTATGTGCTTGACGAGCATGGCAATCCCACCAAGAGATCCAAGCCTAATGGGGACACGGAGCTGCTTTACGACCAAGAGCGGGTTCTTGCCTTCAACTATGAGGGAATTTGCGCCAATTACGACATAAACTTACAAACCATGAAGGAGCGTATAAGTACGCATAATCCTGATGGTCTTACAATGACAAAAAAGAAGGAAGATGGCGACACAGAATAAGATTTTTCCATTGTTCTTCACTTTGGAGAGGGTGGATAACGGTTACATATTGACCGCTAAGGAAGAAACTGGCGGCTTGTCGGAAGGCAGTTACAGGAAAGAGGTTGTCACGGAAGACAAAATCAACTTTCGGATAGGGCAACTTCTTCACCTTGACACGATGGTCAAGGAGCATCCAGTGGTGTTCCATGTCGAGGCAGTCGGTGAGGGAACCTACAGGAGGGAAGGCGACATGCCATCCGATGAGCTGATGGAAGCGAAACTTGCCTTTGTCCATTTCCATAGCAAGGGATTGGAGAGCAACAGCGTCCTGTCCCTCTTGTTGGAAGACACCCAGACGATAGAAATTTATGGTGTTGATGCAGAGAAAATAGCCAAGGGAAACGACCTCGCCGTGACAAAGGTCGGTGGCATTCCGATATTGCGTTTCGCCAATAACAAGGAAGGGAAAAAGACTCTTGCGTCCTATGCGCCTCGCACCACCTTGATGAAAGTCAGTCAAAAAGATATTGGGAAATGGTACGAAAACCATAAAATTTGAGGGTGCAAGACGCAATAAATGGAGAATTTTTGCGTTATATATTAAGAAAGGAAATATCAAAATATTAATACGAACATTTCGATGTAGGCAAATTCTGTTTGCTTAAAATATTGATACGACATAATATAAAATATTGAGAAATGAACACAAGAATCATTGCAGTTGCCAACCACAAGGGTGGTGTTGGCAAAACAACAACTGTAGCCAGCTTGGGCAGCATCTTGTCCAAGAAAGACTATCGGGTATTGCTTGTTGACCTTGACGCACAAGCAAACCTCACAACGTCATTGACAAGTTTCACGGAAGGGGAAACCATTTATGAAGCAATGACAGGTAAAACGGCAGAGTTGCCAACGATAGAGGTGAACGACAACCTACGGTTGGTACCAGCATCATTGACCCTTGCCATGGTTGACGTGGAGTTGTCCACGGCTATGGCAAGGGAGAGCATCCTGAAGGAGGTTTTGCTGCGAGCCAACGTCAATGAGAATTACGATTTCGTCCTGTTGGACTGCCCTCCTTCCTTGGGATTGATGACCCTGAACGCCTTTACCGCTTCCACGGACATCATCATTCCACTTGTTTCCGAAGTGTTGCCGTTCAAGGGACTGACCATGATTAACGACTTCATCAATATGGTACACAACAAGCTCAATCCCAATGCCCATATTTCTGGTGTACTCATAACTCGATGGGAAGGCAGCAAGTTGTCAAAGGGTATTGAGTTGAATCTTCGACAGGCACTTGGCGACATCATTTTCAAGGTGAAGATTCGCAAGAACATCCGTCTTGCCGAGGCTCCGTTGGAGAACAAGAACATTGTGGATTACGACAAGAGCAGCAATGGTGCCCACGACTATCAAGCGTTTACGGAAGAGTTCTTGGCAAGATTTCAGTAACACTTAAAAAGAGACTATTATGGACAACAATAAATTGGACGCTCTCTTCAGTGGACTGACGGGAGCGCATGAGAGTCAAGAGAAGGCTGTTGAGCAACCCAATAAACAAGGTAATAAACAGCAGAGTGCAAGAGCCAAGCAGAAGGAGCATGAGCAGAAGAATCATGAGGAGCGTTTCTGCACCATCGTCAACTCCGAGACCTTGAAGAAAATCAGAATCATAGCCAATCGTGAGGGACTGCCTATCAAGGATGTCGTCGATGCGGCGTTTGACAAAGCCATCAGCAGTTACGAGCGCAAACACGGAAAGATTGAGGAGGTCAAGAAGAGTGCAAAAGACCTTTTCTGACGAAGGAGGAATTTATAAAATCATTATATACGGAATATCATAATTAATTGTGTTGAAAGACTCAATTATATTATGTCGTTGCGGCAGGTTGTTGTGAAACACCCTGCCGTTTACGATTTTATCAGGTTCATTCTTGAATAGGAACATTGTACTTTTTCATGGTTCACCTTGCTAGTAGATAGTTACGGAAAATCACAAATGTTGGTTCTATTTGCCCAGTCAGGTAGAACCAATCGGAAAAGATGTGCCCGAAAAGCAGGGTATTGTTAGCCTTTATGAAAGATTTATGGCAGAGCGACTGTAATTTTGTGCCGACAAAAAATCAATCATCAATTTAAATCAATCGGTAAAGCAATGAGTCCATTTTTGATTTTTGCCATAGTGTTGACCATTGGTTATGTTTTGTATTATGCCGCTGTCGTCACTATGGACTTGCATACAAAGCCCAAGGCTGGGGCGAGTGCGGAGGAAAACATAGTCGTTGGTGACAACACCGATGACCAAGACGAGTATAAGCCCAAGGCTGTCGTGGAAAATCCTGAGACAGGAGGTTTCAAATTCTTGGATGAAGGTCTTTTTTTGGAGGTAGGGACTCCAGAAGAAGCCAACGGTGAGCAACCTTTGCCTGAAGCAGAAGATTCTGACTTGCCCCCACAGCAGGAAGATGTCCTGTCCGAGGGTGGCGATGAAGCACCGGAAGATGAGCATGAGGAACCTGTCGAAGATGAAGACGAGGAACTTCCTATTCTGGATTATGCGGAGCAGCAGGACAAGGGGGAAGAAAAGAAAGCTGAACCCTTTGACGAGAGCAAGGCTTTCGATCCAGAGCTCGTGCAGCCCAAGTTTGGTGTCAGTGCTATCGTGGAGCCCGAGGTTTCCGGGAAGATGGCACAACACATAGACAAGGTCAACTCTTCCAATGGCAGCATCGAGACCAAGGGCAACCTTGTGCCGTCTTTCAACTTGGCAGAGATCATTCGCAAAAAGAAGGGAAACAGTAACATAGACTTCAAGGATGAAATTTCAAAATATTAAGAGTTCTTTCTCCAGGTCTCTATTGTCGTTCATGCTTTTCATGAGTTCTGTGTCGGCGGCTCTCGCCAAGTGTGGAGCCGTCGATTACTCATGGGGCGCAGACGGATTGTCGGAGGCGACAAGCTTTGTCGGGACGATGATGATTTACACGGTGGAGGTTCTGTATGCAGTGGCTGCTGTCATGGCAATCATTTCCTCATTGCAGATAGGAATCAAGATGAACTTCCATGAGGGTGACATCACCAAGAGTATGATGATGCTGTTCGGTGCAATCCTGTTTATGATAGGAGCAACCATAGTCATGCCAGCCCTTTACGGCTACCAAGACATGAATTTTGTTTTTTAGGCTATTCAAATCGCGATAGATAGTAAATAAGTTCACAAAAAGTTAAATGTAAAAAGTCAAAGAAAAAATGAGAAAAGTTTTTTTGAGAGTCTGTACGACCGTAAGGGTTGCGGCTAAGAAGGCTGTAGAGAAGGTTCATGTCTTTCTCGCAGGAGGCATCGTAGCTCTTCAAGCCCTCTTTCCGCAGACTGCCAAGGCGCAGGCTTTGGCTGGCACAGGATATGACGCAGGTACGAGTGCCTTGGAGACCGTAGCCACGGAACTGACTAAATATATTCCGTATGTTGTCAACCTTTGCTATGCCTTGGCAGGTATCGTTGCCATCGTCGGTGCGGTTTCGGTTTACATCGCCATGAACAATGAGGAGCAGGATGTCAAGAAGAAAATTATGCTTACCGTTGGAGCTTGTATCTTCCTGATTGCTGCAGCAAACGCATTGCCTTTGTTCTTCGGTATCACTAACTAATCGGTTGTTTTCGCTATGGCACAGAATGACAAGACTTTGCAGGGATGTCAGATGTTTACAGGTTTGCAGCGTCCCTTGGAGTTCATGGGACTTCAGGGGCGTTACATCACATGGGCAGCCATCACGGCAGGAGTCAGCATCCTCGGATTCATGTTGGTCTATGCGTTGGTGGGATTCATTGTCGCTCTTGCGTTCGCTGTTGTCTCCCTTAGCATCGGCATTGGGCTGATTATGATAAAGCAACGTCGGGGACTTTACACGAAGAAGACCGACAAGGGAATATTCATCTATGCCTACAGTGAGCGTATCTGATTGCAAGAAAATGGAGGTAGGCTTGTCCTGATTGCCAGGAAGAAGCCTACCTTCTAATGTTTAACATAAAAATAATGAGAAAAATGAACGGACGGAACTTGGTAATAACGATGCATAACAGATTTGGCGAGAGACAGGTGTATATTATGCCTGAGACTTTTGCAATAGAGGTGGACACCAATGCAACGGAAATCTATGTCTTTTTCAAGAAGTACGTGGAGGTGGAGGAGAAAATCACCTCGATGGTGGTTGACACGGAAGACTGCGACACCGATGTGTTCAACGAACAGGCTCTGCATATGTTCCAGTCAATGCTGGCAGATAAGATCTGCCAAGGAATCTGCGAGCATCTTCTTCAGCGAGAGAAAAACGGTTGTCTCTTTTATGACTTGAATCTATATTCCAAGTTTTTGGCTGAGCCAACCAAAAACCTCTATAACTCACTTGTCCATGACGAAAGCAACTTGAAGCAATGATTGTATATGCAGTAATCATATTTGCCGCTATATGTATGGGCATGGCCATATCGGTCTATGCTTTCGGGACTGGCAGCAAACGAGCCAAGATTTTCAAGGAAATCTATTTCTCCGTTGAAGACATAGACGGTATTGGAGTCCTCTACACGAAGACTGGCGAGTTCTCCGCCATTCTCTCCATGCAAAATCCCGTACAGAAATACTGTGCGGACACCAACGAGTATGGCTCGTTCTCCAACTTGATGACCTCTCTTATGGCAACCTTGGGAGAAGGCTATGCCATCCACAAGCAGGACATCCTGACAAGAAAGAAGTTCCATTCTGCCGACGAGGGCAACAAGGAGTTCCTTTCACGGAGCTATTTCAAGTATTTCGAGGGAAGGGAATATACTGACTGTACGACCTATGTCACCATAACCCAAGAGAACAAGAAAAGCAGGTTGTTCAGCTATGACGGCAAGAAATGGAAGGATTTCCTTGTCAAAATCGGCAAGGTAAGGGATCAGTTGAGGGACAGAGGTATCAGTTCTAAGTTCCTGACGGCGAAGGAGGCCAAGTCGTTTGTTGACCAGTACCTCGCCCAGGACTATACGAGCGAACATGTCTCCCTGAGCAACTTCAAGGTTGGCGAGGAGCAGATTGGTGTAGGAGAAAGGAAGTTCAAGATATACAGTCTTGTGGATGTCGATTGCATCGTCTTGCCGACATTGATAAGACCCTATACGAATATCGAGGTCAACAACATCCGCATGCCTGTTGACCTGTTGGCGTTGATAGACAATGTTCCCGAAGCCAAGAGCGTGGTGTTCAACCAAGTGGTATTCCTGCCAAGTCAGAAGCAGGAGCTGAGCAAGCTCGCCAAGAAAAAGAACCGCCATTCCTCTTTGCCGAATCCAAACAACCAGATAGCCGTGGATGACATTACGAAGGTAGAGGAGCTTGTGGCGAGGGAGAGCAAGCAGCTTGTCCATTGCCATTTCAACTTGATTGTAACCGTCGATAAGGATGCGGACATTCAGAAATGCACCAACTATCTAGAGAATGCCTTTGGACGCATAGGAGTCCAGATAAGCCAGAGGGCGTACAACCAGCTGGAGCTGTTCGTGGGTTCGTTCCCCGGGAACTGCTATTCGCTCAACAAGGATTACGACAGGTTCCTGACCCTCAGCGACGCTGCGGGATGCCTGATGTACAAGGAAAAACTCCCAAAGAGCGAGGACACACCTCTGAAAGTCTATTACACAGACCGTCAAGGCGTACCTGTAGCCATAGACGTATCGGGAAAGGAGGGAAGGAAAAAGCTGACGGACAACAGCAACTTCTTCTGCCTCGGTCCTTCTGGCTCTGGAAAGAGTTTTCACATGAACAGTGTCGTGCGCCAGCTCTGGGAGCAGGGTACGGATGTCGTGATGGTTGACACGGGCAACTCCTACGAGGGACTTTGCGAGTACGTCGGCGGCAAGTACATCAGCTATACGGAGGAGCATCCTATCACCATGAATCCCTTCAAGATTCAGCGTCAAGAGCTGAATGTTGAGAAGATGGACTTTTTGAAGAACTTGGTCATGCTCATCTGGAAAGGCAATGCCGCCGTCCCTTCCAAGATAGAGGAGCTGCTTATCGAGCAGGTCATCAAGGAATACTACGAGACGTATTTCATGGGATTCAAGGGATATAGCAAGACCCAGATAGATGCCCTTCACAAGAAGTTCATGATAGAGACTGCCACAGAGGGAAAGCCTACCGACACCAATCAGGAAGTCGAGGAAAGAATCTGGAGCAAAATCAGGGACATGGAAGACCGCCGCAAGGCATTGGTAGTGGATGAGTTGTCCTTCAACTCCTTCTTTGAGTACAGCACGGCGAGACTCCCCTATATCTGTAGTGAGAACAGAATTACGGGTATAGACTTGTCATCGTACAACTTTTCCATGTCGGAGTTCTATCGGGGAGGAACCTATGAGCGAACCTTGAACGAGAATATAGACTCCTCTTTGTTCGACGAGACGTTCATAGTCTTCGAGATAGACACCATCAAGGACAACAAGACCCTGTTTCCACTTGTCACCCTCATCATCATGGATGTGTTCATCCAGAAGATGCGCATCAAGAAGAACCGCAAGGTGCTTGTCATAGAGGAGGCATGGAAGGCGGTGGCTTCACCGATGATGGCAGAGTACATCAAGTATCTGTACAAGACCGCCAGAAAGTTCTGGGCTATGGTCGGTGTGGTGACGCAGGAGTTGCAGGACATTATCGGCAGCCCCATCGTCAAGGAAGCCATCATCAACAACTCGGATGTCACAATACTTCTTGACCAGGGAAAGTTCAAGGAGCGTTTTGATGACATCAAGGCAGTCCTTGGATTGACGGACGTGGAATGCAGCAAGATTTTCACCATCAACCGTTTGGAGAACACCGAGGGAAGAAGTTTCTTCAGGGAAGTGTTCATACGCCGTGGCTTGGTCAGTGATATCTATGGGGTCGAGGAGCCAAGGGAATGCTATATGACCTATACGACGGAAAGAGCCGAGAAAGAGGCTTTGAAACTCTATAAGGAAGAGTTGCGTTGCTCTCATCAGGAAGCCATCGAAGCCTATTGCCGTGACTGGAACCTCTCCGGCATCGGCAAGTCCCTTGCCTTCGCCCAAAAAGTCAACTCAGCAGGTCATGTGCTTAATTTACAACAATAAAAGAGTTAGAGAAGAACATGAGAAAGTTTGTTGCCATACTGTCTGTCCTCGCCCTGACGGCCCTCGCTGTCAGGGCGCAGTATGCGAGTGTCAATGTTGACTACAAGACGATGGCTGCCATGTCAGAGGCTTTTGCGACGGAAGCCTCCATGGAAGCCCTGCACAACGAGAACCTCCAGAAGATATATGACAGCTACAAGGCTGCCGAGGTTGCCAGCGCAGGGATATTCGCCTCCAAGTATCTCGACAGAAAGGCACTCACGAATCTGAACCTATGGAACAGTGCGGACGAGAACTATTACTATAAGCGCATCTACAAGATAGTCTCGAAGCGCATCATTCCCAAGACCCTCACCTGTGCGAGGCTGATGATAGAAGACCCTTCCACGGCACTCTATTGGGGAAGTTATCTGCTGAAGACAACTGAGGATGTGAAGTCTCTCTGCCAACAGTTCGAAAGCGTCGTAACCAACTCTTCCCTCAGTTTCAAGGACTTGCCGTTCTTGGAGATTTCCGAGCAGTTGAAGCCCATCTTTGACTTGGCGAAATTGGGAGATGTGGACTGGAAGGGACTCTTTGAGAACTTGGGTGATGACATAGCTGGCAGTTTTACCAAGGAGAACTTGGAAAAGGACTTGGACAACCTCATCAGCAAGGGTGTGGGCTTGGCAGGAGCAGGTTTCAGCAATGGAATGAACCAACTCCTGCAAGGTACCAGTCTCGACGGCTCTTTTGACGACAAGATGGGAAGCGTGCTCACCCTCATTGATAACGCAAGCGGCATGATAGCTGACTACAAGAGTCTCTCCACTACGCAGATCTTGGAGAAGTTCGCTGGAAAGGACAACATTGACGGATTCTTCGACTCGGGGAGCTATAACTTGACCAAGTGGATGGACGATTTCCAGAACGCCGCCGCAGGTCAGTATTATACCCAAAGGGTGTATATCTACAGGAGAGACTATGGAAGCGAGAAACTTTGTGATTACCAGCCGCCAACGGATGACAACAGTATTTTGTACGGTGACCAATGGTATAGGATCAACACAAGCGATGAGAACTTCTATCCCAACTCTTCCCAGACGGAAGCCATCCTGTGTAACTCCGAGAATTTTGCAGGATGGAGCAGAAAGAAAGTCTCTGAGCTGAATGCACAGGATTCCAAGTACAAGTATAATATATACTATAGCCGCTCGGCGTACATATTAAGCAGGTCGAGGAGCGGAATGTATGCCAAGGCTTATGCATACAGCATCAACGTGACCAAGTCGTGGGATGTCAAGGAAGAGGTCTATGAGGAGGTGTTTGACAGCTACAGCATGGATTGGAACACGTTCATGGCTCAGATGAAGGCACGACTTACGCAGTACAATGCTAATGGCGACCACCAGGAAATAGGAAACTCCGAGGAGTTGAACGACTATATCAGCCAGCATCCAGAGGAGTCCAACTATACCTATTACATTGGTTACGACAACCGCCATTACTATACGGCGACCGATGCGAGGAAATTGGCCGGCTCGTCATCCGCCACCTTTACCATCACTTGCCATGACGGAGGGCAGTTGGGCAAGGGAAGCACAACCTACAAGTGTGGAAAATGCGGTAAGTATGTAGATTCCCATACCAAGGAGTGTTCGATGTATACCACGCTCGGGAACGACAGTCAAATTGATACCAATGAGCTGCAAGCCAAGCTTGGCGAGTTGCAGCAGGAAGCAGAGCGTCTGCAATCCCAGCAAGATGCCCTGAACAATGAAAACAGCGAGCTGTTGCGCAAGATGTCGCAAAGCTCCTCTTCGTCGGCGACCGATTCCTACCGTAAGAAGTATGAGGAAAACAAGAAGAAGATTTCTGAACTGCAATCACAGATAGACGAAACGAACAAACAGATTTCCGACATCAAGCAAGCCATTCAGGAAGCGGAGGAAGGAGAGAAGGCACAGACGGATGATTTCAACCGCATACCGCAGTTGATGAAGGCGATGAAGGACGCTTATCACATCAGTTGGACAGATGGGGGAACATGGGACGGCTACACCTTCGTCAGGAACGGAACTGTAGGCAGTGTCAAGGGGACGGTAGCGTTCAAGGCCACCATTTCCATCGCAAGAAGACCCAAGTATTTCCTTGGTATCAAGATACATCGTGCCATCGTACAGATAGATTGGGAACTGACCAGCTCTTGGAGTGACAGCTCCGTAGCTGAAATTATGCAACTTGACAATTCGAAGAGCAACGAGGAAAATGCAAGGCTCGTCAATGAGAAAATCAGCGAGCTTTCCAAGGGGTTCCCTAACTGTGATGTCAGTGTCGAATATTCCAAGTCTCCGGCATCGGAAACGGAAGATGCGGACGGAGTGCGGCATTTGCTCTGGGCAAGTGACCGTCTGGAAATTGCCAGGGGAATCGAGGCACGTTTGGCAAAGATATATACAGACCTTGTCACAGTGGAAAAGTTCCTTCATTACAAGCACAGCCTTTTGGACTGGGTTCGCGACCTGATTCCGAAGCTGAATGCTGACAAGGACAGAAAAATGACCATTGCCGAGAAATGCCGTAGGCGTTGGCTTCACAATGGAGGCAGTGCCTACTACGAGGAAGAGAAAGAAGACAGCGGAGATGATGAGGATTAAAGACACCTTTTATTAAAAAATAACCATATAAATAATAAAGGTAATAGACGTAATATGAGTAATAAAACTATAAACATAATGAACTGTCTGTTAGAATGTAAACGCTACAAATATGTATTGGTTCTGCTACTTGTCTGCATTACGAGTATTCTGCCTTTACACGTAAAGGCACAGCTGGTGCCAAGGGACATCCCAACCATAGAGGCGTACATCAATGACCATAAGAAGCAGCGCAGTTTACTCTTGGCGAGGGCGACCTTGGAGGAAAGCAACAAGCTGTTGCATCGGGCAAGCCAAGTTACCCACAAGGAGTACAAGGACATCAACTTGGAACTGGACAAGTACACTAAGGCATTCGATGTGATAGACCTCATATACAGTACGGTCAGTACAGGGTTCAATGTATATCGCACTTACGACAATGTGAGCGACAAAATCGGCAAGTACAAGACGATACTCTCCACCTATAACGACAAGATTGTGAGACGAGGGAAGTTCGAAACTGCCGACACCTTGTTGCTGGCAGTTAACCTGAGGGCTGTCAAGAACCTGACCAAGGAGTGTCAGAACCTATACTCTTCCATTGCGGTCTTGGCTGCCTATGCGAGCGGTAAGGTTCATTGCACCACGGCATCCATGATGCTCATGGTCGAGAATGTCAACAAGTCCTTGGACAGGATAAAGGACATAGTGAACAACGCCTATTACCAGACGTGGAAGTTCATTCAGGCAAGGACGAGTTACTGGAAGTCCGAGTTGTACCGTTCCAAGACCATTCGGGAGGTGGCAAATGATGCTATAGGAAGATGGTTGGAGGCAGGACATCTTGGTTATTGAAAAAACAAAGAGAAAATTATGAAAAAAGTTAGAGCAATATCTATTTTGGCAATGGCATTTGTCGCCATCCATTCCAATGGTCAAAACATGACCTACAACCATGACGATTCCAAGCAAGCGCAGATAGAGGTCATGGAACTGGGGTCGGGAACGCTGACCCCAGAGATATATTACAAGACAACCCACAACAGCTACAGGAAGGGTGCCAAGGCTGCAACATCGGTGAAGAACCAATTGCGTATCTCAGCCAACACCTCTTCCTTGCCACAGGTTGACTATGCGGACAGTATCAAGTCCGACTTGGAGGGAAGGGCGAAGGTTGAGGTCACCAATGTCGCCGACAGGGAGGTGGATCTGGCTTGGCTGACCGAGGGCGGCAAGATAGAGGAGAAGCTGATGGCCATGAAGTCGAATGTCAGCTATCTCACTGGAAAGGCAAAGCAAGACGAGATAGACTCGTGGGAAGAGCTTGGCAAGATGTACGACTTTGCCATCAAGGTGACGAAGAAGGCTTACATGCCAAACAGCGAGAGGCAGAAGCAATACCTTGCCATTTTGGATGAAATAACAGCGTCAAACGACTATCTCCTGCTGAGGATTCGGTATTTGACAACCAAAAGCAAGGCAGACAAGCTGGTGGCGACTATGGCTCGTTTTCAGCACCGTGTCGGAGAGAATGCGACTGCCTCCTACAACCGTTGGCGTGACTCAGCCAATGATGCAGGACATTCAAAGATAGAAAAACCATAAAACAACGATAGAATTATGAGCAATGACAGTACAGCGGTAGATTTCGGCATCAACCTCCTTGAAGAGGAGATTGACGATGTGATATTCCGCACGAACGAGTTCTTGACGGATGCGACTTTCACTGGTGGACAGGGGCCCTTTTGGTGG